>DASXQM010000347.1:0-8561 GCA_036507195.1 Pyrinomonadaceae bacterium | reverse complement strand
CCGGTGGTTGCGTTGAGGGTACTAAACGCCACCACGTTTTCCTTGGGTGTTTTATTCCAACCGTTAGGCGGCGTGTAATTCACAATGCCCAGCTTTTCCTTCTGAGCGAAAGCCGTTTGCGGAATAAACAAACCTATAAGGATCAAGACGAGTAAACCTGGAATCAATTTGTGAATAGATACGGGAAACTTCATAGCATTCTGCACCTTCATTATTGTGATTCATAACGGATCTGCGTGTCTCTGTAATCTGCGAAATCTGCGGATAGCTTCCGGGCTGTAACCGAGAGACTCGATCTGAAATGGCTTTAGTAGAGAACTCTGAAGGCATTGTGAGCTTGTATTCGACATTGTGCAATGTATGAGGAAATAGGACCTATATGACCTATCGGCCCTATATTGAAACCGCTGCGCCGCCTCGCGTGATGGGCTTTATACAGCCTGGCCTTTCAAGGTCACAGCCCGAAGGGTGATCAAATTGTGACTAATAGGGCAAGGAGCGACCAATGACTAGAGGCAGTGGCATGCGCATTGCCCTAACGGCGGTGGGCCAGTCCCACCGTGTTGTTTTACAAACACCCGTTGACATCGCAAGCCGCACCATCAACCCTCCTTCGCCACCGTCTATCCCGCGACTGATTGGGTGTCCGGGGCCGCATATTGAACCCTTTATCGACGGCGCCTGGTTCGCCGAATAAGACTCCACAATGTCTACATCCCACGTTGCCATCTCCGACGATTTAATGCTCCAGCCGCTTTTGCTGAGTGATGCTGTTCAAGCTGATTCAGCGACCGAAAACGAGCAGCAATTTCGAGCTAACCTGGAACGCGAAACCACCTCGGTAATACAGCACATTGAGAGCCCTGCCGTCCGTGAAATCGTGCAAAACATTCTCGCGGAGCTGGTTCGATTTTTCGATTGGCTGTCCCGAATTGAGAGTAACCTCCATAAACTCGATACTCTGCTCGAAAACCTTTCTTTGCTCGAAGTGCTGCAGTTTGAGGCTCATAGCTTAATTGAGTTCATCGAGACGCGAGCGATCCCCAGCGAGGGCGTTAGCGAAAGGCTCCGTGAAGTCCTGGAAGGGATTGTCTACGGAATTAACCACGATTTGCGAAGGATTTTTGAGCGGGAACTGGTACGCAGCGTAACCGACCAATCAACGCCACTGGTCTACGGGAAGATTCTCCACGCCCACGGTCTACTGACCAACTGCTTCCAACAGTCAACCATAACGCTTCTCCAGGTGTTCAAACCCTCGGTGGATGGCGCCACCCTTTTCAACGATTCAGAGCTCAGAATGAAGCAATCGCTGGTTCTATGCAGGGATCTATCATCGCTTATGAGGATTTTGCAGCACGCCGAAACACAAGCTAATCCTGATATTCTCCGGAAAGTGGTACGAAAGGTACTGGAGTTTCGAGATGGAAGTATGCAGTATCTGATGTACAAAGACTGGAGGGGCTACGAAACTTTGGCGCTGGAAGTTGTCACCGCAATTGAGAATAATCAAAATTCACAGCCATTGCTTCACCAGTTTCTTTGCTATCTGGAAATATTGTACGGTCACGTAAAAATGCGCGCTGTACTCGCAAACATTTTCCCCTATTCCGACGCGCATGATGACGACTAATGGGCCTCTCAAAGGTGGCCAGTTGGCTCCCAAATGTGATTAGCAGATAAGCACCACTATTCTGGCGCCTGCAAGGTGCCGGAAAGTGTCACCATTCTGGTGACATAATCCGCAACCATTCCGTACCTTGCGCCGTCGGAGTTGCCAAAAACCTTGGATTTGTTGCGTAAGGCTTGGAACGCAGCCCGTCTGTCCAGAAGATCTGTTCATTTCTCCCTGGTTAACCTGGGGTGATACCGAGCAAGTGGTCCAATTTCTTGGTGTAGTCATCAACATTATTCTTCTGGATGACAACTGTCGGAATGAGGATTGTTTTGCTCGCTGGAACCGCCGAATGGTCGCCTTTTAGGATCTTGGCTGCCATCTGAACTGCCTGGTAACCGTATTCGAATGGTTGCTGCGCCACCGTGCCGAAGATTGCTCCTTCTTTGATCGCCGCTAGTGTCGCTCGTTCATCGTCGAAGCACACGATCTTGATTTGTCCGATCTTACCCTCGGGTCTTAGCGCTTGCAAAATCGAGGGGCCATTGTAGGACCACAAACCGACCATGCCAGCTATGTCGGGATACTTCTTCAGCGTTTCATAAGCATTTTCCCTGGCGCGACCTGGGTCGGCATCGTCGGTTAGAAGGTCAATAATCTCCACCTTCGATCCTTGTAGCGATTCCTTTAGTCCGTCGAATCGTTCGCGGGCATTTTGTACGTCGCGCTTGCCGACGAAGACCATGATCTTTCCACCTTGCGGTAGAGCTTTCTTGATGAGTTCTCCGGCCTGGCGTCCAGCGGCACGATTGTCGGCGCCCAGGTAAAGCGCGCGGTCAGTATCCGGTGCGTCGCTGTCCTGAGTAATGACCAAAGCCCTCTTCGCCGCGTCGTTAATCACCTGCTTCTGACCAACGGGATCGATCACGCTGATCGCGATGGCATCAGCATCATCCATATCCAGCGCGTCTCTAATGAGTCCATCCTGCTCCTTTGCCGTTCCGGTGTTTGTGCTTTTAAATGCCACTGTCACATCGGCGAGTTCGGCATCAGCTTTCTCGCATCCCTTGTGCGCGATCTTCCAGAAGTCGGACGTGGCATTGGTAATAAAGGCAACGGTCTTTACCGCCTTGGGAGCCTTTGGCGGAGAAGCGCAACTGGCAGACGTGGCGAAGATAAAGGCGAGTAAACAAATGAGCTGATGTGAAGTTGATCTTTTCATGGCTAAAGTCTCCTGTGAAAGAACTCCTATTACTAATCAAGAAGCGCCGACTCAATGCGCTCCTATCTACCCTCTCCAAAGAAGATGAATACCGCTTCTTCTGCTCAATTGCTGCCGTTTCGGTTACGCGAAAGTTTCGTTCGCGAAAGCTCCATGAGAGTCTTCGGCCCGTTCTGCCGCTGCCTATGCTTGCTTGATGACAAGCGACTTATATTCCTGAAATAGTCCAGTGTCAAAGGAAAGGGGATAGAGGGGTGGGTGTCGTTAGTGAAATGATGTCGATGAAGTCAAGGTGCTGGGAGTCCGCTGCAACGTCCCGAGCGTCGTCAACCCGAACCTGGAACCGAGGGACACTTTCTGAGGAAGCGATCGCAACGCAACTGATGAAGGAAGAGAGCTGCGGTAGCAGAATTGGAACATTGCCGCTAGCCTCGCCTCAATTTTGTCACAAAAGAAAAGCGGTTGGCCTCCGACCGCCAACCGCTTTTCTGAAATAGTGGTGAGCCGAGCAGGACTCGAACCTGCGACCCACTGGTTAAAAGAACGGTTAAGGCGATTCCATCCAGTTACGGCTCTTACGATCTATTAACATTTTTCACAGATTGCAGCCGCTTCGGAGTACAGCCAGTAACAACCATTCATACCTGTTTGCCTGTATTCACGTCACAAATCTGCCACAATGAAACTGAGCAATCCACTTATGGTTTGCGCTAAGGTGCATGTGTCTCTGGCGAACGGACTGACCAGCGTACCATCTCCATTGAAATCGATGCCTTCAACGATGGCTTTCGGTTGTGCAACACCCCCAACAATGTTCCACGCGTGCGTGGCGAATAGATAGGAGCCGCGCAGCGTGTGCATGCTGCAACTTTGCTCAGGGCGGTCCGCGTGCGTGGTGCCGGAGGTGCCGAAACGACATTGCTACGGCGATTTAGGCTATCTGCCAAAGCAACCCCGCCGATTGTTTTCAAGAATGTACTTCTCATCTTTTTTTCTTTCGTTAATCACAGACTAAAGTCTGTGTTACCTAATCACAGACTGAAGTCTATGTTTCTCACTTCAACTCGATGAACGCGGTGTGCATGCTGCCGTCGGAGAGCGTGGCCTTGATCTGCCAGATGCCACGGCTCAGCGATTTCTTGGACTTGAAATGCCACTCGCCGCTCGCCGCGTCGGTCAGGAGAGACTGATTGCCCGTGGTCGCCGATCCGGGCATCGTTTTGTCCAGCACAGCCTCATTTCCTATTAGCCGCAGCCTCGAGCTCCGAGAGCATCCTTTGCAATTCTGATTTGTCCATATATCTACCATTCGCCACGACGGCGGCTATCCTCTGTGTGTTGCGAATGTCTTCCAGCGGGTTGGCATCGAGTAACACCAGGTCTGCGAGTTTGCCCCGCTCGACCGTGCCGAGTTCTTTCTCTTTACCGAGGTATCGAGCCGGGTTGAGTGTGGCTGCCTGGAGCGCTTCAATTGGTGTGAAGCCGGCTTTAACGAGCCACTCGAGTTCTTCGTGCAGGCTGAAGCCTGGCCACTCGAATGGGTGCCCGGGCGTGCCTGAGCCAGCCAGCAATCTTACGCCAGCAGAATTCATCGCTTTCACCATCTCCAGGAATTTCTCTGTGACCGCTTGGCTGCTCTCGCGGGTCTGCTCAAACTCCTTCTCGAACCTGCCCTGTGACGAAGCCCAGAACTGTTTGAGCGCTGGCAACAGGTACTTCATGCGCGGATCATTTGTGTGATCCGTTTCAAAATCGAGGTGGACGTTGGCCCAATGCCCGAGCATCGGCGTGACAAACGTGCCGTTCTTCGCCAATATGCTGAACAGCGCTGCCGCCCGCTTCGTGTCATACGTGTCGAGCAGGGTTTGCCATGGGACGCGAAAACCCTGCGGGGGCGCGGTCGGAGCGCGCAGAACGTCGGCATATTTATTGATGATTTCCTCTGCGCGGTTCGAGCAACTGGGCAACATAGTCGGCAAACGTTCGATACTCTGCTGGCCTGCGTTAGAGACTTCGGCGGCATTCAGGGACATTGGCACGCTTCCGGCAAACGGGATGTTTTGCCGCTTTGCTTCATCCACGACTGCGAAGTAGGCCTCGCGAGGGAGCATGTCAAACACGGCGACGAAGTCCGCGCCGCTCTGCTTCAGAGTAACAACGCCCTGTCTCGCCGCGACCTCATTAGCGACACGAGTGTGGTGTTGGCGTCCCGGAAAAGGGCCGTCGAGAGGCCTGCCTGTCGCGACGATTCGAGGTGCCACAAGTCGCCCTGCAGCCGCATCCTTGCGGATGTCAAGCAGTGCCGCAATCGGGCGTGGGCTGCCGATGTCGCGGACGCCGGTGACGCCGTTGACGACGTAGAACGGGAAAACCGTAGCAGTTGCGAGCACGTCCATATCCCACAGGCCCGGGATAAAGTACTGGCCCGAAGCGTCGATCACTTGCGCCCCTCTCGGCATGCGGACCTTACCGCCGACTTCCGTAATGCGATCGCCCGTGACAACCACGGTCTGATTCGGCTTGAGGGCGCGCCTGGAATCTCTCGCCGCAACGTCTATGATTGTGACGTGTGTAAACGCAAGAGCCTTCGCTTGAGAACTTTCCTTCTCCTTGCCGTTTGGCCGCTCGCTTTGCGCCAGCGCAGAGCTTGCGGCAGCAAAGAGAACGGAGAGCAAAGCGACGAAAAGCAAGCACTGTTTTTTCATAGCCTTTCTCCTCTTTCATTCGGCTTGACAATGTCGTCCCTGTCAGCGGTCACTTCAACTCGATGAACGCCGTGTGCATGCTAAGTAGCATAGACTTTAGTCTGTGATGTTCGCCGTAACATAGACTTTCAGTCTGCGATTCGGTTAAGAGGCGACCGCCGAGGACGCAGAGGTTGTCGCGGAGTTTCGCAGAGGGAACTAGCCTCGGCGCTCGTCTGCGAAATCCTTTACGTCCTCTGCGGTTAATCTGCCGGGTCAAGACTTGCGAAATGCTTGCAGCAATTCGGGGTGAGGTAGATAGTCGCGACCCTCACTTGCCCTCCATTTTTCTCAAAAGGTGTGACTAGTTGAGATGAGGTGGGCGATTGCGAGGGTCGCCCGCCTCTCTTTTTGTCAGAAGGCTGAGGTTAGAAGCTGGTTAGAGGTTCACAGTTTCAAATCGCCGACTGAATAACCGGCAAAGTACGCGGCTGGCGCTCATGGTTTCTGCGCCTTCGGCCCCTTTGGCTTGCCCCGAACTTCGCCGTGGCGGTTTGTAATCATCGCCGCGTGGCCTTTTGATCTGTGTACTGACAGAAGCGGCCAGCAAGAGGACTGCCAGCAGCGCTCACATGAAACATCTGAAACTCAGCCTACTGTTGCGGTGATACATAATTCGAATCTCCTATAGTTAAAAAGTCCCTGGTTCAATCGCCCGGCGCAGCACGCCTGCGGTTTTGAACGGCTCGCCCTGGGGATCAGTTATAAGATCGCGCTGCTGCTCGCGCGCGCGGGCGACGCGGTACGCGCCCTGGCCTCACCGACGGGTCTGCAGACGTTCGACCACCAGCGATCCAATGGCATCGCCCTGGTTGAGGCCGGCTTCGATGGCCATCGGGTAATGAATGCCCCCGTAGAGTCGGGAGATGGCGGCCTGCTGGGCCGCCTCACGGAAGGAGCCGAATTGGCGCGTGCCCCACTCGGGGATGGCGTTCTGGTCGGTGAAGGCGAGATCACCGAAGAGGTTGGTGAGCACGTAGGACGCCGCCGCCGAGGCGACCGAATGCCCTGAGGTGTACTCGGGAAACGCCGGCGTGGCCACCCAGGTGTTCCAGTTGGGATTGATGTGGAGGTGCACGTAATCCACGGGCCGGATGAGGTTGTAACGGTACTTCCAGGTCCAGCAGTTCAAGAAGGCATCGTGCAGGGCGACCCCGACGCGGGCGTAGGCTTCGACCGAGCGCGCCAGGGAGAGCTGCTGCTGCTCGCACACCTGACGGGCGATCTGCATCCAGTGGCCGGACGGCAGCCCCGACGTGTGTGGGTTGTCACGCCAGAACATCGCGGTCTCACGCTGCGCCTGGGTAAGCGCAAGGCCGGTCTGATAGGTGGTGTTGGCCTGCTGCCAGAAGGGTGAACCCACGGTGGTTGAGTACGGCACGTGCGCGACGGGAGTCACCTCGTCGGCGCTTCGAAGCACCATCGGGCGGACCTCCGCCCAGTACGGTGAGATGGCCGTGCCGAAGTTCGGCGGACTGGGTCGCCACAGTGACTCGTCTGTGGGTGGGTTGTACGTCCGTCCCAGCGTGCCAGCGTATCCGTCTGCAGCAATCCACGCCACCAGCGCGCGACCAAGCCGTACGCCATGGTCCAGGGAGGCGCTCACCACACCGGCAGGCACGCCCGCCGCCCGGCGCAAATAAATCTGATCCAAAAAGAGCCCAGCCAGTCGATCGCCTTCGGGATTGGAGGACCTGAAGAGGTGGTCGGTGACCTCGCGCGCCGCCCCCGCCATCACGCACGAAGCATCCGTCCTTGCCGGCGGCGTCTGCGGCAGCGGCCGGAGTCCGGTCAACTGACCAACCAGGCTGCGCAGGCTGATCGAGGCGGACGCAACCGACTCGTACATGGCGATCGAGAGATAGCAGTAGATCCGCGCCGCGTTCGTCGGAGTGCTGTCGTTAGCGCCCCAGACGACGTTGTAAACCTCCCGGAGCCAGGCATGGGCCGCGTCACCAGGGAGGAGGTCCGGGTCGCGCGCCGGATCAGCGGCCCACGCCGTTGGCCAGCCTGTCGCGGCCGTGCAAGCTATGCCCACCATGCCAGTACCCGTCAGTCTCAAGAAACGGCGCCGGCTCCACTCCACGGTTGGATCTGATGCCGCCATGGGGAACCTCATCCGCTTCACTTGGAACACTCCAGTTTTCGTCGCTTTCATCGTTTCCTCCTGCCGTCCTCGGGCACCGGGACCAGCACCACGGCCTGGGCCCGGTCGTCGGCACCGTCGCGCCGCTCCCACACCGCGGCAACGGTGCCATCCGACCCCGCTGCCACCTGAGCGCCGTATGCGCGCAGGCTGACCTCAGACACGACGATCGGAGCCGACCACGAACCGTCCGGTGTCCGGGTCGCTGCCACCATATGCCCATTGAGGCCGTATTGCGTCGCGCGCCATAGTGCAGTGGCCCGGCCGTCCGGGCCCGCGGCGACCCGCGGAGATTGCGCATCGTCGCAGCAGCTCGAAAGGGTCTTTGGCCTCGACCACGTCCCACCCGGCGGCCGCGACGCAGTCTGGACTTGGCCATGATCGACGTTCCACCAACTCCATACAGCGGTGACCATCCCCTCTGGATCCACTGCCAGCTGGGGGTCGTAGACATCTCCGCTGACGGTCGAGAGCGTGGCAGGGGCCGACCAGACTCCTTTCGCAGGCCGCGAGGAGGCCTGGATCCGGTCACTGCTTCCGTCCCAGCCGCGCCACACTGCGGTGGCTGCGCCATTCGATCCCACCGCCAGCTGCGGGTTCCGGGCATCCGCGCCGGCCTCGGAAAGGGTGACCGGCGACGACCAGGAGCCGTTCGGCGCCCGGGTGGTTGCCTGCACCCGTTCATTGTTTCCATCGGCTCGCGACCACACCACGGTGGCTGTACTGTCCGATCCCAGGGCGACCTGCGGATCCCACGCATCCCCGCCGGCCGTCGAGAGCATGACTGGCGACGACCAGGGTCCGTACGCCACGCGGGTGGTCGCCTGCACCTGG
>DASXQM010000346.1:0-5548 GCA_036507195.1 Pyrinomonadaceae bacterium | reverse complement strand
TAAAGTCTTTCAAGATCGGGACGGGATTCGCAGCTCTTACGTTCATGACACCGGGCCTGTCCGCTGCGCTCCAAGCCTGGTTAACTCTTCAGATCAGTCAGCGAACATGGATCGGCGATGTTGTTCTTGCTGCCGCACCAGATCCGGCTCCCGTTCGATCTTCATCGCTATCGATTCTCCATCGGCAATAAGTGTTGGCCAGTCGATCTTACCGCTGGCGATCATGGCGCGATCTCCTTCAACGGCGGAACGTATGTCTCGTCCTGGATCCCAGTCTCGCCCAAAGGAAAACCTGAAGCTGTCGGTTATGTAATCGAGAAAGTCATAAATTCCTCTCATGCCCGCGTCGATATCTTGCAAACCCTTCTCGGTCTCGCCTTGGCGAGCCAAGGTAAGGCCGAGGTACAGCCGCGCGATATTGTCGCCCTTATCCTGAGAGAGCGCTTTTTCCAATGTAGACCGCGCTTGCGCATAGTCGCCGGTGAGGTATTGGGCTCTACCCAGATAGCTCAAGATTCCCTCTTGTAGCTCCGTGCCGTATATGTAATTGGGATCTACTTGCTCAGCAGCCTGAAAATACCCCAGGGCGGCTTGGTTGTTGCCTTCAATCAGCGCTTGTCTTCCTTGAGCAATGTCGCCTGCGCCTTGGAAGGATGCACACGCGGAGAGCAAAACACTGACGACCAGACACGCGAGAAAATACATTAGTCTCATGGTTATTTACCTTTTCAGTTGCAGTGGATTTCGCTCCCTTCGCTGATTAGATTCAAACCCGCTCGGAGGCTATTTCTCGCCGCTTTGCGTGTCTCTCGGCTCATTAACTTTGCGGATGAGGTCAGCGTTTAGCGGCGAAAAGCAGTTTTTCGTACCAATCCGTCCATCGGAGATCAACGTTCTCTCATCGCCCGCACCATTTGATTCTTATCTTGATTTCTAATTTCGTAGTAAATCGCCATTTCGTCGTCCACGTTACCCACTTGATCGCAAATAGTGACCTTAGAAAGCGGAAGCCAAAAGACAACGGCCCTCCAGTCGTCGAGAACTCGATAAACCGACTTCGAAGCCATAAGCAGTGTGTCTTTGTCTACCCCATATAAAGCATCGTCTACACAAGCGCTCTCTCCTGGCGTGCTCATCAAAAAGAGCAGAATGATACTCAGGAGGAAACGTGAAAATCCTAGACGGCTGCCGGCCGCCATTCGCTCGAGAAATTGCAACATTTTCCTTTTCACACCAATGATTCTTTCTTTGATTTCTTATCCTAAGCCTGGCGTCTTATCCTTCATTCTATGAACTAGCTCCTGATACGAAGACCTTGCCAGCACGCGGCTGAACTGCGCGCGGTAATTGTTGACCAGGCTTATGTCCTCGGTGACTACGTTGTACACCTTCCAGTCCCCGTTCACGTTATCTGGTCCGACTCTCCTCTTCTGGGAATGCTTTTCGTCGTTTCGGCCGCCTCGACTTCGGCGGCGTTGATGATTCTCCTGGCGGAGAAATCCAAGCGGACCATGCCGGGTCTTCTAGACTTGCATCGCATGGATGCATCCAAAGTCGTGGAAATGAAGGCTCGCAACCCTTCTGGAAAACCCCGCAGATTATTAGCGCTAAACATCCGCCTTTGGAACCTGCCCGCCAGGCGGATGAGCTGAGCCGCGGATGATGCCTTCCCTTGATAAGCATATCGTTGAACTGAGACGCGAATACCCGGAGTGGCAACCGTGGCTCGCCGTGGTTGGCCGGCCATCGCTGAAGTGCGTGGCATCGAGGCCAGCCGCTATTTTCACTGGAGTCGCTGCGGCGCAGGGTGGCAAGAGCAATGTTTGTTTTGCCCCTACTGCGCTATGACGAACCATGACGCGCTTGTCTCTCTCGTGCCGGAGAAGGGTTGCTCGAACTCGGTGATCGACGCGAAGCCACAGGCGGAGTTTGTTGTATACCTTGCGCCTTGAGAATAATTCGCTGTGCCAGACCCGGACAGGGTGGCTTCATTCGTCGACAGCAGAGCATCACATCAAGATTGTCGTATTGATTTCCGACCGTCATGCGATCTTCCCGATTTCGAAGCTGTCGTCTTCGATACGCTGATAAACGCGCAGCGAGGCGAGGTTGAGCCTCTCCTCGCTGGTCCCACCAAAGAGACGCCTATTGTGCGTTTTGCAAGAAAAGCCAATCGAGTTTCTGATTCCAGGCTTGATCTTTTCCGGTCGGGCTCTCATCGCACGGTCCATAGTAATCTATGACATCACCACTGTCCGCGCTTTTGAGAGTCGGATGGTCTGAGCCTAAAGTGTTCTGCTCTATCGCCCGGAACTTCTCATGACAGTAGCTGCCTGGCATGAATTCCTGCTTCGAGATGACACCGTCCTCAGCTATCGCACTGTTAACCGCTCCCAGGGAGCTAAGGAAAAGCAAGCCGGCGAAAACTGATGTTCTGATCTTCATTATTCTCACCTCCTTCTTCTTGTCTTATCGTCTTGTTAGCAAGAGATGTGCCGTTCACGGAGAACCAAAAACCAGCGCTAAGAGAACCTCTCGTGCATAAGGTTGAGACATTTTGCCGGTTATGCTGCCGTCTAGCCGCACTGATCTTTTGTCCGTCGCGCACCGCCTTCATATTCAATCAAATCAGTATGAACGCGGTATGCTGCGCCACCGCTTAGACACCTCTTCGCCTCCACAAAATCTGACAATTGCAATCGGGTAACCCTATGCGTTTTTTTTCGGCAGCCTACTAGAGGTAACTGGCGGGAGGAGGGCTGACGCCCTCCTCTTTACGCCTTTTGCCGGAACCTAATCCTCGTAATCTTGGGCCCATCGACCCCGATCCTGTGCGTCCATTTTCTGCTCGCGGATTTGGTCCTGGCCAAGAGGGCTCTCGTCACATGGTCCATAGTAATCTATGACATCACCTGTGTCCGAGCTCTTGAGAGTCGGATGGTCTGTGTCTAGAGTGCTCGACCGTATTGCCGGAAACTTCTCGTGACAGTAACTGCCCGGAGTGAACTCCTGTTTCGAGATGATACCGTCGTCCTCGGCTAGCGCACTGTTAACCGCTCCCAGGGAGCCGATCAAAAGCAGGCCTGCCAAAAATGAGTTTGCGATCTTCATGATTTTCACCTTCTTCCTTCTTGTTTTATCGTCATGTTGAGCAAGAGATGCTGCTTCGTGAGGAGGAGGACTGCCTCCTCCTCACGCCTTTTGCCGGAAACTAATCCCCGTAATCTTGGACCCATCGATGTTGTGCCCAAGTTCGGTCCGGCAGCTCTCATCCATCGTAATCAAAGTCCCAACGGTGCTGTGCCTCGAGTCCCTGCGCGCGGATTTGGTCCTGCCCAACAGGGCTCTCGTTACACGGTCCATAGAAATCTACGACATCACCTGAGTCGTTGAGAGTCGGATGGTCTGAGCCTAAAGTGCTCGGGTCCATCGCCGCGAACTTCTCGTGACAGTAACTGCCCGGAGTGAACTCCTGTTTCGAGATGACACCGTCCTCGGCTATCACGCTGTTAACCGCTCCCAGGGAGCTAAGAAAAAGCAAGCCGACGAAAACTGATGTTCTGATTTTCACTATTCTCACCTCCTTTCTGTCTGATCTGTATGATTAGAAGGGCAAGGCTCGTGCCAAACAGATCGACACCCGACAGGCGCCAATAAATCGTGACAAACAGGAATGTTGCGGATGTTTCGCTTTCATGTTGGAGAGATGTGACGAAAGAAGTGTGTCGGGTTATCGGCAGGTGACTAAATCGTGGCTTCGATCTGGGAGCACGCTTCTCGGAGGATAGCCGCATCGACGGTAAGAAAAGCATTCGCGCCGCGTCGATGTCTGTAGTCCGATCGAACTCAGTCATGATGCAGCCAAAGAAACCCATTTGAATGCCTGGCGGCTTCTTTCTAGTTGGGAATCGCCTCAAACAATTCGCTGGAGCAAACCTTCCGTAGCGAAGTCAATGGGTCTCTGCCTCTGAGCTGACATCGATCATCGGTGGTTCAAGATGAAATCTAAGACTTACAATGGTGAAGTGCGAAGCAGCGAAAAGGACTTTGAAACTTTACAGTTGGGTGCCTTCGCTACTCCAGGTTTGCTCCTCGCTCAAGGGCCCGTAGGTTTAACTGCGGAATCCGGGCTCAATCGTCGTTGTACTCATGAAAATAAATGTCCGTAAGAGGGTGGTCTCGATAAAATCGCTCACTGTTCTCTAATACCGAGCACCCAGAGACCATAGTGACCAGCAAAAAGAAAATCGCAGCAAGTTTCTTCACGGAAAAGTTCCTGTCCTCACTCAAGTCCGGACCTTTGGGTCTGGGATAACAAATCGTCACTGCTTGTCTTTGATTCTACTAATTCCGAGACAAACCAACCGGTGCCATCCAGGAGTCTTTGAGGAAGCGAATTAATTTGTACAGTGATCAAGACCCATCTTTTGTTTCAACACGGCCAGTGGCGCGGTGTCAGCGAGACCAAGGCCTCTAGCGACACCGGCTCCGTAGACAGGATCGGCTTTGTAGAAGTGTTGGACCTGGAGCTCCTGAATGCGCTGCGGAACCGACGCCATACTCGCGACGATATTGCCGATCAGGCGTTCGCGCGCTGCCGACGCCCATCAAGCGAAAAAGATTACCGGGCTGGCTGTAATAATCATTGTCGAGACGGTGATTATGCCGCTCGAGAAAGCTGGCGACGGTGCGCGGCCGTTCGCGGTAAGCGGGATCCTCAACGGGACCATTGAAACTGTTCGGTTCGTAGTTCACCTCGGAGCCGGAGTTCCCATCGAAACGCATGAAGCCATCCCGGTTGTACGTGTGGACCGGACACTGCTGCTTGTTAACGGGAATCGTGTCGTAGTTCACTCCGAGGCGATAACGATGCGCATCCGGATAGGAAAGCAGCCGTGCCTGCAGCATCTTGTCGGGCGAAAAGCCCATGCCCGGAACAATGTTCCTCGGTTCGAAGGCCGCCTGCTCGACTTCGGCAAAGTAGTTCACCGGGTTGCGGTCGAGCACGAGCTCACCGACTTCAATGAGCGGGTAATCCTTGTGCGGCCACACCTTAGTTAGATCAAACGGATTGATGCGATAGGTCTCGGCTTCGTTCTCCGGCATGATCTGCGCGCAGACGCGCCAACTGGGAAAGTCCGCAATGGCGATCGCGTTGAAAAGGTCGCGTTGCGCATAATCGGGATCTTTTCCCCTCATCGCATCAGCCTGTTCGCGCGTGAAGTTGTTGATGCCTTGTTTGGTTTTAAAGTGCCACTTCACGTAAAAAATCTGATTCTTACTGTTGGACAGGCTGAAGGTGTGGCTGCTGAAACCGTCCATATGCCGGTATCCGTCGGGCGTGCCGCGGTCGGAGAAAAGAATCGTCACCTGGTGCAGCGACTCGGGGCAACAACACACCTGTTTTCTTCATCCGCGATCCGCTCAAGTTCGGCGACTTTATTCATACGCAGAAGCGCGACCCGCAAACCAATCTGAAATCGCCCACAATGATGTGGGATTTTTGGTCGCTTTCTCCCGAGTCGCTGCACCAGGTGACGATTCTTTT
>DASXQM010000345.1:0-9109 GCA_036507195.1 Pyrinomonadaceae bacterium | reverse complement strand
CGCTGCGGAGGTTGAGTGGTAGCATCCGGTCGCTACCGCTCACGGTTCTGTATTGCGCGCGCTGCGGAGGTTGAGTGGCAGCATCCGGTCGCTACCGCTCACGGTTCTGTATTGCGCGCGCTGCGGAGGTTGAGTGGTAGCATCCGGTCGCTACCGCTCACGGTTCTGTACGGAAGCGTCGTTCGGGGAAGGTACCTATGACAACCGTACAGCCGAATCCATGGGCGCTCGGTGCCAAAAGAAGCGCCAGTTACAGAACAGGGATTGGTAGCGACCTGATCCGAGCACTTAACTTAGAGTCCTAGGCGTCTTTCTGCCGGACAGATTCTCGATTCAGGTTAGTGTCGGATCCGGTCGCTACCGCTCACGGTTCTGTATTGCGCGCGCTGCGGAGGTTGAGTGCTTGGATCCGGTCGCTACCGCTCACGGTTCTGTATTGCACCCGCAGCCGAGGTTGAGTGGTAGCATCCGGTCGCTACCGCTCACGGTTCTGTACTGCGCGCGCAACGGAGGTTGAGTGGCAGCATCCAGTCGCTACCGCTCACGGTTCTGTATTGCGCGCGCTGCGGAGGTTGAGTGGCAGTATCCGGTCGCTACCGCTCGCGGTTCTGTAATGCGCGCGCTGCGGAGATTGAGTGCTTGCATCCGTTTGCTGTCACGTTGAACGTGCGTCGCAAAGGACCACGGCGATTTCCATTGCCTCGCCCTCACTCGTCATGTTACAAGGCAAACGCGCATTCCAAATTCGCTGCATGACAAAGATTCTAATCTTGCTCAGCTCCGCTGTGTTGCTGATCTACACGTTTGGCCTTGCTGTACTGGGCCAGGGGTCGGCCCAGGGATCTGGCACCATCAAAGGCACCGTTCGCGTGGCTTCCGGAGCGCCAGTTGCCGGCGTAGTAGTCATCGCTACCAATCAGGTTACCGGTAAGTGGAGACGCACGCGCAGTAGCGTCGATGGAATGTATTCACTCCGCTTAAGCGCGGGCGCCTATCGCCTCAAAGTGGCGGCGCCTCATGTCGCCAGGTTTGATAAGGATAAGAACTACGGTGAGTTTGCCATTGCCCGAGGCGACGCGCTTGAGAATGTGATTGTCGAAGCGGGAAAAGAGACGGTCGTAGACGTTCCGCTCGACCAGGTTGAAGTAAAGGAAATACCCCGGCCACCGCACGATAAACCGACGGGCCACGCGGGAAGGGAAACAGTCTCATCTGAGCCCCAAACCGAGTTGGATCGCAGCGAAGCTCGCGATCGCTGGCGCGTCGGTTTCCCGGAATACGATCGCTATGGAGATCGGGCGGCTCGCGGGCGCGACATTCCCTTCAAGCATGGCCACTGGTGGGATCCTTACAACCAGAGTGTGCTGAAAGGCGATTACCCAATCAAGGGCAACAAGCTTTTCATGATTCTTTCTGCGGTCAGCACCACCGGAGTCGAACAAAGGCGCGCCCCAACACCTTCAGACGTGAGCAGCGACGAACCCGGCAGCGGAGAGTTTTTTGGTCAGCCGGAGCAGTTTGCTGCCAGTGAAACTGTTCAGCTCAGCTTCGAACTCTTCCACGGCGACACGACCTTCAAGCCGCGCGATTGGGCGATTAAGATCTCGCCAACCTTCAGCATTCCAAACTATCTCAATGCCCGCGAGAATGGCGTCGTAAACATCGACGTCAGAAGAGGCGCCAACCGCACCGATACACATCTCTCGCTGGAAGAGGCGTTTGGCGAAGTGAAACTGTGGGACGTAAACGCAAACTACGATTTCATTTCCGTGCGTGCCGGAATACAACCCTTCGTTTCCGACTTTCGTGGCTTCATCTTCTCCGACAATAATCTTGGCCTGCGCTTTTTCGGCGCCGCTGACAATAATCGCATTCAATATAATGCTGCTTACTTCTCGATGCTGGAGAAGGATACTAACAGCGGTCTCAACCGCTTTGACACGCGCCATCAAAACGTCTACATCGCCAACGTTTTTCGCCAGGACTTCATCCGCAAGGGCTACACGATTCAGGGAAGCCTGCATTACAACGACGACCGGCGCAGCGTGAAGTATGACCGCAATGGTTTTCTGGTTCGGCCTGCCTTAATTGGCGATGTTCGGCCGCATGCGATCAAGGTGGGTTACCTGGGGCTGAGCGGGGACGGGCATCTGGGCAAACTCAACCTGACGCACGCTTATTACTACGCATTTGGCCGCGACGAACGGAACCCGATCGCGGGCCGCAGGGTCAAGGTCAGGTCAAACATGGCGGCGGTTGAGGCGTCTGTCGATCACGATTATTTGCGCTTCAAGGGCTCATTCTTTTGGGCGCAAGGAGATTCAAACCCCACGGATGACAAGGCAACCGGCTTTGACGCGATCTTCGACGATCCAAATTTCGTGGGCGGGCAATTCTCTTTTTGGAATCGCAACGGCATTCGGTTAACCCAGACAGGAGTTGGGCTGGTGCAGCCCAACAGTGTGTTGCCGAGTTTGCGGAGCAGCAAAACTCAGGGCCAGGCGAATTTTGTGAATCCCGGCATCTTCATCTACAACGGTGGTGTCGATGTGGAACTCACCCAGCGAATCAAGACAGTATTCAATGTCAACTATCTTCGGTTTCATCGAACTGAGCCCCTGGAGTATGTACTTTTTCAAAACCACATTCGGCACGACATAGGATTTGACTATAGTCTCGGCGTTGCCTACCGGCCGTTCTTAATCAACAACGTGACCGTCACGTTTGGGGCTTCAACGCTACAGACAGGTCGGGGCTTTCGCGACATTTTCACTGACCGCTCGCGCAACTGTCCGCCAAACGTGGGCGATTTCTGTGAACCCGATGTGATCAGTCCAAGCAAGCCGCTGTATTCGTTGTTTGCGCAGTTGAAGCTGGTGTTTTGATCCTGGACACAAGGTTTTTGGCATCTTGTTTGCGGTGCCTTCGGAGTGTGCTTCTTGTAAGTTGAGTTTGGTTGATCTTAGGCTCACCACGGAGACACAGAGAACACAGAGGTTGCACAGAGAAGGACGATGTGGAGTCTATGAGTCTTTCGATCAATGAGTTGACGCGTGAAGTGATTGGAGCGGCGATAGAGGTTCACAGAAAGCTTGGGCCAGGATTGCTCGAATCAGCGTACCGCAAGTGTTTGTGTCGGGAGTTACTGTTGAGAGGTATTCCGTATAAGAAGGAGCAACCTCTGCCACTGGAGTACAAAGGAATTCGCTTGGAGTGCGGATATCGAGTCGATATTCTCGTCGCCGGTATGGTAGTGGTCGAAACAAAATCGGTTGAGGCTCTCGCACCCATTCATGATGCTCAGATCCTTACGTACCTGCGGCTAGGCGGCTGGCGCCTGGGATTGTTGATCAATTTTAATGTTGTGGTACTGAAAGATGGGATTCACAGAAAGATCATGGGATACGACAACTAATCTCTGTGCAACCTCCGTGCTCTCTGTGTCTCTGTGGTGGACGCCTTTTTGGACTCACTAAAAATGACTAGATCGCGCTTTGTTCAAACAGTAATTGTTGCTTTGTTCAGCGTGATGCTGGGCTTCGCGGCGGTGTCCACCAAAAAGGAGAACGCACGACTTAGCGAGGTAATTCCAACTCAATCAAGACCTACTATTTCTAACACCCATTTCCGAAACCAGGAGCAAGCCACCGCAGCCCCGAAACTCGAAGGCTGCGTCACCTGCCACGCTCAGATCGAGCCGATGCACAAATACGGCACCACTGAAACGCTCGATAAGTTGAATAACGGCAAGGACGCAGTCGGACTTTCCTGCACCGGCTGTCATGGCGGCAATCCCGTGCCGCGCAAGAGCAGCGATGATCCAAAAACCATCCAACAGATCAAGAACGAGGCCCACGTCCGCGCCAGGTTTCCTGAACTCTGGCAACGCGATGGCAAGTACACCGGCGCTAACCCTGAACGCACGAACACTCTGCTCGCTCGCGAGAGTTGGGAGTTTGTCCGCTTCATCAACCCCGGCGATTTGCGCGTCGCGGCGAAGACCTGCGGCGGCGGCGCCTGCCACGATATTGAAGCACAGAATGTCGCCCGCAGCATGATGACCCATGGCTCGATGCTCTGGGGCGCCGCGCTCTACAACAACGGCGGCTTTCCTCTAAAGGATGCGCGTTTTGGCGAAAGCTACAGTGATAACGGCGCGCCCCAAAGGTTGATTCAGACGCCGAAACCAACGCTTGAAGAGCGACGCACTAAAGGTCTGCTCGAGTTTCTCGATCCCATTCCGCGCTGGGAAATTTCGCAGCCCGGCAACGTGCTACGCGTTTTTGAGCGGGGAGGAAAACGGCGTTTGGAGGTTGGCTTACCGGACAGGGATGAAGATCCCGGCAAACCGGACAAAGGACTAAGCCCGCGCGGTTTCGGTAGCGCACAGCGCACCGATCCCGTTTTCCTCGGATTACAGAAGACGCGCCTCCACGATCCCAACCTGAACTTCCTCGGCACCAACGATCATCCGGGAGACTTTCGCTCCTCAGGATGCTCCGCCTGCCACGTCATCTATGCTAACGATCGCGATCCGTCCCACGCTGCTTCTTACGCGGCTTCGGGAAACCTGGGCCACTCCCAAACCAGCGATACAAATATTCCGAAAAACGAATCGGGCCATCCGATCAAACACCAGTTCACCAGCCAGATTCCCACTTCGCAATGCATGGTCTGTCACATGCACCCCGGCACAAACATGGTGGCCACCTACCTCGGCATGACCTGGTGGGACAATGAGAGCGATGGCGACAAGCTGTATCCGAAGCAGCAACACAATCCGTCCCAGGAAGAGGAGCGAGAAAAACTGAACCGCAATCCTGAGGCAGCCAGCGTACGTGGCCTATGGTCGGAGCTTGAGTTCCTCGGCCAAACGGGTTCCGCCGAATTCAACGCCGGCTTGAAGAATACGCAGTTTGGTGATTTTCATAGTCATGGCTGGTTGTTTCGCAAAGTTTTCAAACGCGATCGGAAAGGGAACCTGCTCGACGCGCAGGGCAACCTCGTCTCGTCCGCAGATCCTGAAAAGTTTAAGAAGGCCGTTCATTTAAACGATATTCATCTCGAGAAGGGAATGCACTGCGTTGACTGTCACTTCCGCCAGGACGCACATGGCGACGGTAATCTCTATAACGAGCCGCGTGCCGCGATCGAGATAGCGTGTGAGGATTGTCATGGCTCGATACGCAGTCGCGCCAACCTGTTTACTTCGGGTCCTGCCGCGGCTGCAGCATCAGGACAAGCAGCCGAGCGCCGCAAATCACAAAAACAGCCGCTGGCCGGACAGGAACTGACGCGATTTCGCGTCCGGGATGAAACAGGCGCAAAGATTCCGCTCTTCCAAAAGATTACCCGCGACCGGAAGAAGAAGGACGAAAGTGGGAAAGACATCGAGCTAAAAACCGGCGACATCATTCAAAACTCTATGGTCGTCCCCGGGCGCTGGTGGCGCGTGATTCAAACCGCCGACACGATTACGCCGGGCAGCCGCGACTACAGCGAGAAGTCGCGCTACTCGAAAACGATTCGCAAAGACAATGCGAGTTGGGGCGCTGTGCCGAAAGACGATAAGGAGCTGGCGCACCGCGACAGCGAGATGACGTGTGTCGCCTGCCATTCGTCATGGGTGACGAGCTGTTTTGGGTGTCACCTGTCGATGCAGGCTAATCGCAAAATGCCCAATCGGCATAATGAGGGAGGCGATTCCCGCAACTTCACGCAATACAACTTCCAGGTTTTGCGCGACGACATTTTTATGCTGGGCCGCGACGGCACGGTGACTGGTAATCGGGTGGCTCCGGTCCGTTCTTCTTCAGCGGTGCTGGTCAGCTCGCAGAATCAAAATCGCGAATGGATCTATTCGCAACAACAGACCACGTCAGCGGAAGGATTTGCCGGTCAGGCCTTCAACACACACGTCCCCCATACGGTACGCGCAACTGAAACCAAGGCATGCACCGACTGCCACGTGTCGGCAAAGAACGACAACAACGCATGGCTGGCACAACTGCTTTTGCAGGGAACGAACTTCGTTAACTTCATGGGCCGTTACGTATATGTCGCTACCGGCGACGCTCTGGAGGTGGTAGTTGCAACAGAGCAGAGTGAACCGCAAGCAGTCTTTGGCAGCTCGCTGCACCGGACTGTTTATCCCGATAACTACGCAGAGTTTGTCAAAGGCGGGAGTGAGCTGAAGACGGCGTACGAACACCAGGGCAATCCGCGCGTGTTGCAGGTGCAGTTGCGCGGCGAATATGCCTATGTTGCTGCCGGTGAAGGAGGGCTGCGTGTCTACGACGTCGCCCAGATCGATCAGAAAGGTTTTTCCGAACGAATAACCACTGCTCCCGTCTCGCGTTTTGGCCAGAAATTTTGGGTCAAGACGAAATATGCAACCGCGGTTGCCGTGCCTACGACATTGGCTGTCGATCCGGCTCGCTGGCGACTAAAGAGTGCCGGCACGATGATCGATCCAGTGAGCGCCGGTAAGCTGACGGGCGAGGCGCGCAAACAACTGTTGAATGAAGAGCAACCCATCCATCCGCTGTATGCTTATCTTTACGTCGTCGACAAGTATGAAGGGCTGATTCTGGTTAACGCGGCGACGCTTCTCGACGGCGACCCGCTGAACAATTATTTGAAGCGGTCGCTCGATCCGGCGAAGTATCCTAACGGCGCTTTCAATCCCGGCGGCGCGCTCAATGATGCGAACAACCTCACGATCGCCGGCCACTACGCGTACATAACCACCGGAAACGGGCTCGTCATCGTTAGCATCGACGATCCGCTGCACCCCGAGATCGTCCAACAAATAGCCGCGCCCGAGCTTCGTCATCCGCGCTCGATTGCCGTTCAGTTTCGCTATGGTTTTATCGTCGATGATGAAGGGTTGAAAGTGTTGGATGTAACCGCGCCTGAGCGGATTCGCGTAATTAATGCCGCGGTGGTTCCGCTCCGTGAAGCCCACGACGTTTACGTCGCTCGAACCTATGCTTATGTCGCAAACGGCAAAGAAGGAATCGCGATCATCGATGTGGAGCAACCGGAAAAACCGCGGCTCGATCAAATATATAACGCTGATGGTAAGATCAACGACGCGCATCAGGTAAAGGTCGCGATGACCAACGCCAGTCTGTTTGGCTATGTGGCTGACGGCCGGAATGGTTTACGAATACTACAACTGACCTCTCCTGAGACGATGCCGGAATACGCCGGGTTTAGTCCGCGCCCGCAGCCGGTATTGATTGCGACGTTTAGAACTAAAGGCGAAGCACTGGCGATTTCGAAGCCACTCGATCGTGATCGTGCGGCGGATGAAGGCGGGAATCAGATTTCGGTGTTTGGACGTCGCGGCGCCCGGCCCTTCAACTTTGATGAGATCATGCGCCTGCTGCGCACGAATGATGGCAAGGGTGATTGGTTCACGGTGACGGACGCGCCGCTTACGGAGCCGAAGAAGGATTAGCTTTGTCTTGGGTCTTGGGTCTTGGGTCTTTTGGGTCTTTGGACTTAGGTGTTATGTCTTTGGTAATTTTTTTAATTTGAGATTTCAGATCTTAGATCTCAGATCTCAAAGACCAAAGACCAAAGACCAAAGTCCAAAAACCAAAAAACAAAAACCAATTTTTGCAACTATGAATGTCAGCACTCTCGCCCGACTCAACCGTGCCGTCGTGGAGTTCACGACGGGGCGACATGATCCTCAGGCGGACCAGACAAACTCACGACCTCCGGAAGGCTATCGTATTTTTCCCCAGTTTTTATCGCCGGAACAGACGGCCGGCTGGCTGAGTCTGATTGAGTCGCGTGGCGATCTCTTCAAACCGGTCGCCGCCAAAGCGGGTATGAGCCTGGCTTACAATGTCCTCGACGGCTTCAATATCGACCAGCACTTTTCCGAGCTCCGCGAGTTGGCAGCCGGGCCGCTCCTGAGAATTACGCAAGAGACATTTGGCGTCCAACTCGAACTCATGGCAGACCCCAAAAGGGCGTTTCGCATCCAGTGCTATCGCGCCAGGCACGAAGGTTTCAAGTGGCATTTAGATGGAGGTTTGTATAGCGCGCTCCTGACGCTCGTTAACACGAACGAAGGTGCGACCGAAGTGCTTTCGCCGGAATGGAGCCGCGTGCTGTTCCCGGTCCCCTATCTGCTCTTTCCGTTTGCGCGACTCCTCGAATTCGCTAAGCCGAAGCCTCTGATCGCTTTTCCGGGCGACCTGCTGGTGATTAAGGGCGGTGAGGTTTTGCATCGCGGGGTTACCACCAGGGAGGATGGCGAACGGCTCGTCTTCGTCGCAACCTATAACCCCGTCGGCACGAAACCGACGCCACTCTGGGATTGGTTTGCGCGCCGTCTAAATTACTAAGAAAGAGATCTTGGTCTTGGGACTCTGGTCTTTGGGCTTTGAGCTTTGGACTTTGAGCTTTGGACTTTGGGCTTTGGTACTTGATCTTTGGTGTTGCCTCTTTGGGTCTTGGGATTAGAGCTTTGAAATCTGAGATCTGAGATCTGAGATCTCAAATTTAAAAAACTACCAAAGACCAAAATCCAAAGACCCAAGACCTAAGACCCCAAAGACCTAAGTCCAAAGTCCCAAGACCAAAGACCAAAGACCAAAGACCAAAGACCCAAGTCCAAAGTCCCAAGACCAAAATCCAAAGACCCAAGACCAAAGACCAAAGACCAAAGACCCAAGACTTAACATCCACCTAAGATCAAGACCAAAGACCCAAGACCAAAGCCATTTATCACATCATTTCCCGGCGGAGCCTGTGGAGCAATTCCTTTGCCTCTTCGGGTGACAACTTGTCCGGATCGGCGTTGCGGACTTCTTCAACCACTTTTTGATTAGCAAGGTCGAAGAGGGAAGCCTGGGCAACCGCTTTCCTGCGCCCGGCACGCCGGGCCGCTGCTTCCAAAGCAGCACCCGCTGAAACAGTGCCGTACGAAGCTGACGAATTTTCCGTCGTTGAATTCACAGTCGAGATCGGGCCCACATGCCCTTGCGCTGCCGCGTGGGCCTCGGCAGTTCTGACGGCCGCCTGCGCGGCAATCGCATCCTCTTCGGCAAACACGTCCAACTCATAACGCTCGAGGCGAGCAAGCACC
>DASXQM010000344.1:0-19424 GCA_036507195.1 Pyrinomonadaceae bacterium | reverse complement strand
GGAATTTGTCCCGGTGAGAATGGCTACCGATGAAGAGTATTCGCGATGGGTTAGTGGAATACCCGCATAAGCAGGGACTGCGAGAGCCGAACTGATTCCTGGTACGATCTCGAATGGTATGCCAGCGTCATGAAGAGCTTCGGCTTCCTCACCACCGCGGCCAAAGAGAAACGGATCGCCACCTTTCAGACGTACTACCCGCTTTCCATTTTTCGCATGGTCGATTAACAGGCGATTGATCTCTTCCTGTGACGTCCGTTTACCATGTCCAATCTTGCCTACATAAATTCTCTCGGCTGGCGCGGAAATGAAGTTCAAAACTTCCGGATCAGCTAAATAATCGTAGAGCACGACATCACAGGTGAAGAGAATTTCATGTGCCCGCAGTGTCACTAGACCGGGGTCGCCCGGTCCTGCTCCGACCAGATAAACCGTTCCAGGCTTTGCACCGCCGGATTGGGATTCGTTTCTAGCCGATCCCTCCGTTTCCCTAATCCGTTCGACGGAGGCATCAATTACTAACGGGTGCGCCGACAGTGGTTCGGTGATTTGATAGTTCACGCCGGGGAAGCACTGTGCTACTGCGCGCACCTCGCGCGGCAGATCGCCACGCGTGTGCCTCCCCGGCGAGAGGAAGTAGGGGTGCACCGTGACTTTGCACGCCCCACACTCAACTAAATGCTTGAAACCTTCGGCGATGGTCGGATGCTCAATCTCCAAAAAGGCCGCTGCGACCAGCTGAAATCCGCCGCGCTCGCCAATTCTGCGCGCAGCTTCACGCACGTCATCGTTTGCTTCCGGACGACGACTACCGTGCCCTACTACCAGAACTCCGGAATTTGTCCTGTCTCTCATGCCGCAACCGCCTCCTTCCCGGGAGGCTGTTGCGCGCAATAAGCAACGACGCGTCGCGCTGCTTCGAGAATTTGACGTGCGCCAGCCTCGCTGGCACTCGCACTCTTCAGCTTGGCAAAGCGCTCCGAGACTTGCTCCCACTCACCTTGCGTTTCACCCGAGAGCACGAACAAATTCTCAAATTCCCACAAAGCCTCTTCCGAGTTGAAGGGATCTACCAGTCTTTGATAGAGGGGAACGCGAACGGCTGCTCCTGCCGCTTCATAGGCCGTCAACCCGGCATGCTCATATTCTTTGTGGTAAAGGAATGCTTCTGCTTGATAGATCAATTCCTGTGCGGCTGCGATTGTGGGAACTGTCTCGGCTACAGTTGAGCCGGCGCACTCGCCTTTTGCTCCCTTACGTACAGCGAAGCTTTCATGCTCGTGCCCGTAGTCCTCATAGAAAGAAGGGTCCTGTTCGAATGACGGAACTTCCTTCAGCGGTGTCAGGATCGCGCGTATCCGTTCGATTCCAACCCTCTCTACCCACGAGTTGAAGTCTTCTTCGGACTGTCTTGCTTTGTCGTAAACCTGCAGCAGAGTTTCCGTAACCTTGACGCAGTTTTTGGCTGGGAACTTGCCCACCAGTTTTCCAAATTGCGCCTGGTCGGGGGTTGTCTGACCGCCGACAGTCACAAAGTGAGCGGGCACCGTGCGATCGTCATGCGAGAGCGCCGCCGCGTAAAAACCGATGTTGGCAATCGAATGTTGCGCACAGCCATTCGGGCAGCCAGAAATCTTGATGCGCAGGGGCCGTGCTACTTCCGCATACGTACCCAGGCCGTTATTGAAAGCGTCATTCAACGCGCTTCCTAGACCCTTCGCCGACGCAATACCCAAGCGGCAGGTGTCAGATCCCGGGCAAGTGGTCACGTCGGCGACGGTTCCGGCGCCCCTCTCGGCTAGTGACAAGTCGGCAAGAGCGGCGTACAGATTTCGAATTTCTTCCGCTCGCACCCAGGGGAGATAGATATTTTGGTCGATTGAAATCCTCAACTGGCTCGCCGAAAAACGGCGCGCCACTTCGGCGAGTTGGCGCGCACGCTCGGCAGTTAGATCGCCTAACTTGATGCGCACATGCACCCCACGAAAGCTGGCAATCCGATGTTCGATTACCGAGTCGCGCACCCATGATTGGAATTGCGGATAGTCAAGTTGCGTATTCAAGACCGGTAAGTCCCGCGACAACTCTTTGAGGTAGGGACTGAACTCATCAGTCTCTTCCAGGTAACCGGTTAGCGGTATTGCTCCAACTCTTTCACGCTCGTTCTCCAGCGCCTCTCGGAAGGCCTCCCAACCCATCGATTCCACCAGGAACTTCATGCGCGCTTTCATACGCGCCTTGCGTTCACCGTACCGGTCAAACAGTCGCAAGGTGGCCGCCGCGAAATTGAATAGGTCCTTGACAGGAAGAAAGTCGGTGTAGAGATGAGCGAGATGCGGATCGGCTCCCAGTCCACCACCTAAATACACGCGGAAGCCGCGCCTCGCGTTGCCCTCGAGATCGCGTTTGACTGCCCAGAAGCCAATATCATGAATTCGGAGAGCCGAGTGATCTTCGGCGCAGCCTTCAAAAGTGATCTTGAACTTTCGTCCCAGGTTTTGGTTGAGCTTGTTGCGTACCAGAAACCGAAACAGACCTTCGGCATAAGGCAACACATTGAAGGCTTCGCTCGCTGAAGTGCCGGCGCGATAGCAGGCGGTGATGTTGCGCACGGTATTGCCGCACGCCTCACGTGAAGTGATGCCGCCCTCCGCCAAGAAACGTAATAGCTCCGGCGTCTCTTCCAGCTTGACGTAATAAATCTGCGCATCTTCGCGGGTAGTGAAGTGAATGAAGCCGCTGCCAAATCGATCCGCTGCATCGGCCAATCTTACGAGTTGAGCTGCAGTCAGGGAGCCACCCGGAATCTTGATCCGCTGCATCTGCACACCCTCTTGCCTTTGGGCGTAAGTGCCAAAATGCAGCCGCAGCTTCTGCATTTTGGTCTCATCGACTTCACCAGCGCGGTACTTCCGGATTTGCCTCTCGTAATGTGCCAGTTCTTCCAGAACGTAATTAGGCACGGCGGCTGTTACTCGCTCGGTAATCCCGATGGTCATGCGGGCACCGCTCCTTTCCCTGGAATCCTTCGGGACGCTCCAAGCAAATCTTGCTCGCTTTGTGTCAAGCTGGGGGAGCGATGAATGAAGTTGGACGGTGAGGGAAAAGGAAAACGCCCTCGAAAACTACCGAGGGCGTTAAGAATGAAGACTGCAAACTGAGCGAGCCGGTTCAGCTCGCTGGTTATGTTTTCAACTATGTTCTCCTGTTTCTTCACCGCTCTTGATCGATCCATCTGCCCTGCATTCCTTCGCATCACCCCACAGCACGCCCTTAGCGCTGCCACAACAACAGCAGCAACAACACATGCAACAACAGAATTTCTGGCCGATCATTCGCATCACTAGCAAACCGCCATGTTTCAACTTACCAAGTCGAACGGGGCCACTAAAAACAAAACTCTCGCGCTTTCAGAACTCGGCGCGAGAGCAAAATTCGGTCGGTTCTTTAGCAGTTTTTACGTGGAGCAAGTTACCGTAAATCGCCACGTCAGTTCGGCTGACTTCTCTTATTCATTCCCTGCCAGCCGTTGTCAATTTCCGCCACGCCAACGATAGAGACAGGCTTCGCTTCGGTCAAGACAATTCCATTTAATCACGTGTAAATAGAATTCAACTCCAAGTGGGCCTGAAAAGAGAATATCTGCTTGACGCTCTCACTTCGCGTTTTCTATAGTGCGCTTTCACGTTGAACCGCCAATGCGGATAAAGAAATCAGAGATGGATCGATATCACGGTCGCTGTTGTTGTCCTTGTTGCTGTCAGGGAGGAATGTGCGCAACCGGCCAGGAAACGATTTAGCAAAAAACACCAGTAAGAGTTCCAGGCCGGTCGCGATCACAAAAATCGCGGTCGGCTTTTGATTTGGTTTGAACCGGGACTCGTAATCCCAAGGGCAATTCAGATTGCTTCTCAATCTTTTTATGAACACGGCAGTTGTTGAGCAAAAAGATAGAACCACGGTTCGCGACACGATCATGGCGAATATCGGCGGGACGCCGCTGATTCGTTTGGCTCGACTGGCGCGGTTGCCCGAGCGCGTCGAGGTGTTTGCCAAGGCTGAGCACCTGAATCCGGGCGGATCGGTGAAAGACCGGGCAGCGCTGCGGATTATTTCAGAGGCGGAAGATCGCGGACTGCTGCACCAAGGCAAGACGATCCTAGATGCGACCAGCGGGAATACCGGTATCGCCTTTGCCATGCTGGGCGCAGCTCTGGGTTACAGCGTCACCCTGTGTCTGCCCCGCAACGCCAGTATCGAGCGTAAACACATTTTGCGGCGGTATTGCGCCAAAGTCATTGAAACCGATCCGAACCAGGGAAGCGATGGAGCCCAGGCTGAGGCCCGTAGGCTGTTTGCGGCCTCGCCAGGAAGATATTTCTACGCTGATCAGTACAATAACGACGCCAACTGGCGAGCCCACTATGACGGCACCGGCCCGGAGATCTGGGAGCAGACCGCAGGCCGCGTTTCGCACTTTGTAGCGGGGCTGGGCACTTCGGGAACATTCACGGGCACGTCGCGGCGGCTTAAGGAATACAACCCGCAAGTGCAAACGCTCGCGGTTGAGCCTAACTCACCCCTGCACGGAATTGAAGGTCTCAAACACATGGCGACCGCCCTGGTGCCAGGCATCTATGATCCTTCGTTAGCCGATGCGACCCTGAAAGTTCAGACCGAAGAGGCGCAGGCGATGGTGAGACGGCTGGCGCGGGAAGAAGGGCTGCTGGTCGGTCCGAGTTCCGGCGCAAATGTTTGCGCCGCGTTGCGAGTGGCCAAAACGCTCCTGCCGGGCTCGGTCGTGGTAACCATCCTCTGCGACGGGGGTGAGCGTTATTTCAGCGAAGCTTATTGGGAGCATCCCGTTCAATGATTACTCTTCGTGTTAATCACCTCGAGGCGATGCGCACTCATGGCGAGCAAGACTATCCTCACGAATGTTGCGGTCTGCTCATCGGCAGGTTCTCTGGTAACGGGAGCAAAGTCGTTTCCGAGACCTACCCAATTTCAAATGCGCGCGAAGAAGAGCACAAGCGCAATCGCTTCCTGATCCGTCCTGAAGAATTACTGCGTGGCGAGCGCTACGCACGAGAGAAAAACTTGGAGGTTGTCGGCTTCTATCACTCTCACCCGGACGCCGAGGCCCGACCATCAACTTATGATTTGGAACATGCTTGGCCTACTTACTCTTACGTGATTGTTTCCGTGCGTGAGGCATACGCGCAGGACCTTCGTTCGTGGGAGATGAGGGCCGACCGCACGCAATTCGATTCAGAGGAGATTGTAAAGGGAGAAACATCATGCCGGTAACCATCGCCATCCCGGGGGCCTTGCGTGGGTTCGCGGATGATCAGACTGAGGTAGAGGTAGAAGCGGCCACAGTTGGCAGCGCACTCAATCTGTTGACCGACACTTATCCGGAACTCCGTCATCACCTCTATCTTGATGCGAACACGTTGAGGAACTTCATCAACGTTTATTTGAATGAAGAGAACATCCGCCACTTGCAGGGCTTTGACACGGTGGCTAAAGCAGGCGACCTCGTTACGATTGTGCCTTCGATTGCTGGAGGAGCATAGAGTCTATTAATCGATGGGCGGGTGTCGAAACGGCGGCATGGTCGATCCGGATCTCGATTTACAACAAACCCGGCTTTTTGTTGGCCTTTGATGTCAGATTAGTCTGTGACGAGCGTCATACAGTCAGGCAGCAAGTACCGCTAATGTAATTTATAGGGGTAAGCTCCAAATGGAAGCCGGTTTTTGACTTAGTTGAAGAAAGTGTCGTATAAAGCCCACTCATATTTTGCATCACCAGTTATGATCTGTAACGGAATTCATCGCCATCACGTTGAGCATCATGCCAATCATCATTGGCAGCGAGGCAGCGTGTGTGTGGTTGTGATCGTTCAGGTCCAATAGTCTTAAGAGCACAACCAAGTTTTTACAAAACCCGCTGCCAGGACTAAATGGCGGCGGGTTTTCTTTTGGTCGAAACGCAGAACCTTCTTTATGACTGAATCGCTTTCCAGGATTCCCAACGGCTTACGTTATTACTGCGGGCGCGAAGCGCGCGTGAGGCGAACCGTTCAGCAGATCGCCATGTCGGTCTTCGAGGGTTGGTCGTACGAAGAGATCGTCACCCCTTCGGTTGATTATTACTCGCTCTTTGAAGCTGGCATGGGAAAGACTGAGGCTGAGCGGGCTTTTAAGTTTAGCGAAGGCGATGGGCAGCTGCTGGCGTTGCGTCTGGACGTGACTTCGGCCATTGCGCGCGCGGCGGCCACCTTATTTGCCAAACGCGAACGGACCCTGCGTCTCTGCTACGCAGCAACCGTCTTTCAGCACGGACGATCACCGGCGGTGGGGCGTCGCGAATCAACGCAAATCGGGTGTGAGCTGTTGGGCCGAAACTCAAAGGCCGCAGATATGGAAGTGCTGGCCATCGCCGCTGAAGTGCTCGGTCGGCTCGGTCTCAATCAGGTAGTAATCACACTCAGTGAGGTTGAGATCTTTAACGGCATAGTCGAAAACCTCGGGTTCGACGCTACGGCTCGCGATGAGTTGCGTCGCCTGGTAGATATCCGCGCCGTGGCTGAGGTGGAGTCGTTTCTTAGTTCCTATGCTTCCGCTGGTGAAAGCTCAGCCTTCGCTGATCTAATCCAACTTTCGGGTAAAGCGGAAATCTTCCCCAAAGCCCGACAGGTGATTACCAACAGTCGGTCCCGCGCCGCGCTCGATCGGCTTGAATCTCTCTGGCAAGTGATCGGATCGCTGGGAATGGCCGAACACTTTGAGATCGATCTAGGCGACGTTGCCAGACTCGATTACTACACTGGCCTCACTTTCAAGATCTATGTGGCTGGGATCGGCGCCCGAGTTGGCAGTGGCGGGCGATACGACAATCTGACCGCGCAATTTGGCAAGGGTGAGCCGGCGGTCGGGTTTGTTTTGGAACTGGATGCATTGGCAGAGCTCCTCGCAGAGCGGCCGGAGTTCGTGTCGGCGATCGAAGTAGCGGAGGCCGGTACTAGCCCGGATGACGGAGATGTCGCCGGCCTGTTTCTCGAAGCGATCATGCGGCGGGCCTCGAATGAGCGTGTCAAGATTAATGTTGATGAGGTGACGACGTGCCAGAGCTGACGATCGCTATTCCCAGAGGAAGGCTGCAGGGCCACGCCCTGGAATTGTTCGCCCATGCTGGAGTGAGGCTGCCTGACCAAGCTGATTCACGATGTTTAGCGCAGGAAGACGAGTCGGGCCGCTTTTGTTTTGTCTTCGTCAAGCCCGCCGACGTGCCTGTTTATGTCGAACACGGAATTGCCGACTGTGGTGTTGTCGGCCGTGACGTCCTCCTGGAGTCAGAAGCCGACGTTTTGCAGCCGCTTTGTTTGCCGTTCGGAAATTGTCAGATCGCGGTGGCGGCGCCCGACGGTCTGGAAAAAAAGGGCTACGCCATGTTGAGAGTTGCCACCAAGTATCCGCAGGTGGCGGCGCGCCACTTCGGTGCCCAGGGACAACCGGTCGAGATAATTGAGCTTTCGGGATCGGTCGAGCTGGCTCCTACGCTCGGACTAGCCGATTGCATCGTGGATCTGGTGGAGACCGGCCGCACTCTGCGGGAGAACGGTCTCAGCATCGTTGAGGTAATCGCGGATTCCGCCGCTCAGTTGGTAGTAAACCGGGCGAGTTATCAGATAAAGGCAGCCGTAATGGGAAAGCTAATCCTAGCCCTCAAAGGTGTGAAGGGAAAGAGCGGAGCGGCATGATTGAGGTTATCTCAACTAATGAGAAGGATCGTCTCTCGCGGAAGCTGAAGCGCATCCGCGAGCGGAATGTAGCGCTGAACGCCGACTTGATAAATCAGGTCACTGCGATTGTCAGTGACGTGCGCACCCGCGGTGATGCCGCGCTCATAGATTATGCATATCGATTCGACGACTGTGTTTTGGAACCTACGGAGATTCGAGTTAGTGAAGAGACCCTGCAAGAGAGTGCAGCGCGCGTGGACACCGAAGTGCTCGCGGCGTTGCGTGAGGCGATCACCATGGTGCGCGCCTTTCATAAACAGGAGCGTGAGTATTCATGGACAATGGATGGCGCAAACGGCGTCCGTCTTGGTCAGCGAGTCACGCCCCTTGAAAGAGTGGGCCTCTACGTTCCGGGAGGCACGGCCAGCTATCCCTCGTCAGTAATCATGAACGTTGTCCCAGCCCAGGTTGCTGGCGTCGACCGCATCGTTGTCGTTACGCCGCCGCAAACACTCAAGCAAAACCCAGCAGTGGCCGCGACGCTGCTTGAACTGAATGTAACGGAAGTCTACGCGGTCGGCGGAGCGCAAGCCATCGCCGCCCTCGCTTACGGCACCGACACTGTGCCGCGAGTCGACAAGATTACCGGGCCGGGAAACGCTTACGTCACTGCCGCCAAGAAACTGGTCTTTGGAGTTGTGGGCATCGACTCGCTCGCGGGTCCCAGCGAAGTGGTGGTGATTGCCGATGAAACTGCATCGGCTTCGTTTGTGGCTAGCGACCTGTTGGCCCAGGCAGAACATAGCGAGGACGCCTCCTCCATCCTCTTAACCACCAGCCGTGATCTGGCTCTGGAGGTAGGGAGTGAGTTGGCGAAGCAGATCGACCAGTTGCCGCGCGCGGCGATAGTGGAAAAGTCATTGGCTGACTACGGAGCAGTTATCGTTGCGGACCAGATGGAAGAAATTTGTGCCCTGGTAAATGAACTCGCTCCCGAGCATTTGGAGATCATGGCCCGGGATGAAGATCTCATAGCGGCGCAGGTGCGCCATGCCGGGGCGATCTTTTTTGGACCGTATACACCCGAGGCTGTGGGCGACTATCTGGCGGGACCAAACCATGTGTTGCCGACCGGTGGCGCGGCGCGTTTTTCGTCCGCTCTCAGTGTGCGCGACTTCATCAAGCGAACTAGCATCATTAAGTACTCAGCGCGGGAACTTCAGCGCACTGCGCCTTTGATTGCCGCGCTGGCTCGATCCGAAGGGTTAGAGGCTCACGCCCGCTCGGCGCTGATGCGGATGGAGAAAAGCTGAAAATGGGCGTGCCCCTAGAAATCATCAAGCCCCAAGTCCGGGAACTCCGGTCGTATTCCCTGCGGCCGGACCGCGCACGCATTAAGCTTAACCAGAACGAAAATCCCTGGGATGTGCCGTTGAGGATCAAGGAAGAAACTCTCAGGCGGCTGGAAAACATTCGTTGGTCGCGTTACCCCGACTTTGTGCCGCAGAAATTACAGGAGCGATTGGCTGAGCACAGTGGCTGGACGGCAGATGGAATTGTCGCCGGCAATGGTTCGAATGAATTGATCCAGGCGTTGCTAATAGTGTCAGTCGGATCAGGAACGCGCGTGCTGATTAGCGAACCCACCTTCGCGCTTTACCGACAAATATCAACCATCCTTGGTGCCGAGATTATCAGTGTGCCGCTCACATCGGAACTCGACTATGACGTTCGGTCTTTGAGAGATGTAATTGTCTCGTCGCAGCCCGACGTAATCATTATCTGCTCGCCCAATAACCCGACCGGCTGTCTGATCTCACAGCCAGATCTGATTTCTTTGCTAAATGCAGCGCAGGGTTTGGTGGTGGTCGATGAAGCATACTTCGAGTTCTCTGGCGAAACCGCGGTGCCCTTATTGAAACAGTATCCGAATTTGGTAGTGCTGCGTACGTTCTCAAAAGCCATGGCCATGGCGGCGCTGCGGGTTGGATATCTGTTGGCAGCGCCTGAGCTTGCCCGCGAGATTTCCAAGGCAGTGCTGCCTTACAATCTTAATGTCCTATCGCAGACCGCCGCTGAAGTGGCGCTCGAGATGTATACCTCTCAAATCAAGCCGTTCATCGCGGTGATCCGTACCGAGCGTGACCGCCTATGCCGGGAACTGGTGGCGACGATTGTCGGTCTGGCTCCAGTTCCGTCGCGGGCGAACTTCATGTTGGTGCATTCGTCGATACCGCCTGCTCGAATCTATCGGGAACTTCTGCGGCGCGACATTCTGATTCGCGATGTGAGCCACTATCCGATGTTGCAGGATTATTTTCGGGTTAGCGTCGGCACGCCAGAGGAAAACGATCAATTGCTTAGTGCGCTGAATGAGATTCTAGGAAAGCAGAAACAAATGGGTTCGGCTAAGTGGATTTGATGGAGGACTGTTTGGACTACAAGGATTTGTTGGAGCGAACGTGCGATATGGCGATCGATTTCTTGAGAGGTTTGAGAAGTCGCCCGGTAGCTCCACAGGTAGATTTTGACGTTTTGCTTGCAAGTATGGGCGGGTCCCTTCCGCTTGAAGGAGAAGACTCGCTCCGAGTCGTAGAGCACCTCCAACGCGCCGCGGATCCGGCTGTGGTTGCCTCGGTAGGGCCGCGTTACTTTGGCTTTGTCGTCGGAGGTGCTCTTCCGGCGGCTGTTGCGGCGGATTGGTTAACCACGACTTGGGATCAAAACGCATTCTCCTATGTCCTCTCACCGGCCGCCGCGGCAGTTGAAGAGATACTTAGAGGCTGGCTCCTTGATCTCTTGGGGCTACCAGGCGAAATGAGCATTGGGTTTGTCACTGGCGGCACGATGGCCAACTTTACGGCGCTGGCTGCGGCCCGCCATGCTTTGCTTCGAAAGGCGGGATGGAATGTTGAAGAACAAGGATTGTTCGGAGCGCCAGCTATTCCCGTAGTGACGAGCGAAGAATCACACGTTTCGATCTTCTCGTCGCTGCAGATGCTTGGCCTGGGACGCGACCGTGTAATCAAAGTGCGAACGGACGGGCAAGGTAGGATGCGTCCCGATGCGCTTCGGTCCGCTTTGACTGAGATAAGCACTCCGGTCTTGGTTTGCGCGCAAGCTGGCAATGTCAATACGGGCGCGTTCGATCCCATTGAGGAAGTCGTAGGTTGTGTTCATGAACGCTCTGGCTGGCTCCATGTGGATGGCGCATTCGGTCTGTGGGCCGCGACATCTACAACACTCCAAGCCCTGGTTAAGGGTATCGAACTCGCCGACTCGGCTTCGGTTGATTGTCACAAATGGCTGAACGTGCCGCAGGATTCAGGCCTTGTTTTTGTTCGCGATGCCGCTGCACATCATGCCGCAATGACTCTGAACGCACCATACTATGTTCCGGCTGAAGGTGTTGTCCGCGAGAACCACAACTGGGTGCCGGAAGCTTCACGGCGCGCTCGTGGCTTCCCAGTTTATGTGGCACTTCGCGTTTTGGGACGGAGCGGGCTTGCCGAACTTATTGACCGGTGTTGTCGCCTCGCCAAACGCATGGCAGAGCGACTTGCAGAAAGCCGAGGTGTGCAGATCTTGAATGAAGTCGTTCTCAATCAGGTGTTAGTGCGATTCTCACCAAAGAACGGAGGAGATCCAGACGCTTTCACGTCCGAAGTCATTATTCGCGTTCAGAAGGAGGGCACTTGTTGGCTCGGTGGTACTACTTGGCACGGCATGCATGCGATGCGCGTCTCGATCTCGAATTGGTCCACAACTGAAAACGACATTGACGTTTCGGCTGATGCGATCTTGAGCTGTGCCCAAGCCGTCGCTTGTGAATGGAAAAGACTGGAGAAGACTGGGAAGTCGAGTCCGGGAACTGCTCCCGGAACCAACAGAAAGGGAGTCGCGCACAAAGACTATGACCAGGAAAGCTATCACTCGACGCGCCGACGTTCACCGGCGAACGAAAGAAACGGACATACGAGTACGGCTTTCGCTCGATGGACGGGGCACGGCCAAGATCTCGACTGATATTCCTTTCTTGGATCACATGCTGGAGCTATTCGCCAAGCATGGTTTGTTCGATCTCGATATCAGTTGTCGCGGCGATCTCCACATCGACGACCATCACTCGGTCGAAGACGTGGCCATCTGCTTAGGACAGGCTTTCGAGGAAGCTCTGGGCGACAAAGCTGGCATCGGCCGCTACGGAACTTCCATAGTCCCTATGGACGAAGCTCTATGCCGGGCGGTGATCGATCTTTCGGGCCGTTTCTATCTGGTCTATGAAGTAAAGACGCGACGCCAACAGATCGGAAATTTCTCGGTGGAGTTGGCGGAGCATTTCTGGCGCTCGTTTGCCGAGAGCCTGCGCTGCAATCTGCATATTGATCTGCTGCGAGGACGGAATACGCACCACATTCTGGAAGCTTCATTTAAAGCCGTAGCGCGCGCGCTGCGCCAGGCCGTCGCGCGCGATCCGCGGATCAAGGGGGTCTTGAGCACCAAAGGAAGTCTTTAGAGAGATGCCCGACATTGCCATCATTGATTATGGCGTAGGCAATCTTCGCTCGGTCGAGAAAGCGTTCGCGGCGACTGGTCATCCGGCCACGGTCAGTGGCGATGAGACGTTGCTCCGCGCGGCAAACGGTCTGGTGCTTCCCGGCGTAGGAGCCTTTGCAGCCTGTATGAAGGCGCTCTCAATCCGGGGCTTTGATGCCCTGGTCCGCGAGAAAGTGATGAAAGGCACACCCGTTTTGGGGGTCTGCGTCGGCATGCAAATGTTATTCGAGGAGTCGGATGAGTTTGGCCAGACAGAAGGCCTTGGCTTGTTGCGCGGCCAAGTGCGCCGGTTCTCAGATGATTTGGTAGTACCGCAAGTGGGCTGGAACCAGGTTTGCAAACGAGATGCGCATCCATTGCTGGCTGATATCGAAGACAATGCGTTCTTTTATTTTGTTCATTCATATTATTGCGAACCCATAGACCATGCGATTGTCGTCGGCGAAACAGAGTATGGAGTCCCTTACTCCTCGGTGGTCGCGCATGGTGATCTTTGCGGCGTGCAGTTTCATCCCGAAAAGAGCCAGACAGTGGGTCTGCAACTGCTCAATAACTTCGCCCGCCGAGCGCGGTTCAATGTTTGGCAATAGTTGAGATCGTATGCTGGCAAAACGAATCATCCCATGCCTGGACGTTGATCGCGGTCGCGTGGTCAAAGGGATGCGGTTTGTCTCCTTGGTTGACGCCGGCGATCCGGTAGAGCAAGCCCGCGCCTATGATGTGCAGAGCGCTGACGAACTTACTTTCCTGGACATCACCGCTTCATCCGACAAGCGAGACATAATTATCGACCTCGTTCGCCGCGTGGCCGACGAAGTTTTTATTCCCTTGACGGTGGGCGGGGGCCTGACTTCGGTCGAAGACATTAGGGCAGTGCTGCGCGCCGGCGCCGACAAGGTCTCGCTGAATACCGCCGCCGTCAAGTGGCCCACGCTGATTGCTGACGGCGCCGAAACTTTTGGCAGCCAATGCATCATCGTGGCGATTGATGCGCGCCGCCGAGACCCTAGCGATCCTGCCAAGGGTTGGGAAGTCTTCACTCATGGTGGCCGGCGAAACACCCAAAGGGACGCGCTTGAGTGGGCCGTGCTCGCTGAACAACTGGGAGCTGGAGAGATCCTTCTGACCAGCATGGATTGTGACGGTACAAAGAATGGCTACGACATTGAATTGACGCGGGCGGTTTCCGACGCCGTGCGGATTCCGGTGATTGCTTCGGGCGGAGCAGGGAAGCTGGAACACTTCTATGAGGCATTAATGGATGGAGGAGCCAGCGCCGTGCTGGCAGCCTCACTATTTCATTTTGGCGAATTCAACATCGCGCAGGTCAAAGATTACTTGCGCGGAAAAGGAGTGGTAGTGCGATGAGCACTCAACTTGAACAAATCAAATTCGATAAGCAGGGACTGATTTCCGCGATTGTGCAAGATGTGCGCACCCGCGAGGTGCTGACCCTCGCATACATGAATGCTGAGAGTCTACAGAAGACTTTGAAAACCAGGGAGACCTGGTTCTGGTCGCGTTCGCGCTCAGAACTTTGGCACAAAGGAGCTACATCAGGTAATACCCAGCGCGTGATCGAAATTCGACGAGACTGTGATAGCGATGCTCTGGTAATTTTGGTGGAACCTGCCGGCCCGGCTTGCCACACAGGAGCCCGCTCCTGCTTTTATCGCGATATCGGCGGGAAAGAAATCGATCTCTCTCGGATCAATCAATCGAGCGATCTGGGCGCGGTGCTGGATGAGTTGTATGAACTCATCGAATCGCGGCAGCGAGATATGCCCGCAGGTGCTTACACTACCTATCTCTTTGAAAAGGGCTTGGACAAGATCCTGAAGAAGGTGGGCGAAGAAGCGAGCGAAACGATTATCGCCGCCAAGAATCAGGATAACGAGGCTGTAGTTAAGGAATCCTCCGATCTCCTTTATCATCTGGTGGTCCTCTTGGTCGAACGCGGGATAACTCTGACTCAGGTGCGCGACGAACTGATTGGTCGCAGGAACAAAAGAAACGAGTGATTCCAGACACGAACGAACTTAAGCAACTTCTCGACTTCACGGTACGGGTCGGGCGGGAAGCCGGCGAGATTACTCATCGATACTTCAAAGGATCGTATATCGCGGAGTATAAAGCCGACCTTTCCTTGGTGACCGTGGCGGATCGGGAAGCTGAAAGACATATTCGGGAAGCGATCCGGAGGGCCTTTCCCGATGACGGTATCCTCGGCGAAGAAGAGGCGGAGAAACTCGGCTCATCGAGTCGGCGTTGGATTATCGATCCCGTTGACGGCACCTTCTCGTTTGTTCATGGCGTTCCGCTTTACGCAGTGCTCATCGGGTTAGAGGTCGATGGCGAATCGGTTTTGGGAGTTGTGAATCTACCGGCTGTGAATGAACTCATCTATGCCGCCAGGGGATTCGGATGCTTTTGGAATGGTGAACCAGCACACGTTTCTGCAACTCCATCTCTGAGCGACGCCTTACTGCTCTCGACAGACTTCGGCACGTGCGACCAACATGGATTTGGTCAAGCGGCGGAAGCGTTGCAGCGGCAGGTGACTGCGCGTCGTACCTGGGGAGATGCCTACGGACATGTGCTGGTGGCTACGGGCAGAGCTGAAGTGATGTTAGACCCGATCATGAACGTCTGGGACTGTGGGGCGTTGTTGCCTATTCTGGAAGAGGCGGGCGGGACATTTACCGATTGGCACGGCCGTCGTAGCATCCACAGCGGACACGCTATTTCGACCAATCGGATTTTATTTGAGACGGTCATGGAGACTGTCAAAAAGAACTCAATCCTACCATGATAATCATTCCCGCAATTGATCTGCGGCAGGGCAAGTGTGTCCGCCTCACTCAAGGTCGCAAAGACGCAGTCAAGGTCTATGACAATGACCCGGTGAAAATCGCGGAAGGGTTTGAGCGCGACGGCGCCCAGATACTCCACGTCGTGGATCTCGACGCCGCTTTCTCAGAGCCAAACTCAAGCAATCGCCACGCACTCCGCGAAATCATCCGTTCCGTAAACATTCCGGTGCAGTTTGGAGGCGGCATACGCACCGTCAGGGATCTTGAGCAAGTGATCTCTCTCGGGGTGACGTGGGCCGTCATCGGAACGGCAGCTGTGGGATCGACCGAGACATTCAAGACCATATTTCGTTATGGGCGACAACACATCGTCGTGGGCATCGACGCCAAAGACGGCCAGGTCGTGACTCATGGTTGGGAGAAGGAGGCCACGGTGAGTGCCTTGATTCTGGCGCGTCGAGTTGCGGAGATAGGAGTCGAGCGGATTATCTATACCGATGTTCAGCGTGACGGCATGCTCACCGGACCCAACATCGAACAGACCTGTAAGATCGCCAGGGAGTCGGGTTTGAAAATCACGGCCTCCGGTGGCGTCTCCTCACTTGAAGACCTGAGTAGGCTGAAGGCTGTCAACGAATGCGGCATTGATAGCGTAATCATCGGCAAGGCTCTCTATGAAGGACGATTCACGCTGCGGGAAGGCTTGAGAGGTTTTTGATGAGAACAGCCTTATGGAAATGAAGGTTAACCCTTTTCCCCGTCGATCCAAACAAAGCACGCGCGTGCCTGATCCTTGCGGACGCGATTTACCGGAAAGACTTGATTGTGAATGACTACATATACTCCTGGCTCCTGAACTCGAGCTGCAAACAGACTCTCGGTTAGGTTTTGTAAACCATCGCTGCCCTCAAATCCCAGAGGCGTCATTGCGCCGGTTAGGACAATTGGGACTGTCAACGCTGGCAGCGCCCGCTGTAGGTACAGACCTGTCTGGACCATCGTGTCCGTCCCATGAGTTATTACTATCGGCGATTGCTGCGGTAGTAATTCTTTGACCTTTTCGAGAATTACCTCCCGATCGGAGTCGGTCATCTCCAGACTGTCTTTGTTCATTAGCGGGATGACGCGCACGTCCGCATCAGGGAGGCGTAAGCGGTTAAGATGGCGGTCAATTTTAGTGTCAAGGTTTTGCACTGCGCCCGTTTGTTCGGAATAGACCTTCTCCATCGTGCCACCCGTGGTAATCAAGTGAATGAGCATCAGAGCGTTTTTCTGCCCTTCTGTCTGTAGATATAAAAACGTCTCCGAATCTTAGCAGACCCGATCACGAATGTAGGTCCTCCAATTCGATTGTCCGCGGGCAGCACCTACTGCTGTGTGCTGTCTCAGAGCCTGTCCAATTACCACCTATGGAAAAGCTAGCGGCCCGAAAGATAAGAAACTAATCTCTTCAGGGTAGATTGACCCCTCCCAGGCGTCTTTGTATTTAACAGGGATTTAACGGGTGCGAAAAATGAGGGCTGTTTACGCGCATGCATCACTAAATTAAGCAATGCTGAAGCTGCTGAAAGTATCCGCCAGCCACGAAGACCTATTCATTGAGCGCTATGACCGGCTGCTCGGCTGGGCGCTTCAGCTTGCTGAACACGATCGCGACCTGGCCGAGGACATGGTGCACGATGCTTTCGTTCACTTTGTTGCAATTACCCGGCCCGACCTGAGCGCGATTCAAAACTTGGACGCCTACTTCTATGCCTCGCTGCGCAATCTTCATATTTCGCAGCAGCGCCGCGCCAGCCGCGTCCGCTTTCAGCAACTTTCGATTGTCGAATACGAATCCGCGGCCACCGGGCTCCGGACTCTTGATCAGCGCGACGCGATTACGCTCCAGGATGATTTGCGGCGTGTCTGCCAGTACGCCTGTACGCGCAAACAGACGGCCAAGATTGCCAGCGTTCTGATTCTCAGATTCTTTCATGGTTATTACCCCAGCGAGATTGCACGCGTGCTGCGCAGCGCTCGTCCGGCCGTGGACAAGGCCCTACAGCTTGCGCGTGGCGAAGCCAAGATTGCCCTGACGGATCCGAAATCGCTCAGCTTTCGCGACGAAATTCCCCAGGTGGACTTGATGCCGGCCAAAATGGCGCGCCCGGCCGCGGATCTTTTAAGTGAATTGCAGGGCATGATTTTCGCGGCCCGTCAGAGTGAGTGCCCCAGCCGTCGCGAACTCAAGGAATTTTATGGCGCCTTCGAGGCTACTCCGATGGACTGCGAGCGGCTGGCACACGTCGTCAGTTGCGCCAAGTGTTTGGATCAGATCAATATGATGCTTAAGCTACCATTGCTCGCGGAGCGTAATCCTGCCGACTCAAGTGGAAAAAATACTTCAGGTCCGGGTGGGCCAGGCACAGGCGGCAGCGGAGTAGGGGGGGGATCTCCGAAGAGCCGGATACGGAAAGGCCGAGATCGCGCTCGTGAGGCCTTCGAGCACCGGCCGCAGGAATTGTGTGTTTCTGTCAACGGCTACATTCAGGGCGCGCAAAAAATCGCCTCCGAAGTTAGCGAACTCGACCTCAGCGCCAATCTGGCAGAAGACGTGAATTTCGTCGAGGTCTTCAGCGAGCAGGGCATCCGTCTGCTGCTGCTGAATGCTGAGGAACCCCCGCCGCATGGCTCGGATATTCAGAAGTCGCGCGCGCATCTGAGTGATGGCCGCACGCTCGAACTGACTTTGCAGTTCCGCAGTTCCTGGCCGAATCTACATCTGGTCTATTTCGATCCAACGTTCAAAGCGGTCGAAGTGCTTGACGCGAGTGCGCTAGAACGCTCAGACCAAACGGCCGGTGCAATTCCGACTTGTCCGGTTTTCGGCTCAAGTTTAACCACTAAGCGTAATAACTTTGCCGGATTACTTTCCCGGTTGCGAAGCGACGTCTTTGGTTCAGGCTTTTTCCTGCGGCCCGGAGTAGTCACGGCACTGTTGGGGCTAATTGCGATCGCGGTCGTGGTCTCGCTCCACGTGAGGCGCGCTCCTTCAACGCCAGTTTCGCCGGCGACGCTGTTTGCTCAATCAATTGCCGCGGAAGACGCTCTGGTCGCCCGCGCCGATCAAGTCGTGCATCGCACGATTAATCTCGAAGAGCGCGTGTCAGTACCGGGAGCGGTAGCGACGGGGTCGGCGTCACAGGTTATCAATCGCCGCAAGATTGATCTCTGGCAGAACGGCGCGCAGGCACTTGCGGCGCTCCGTGTCTATGACCAGCAAAATCAACTAGTGAATGGCCAGTGGAGCCGAGCAGGTTCATCGCGTGTGCTCTTGCATCACGGCACAAAACTACAGCCTGCACCCGGCCGGCAGATTTCCGAGTCGTCGATTCGCTTTGAAGATGTATGGCAGTTAGTACCTTCGGCGAAAGTATTCGCAAGCCTTCTTGAGCATGATGACAGAGCATCAATCGCCGAGACACCAACCGAATACACAATCAATTATCAGCGGGACATTGACGGTGATGGCTTGCAGCGCGGGACGCTGGTCTTAAATCGGCCCGAACTGCGGGCTGTAAGGCAGACGTTGTGGATAAAGCAAGGCAATGAGGTTCGCGTATACAGCTTCAGTGAATCGAGTTTTGAAGTGCGGCCTGTTGGCGCCGTCGCGCCATCGGTCTTTGAGCCAGATCCCGAGTTGTTGTCTTCAGCGAAGCCCGAAACTGGAAGCCCGAAATTAGAAACTGACACTTCGCCGTTACCCATTACCCCTATTTCCCCTGCGGCTTCAGCCGATCTGGAAGTCGAAGTCGTGCGGCAACTAAATCAAGTCAACGCTTTTCTCGGCGAGCAGATAAGCGTTGAGCGTACTCCGGAAGGCCATCTCAACGTCAAGGGAATTGTTGAAGCAGATGAACGCAAGATCGAACTGCTGCGGGCGCTTACTTCATTTCGCTCGAATCCTGCCGTCAAGATCGATATTACTACCGTGGGCGAGGTCTTAAAACGTCAGCGGCAATCTACGTTCCCACAAACCGCCACGAGCGAAGTCGCAAGCGTGAAAGGTGAAGCGCCGGTTGAGGCGGAGTTGCGCCAATACTTCTCCAAAAGAGGGATTCCCTCTGAGCAGCTCGGTCAGGAAGTCCAACGCTTCAGCAGCCGGGTGCTGAATCATTCTTTTCAAGCGCGCCGGCACGCCTTGGCGCTCAAACAGATCGCCGAAAGATTCTCTTTGGAAGATCTGCGCAGCCTCGATCCGCAGGCCAAGGCCAAATGGCAGGCGATGCTCGCTCAGCATGCGCGTGCCTTGCAGCAAGAGA
>DASXQM010000343.1:0-14781 GCA_036507195.1 Pyrinomonadaceae bacterium | reverse complement strand
CTGCGCTTCAGCGGCTCGCCTGCTCAACTGCGAATAAGGGCCGCTCACCGGCGAGTCCGCTGCAAGCGCTTGTTCGGCGGCGTCCACGAGAGAGCCGACGACCTTACGTATCATACCGCCCGCTCCATCAGGATGTCCGTCTGCGGGTCCGAACCCAACTGAAACGCATGCTCGCCAACTACACTAAAATTCCACTTTCGGTAGAAGGCTTGGGCCCTCGGGTTCCGTTGCCATACTCCGAGCCATATGGTTTCGTGGCCGGCTTCCCGCGCCTCAGCCACGCAAGCATTCATCAATGCCTCCCCGACACCACGACCGAGCCATTCCCGAGACACATACAAGCGCACTAACTCAACCGGTTTAGCGCCTTCGATTTCTTCTGGCGGCTTACCGGCATGAAGCTTGGCGTAACCTGCCGCAACTCGGCCGACTTCCGCAATCAAAAAGGTCGCGGCAGGGTCGGCTAATTCGTTCGTCTGCTGCCCAAGGTTGAAGGATGAAGCAAGGTAGGCCGCCATATTTTCGGCGGTGTTATCAGCAGCGAAAGTTTCTGAGAAGATGCGTGCGCCCAGCTCCGCAAGCAAGCCAGCGTCATCCGCTTTGGCGCGACGGATTGTAAAGTCGGGTTTTTGAATCATGTACCCTTAACAACGAAAGCCGCCGAACGTCGGAGTTGACGCGGCGGCGCGATTCCAAACACCCTGCGCCGCACCAATCAAGTTGCGAAACACGCCCCCGCCGCTCGCGTCCAACGATTTGTTGGGCGGCGTTGTTGTCAACCCACGCGTTTCAGCGCAGCCCGAGGAATCTCCACGACTTATTGGTTGACCTGCTTGACCGGATAGAGCCAGACCACGAAGCTCAACTTTTGTTCCTTGTAGGCACCTGTGATTTCCCAACAGCCGAGAGTTGGCATGTAAACACCGGTCAGCATGGCATCATAAGGGTCTCCAAGCGCATTTGTCGTTCGATTCGCCATCAGTGGCGGAGCGTCCACATCGAGCCGTCTTCCTGTGACCTTCAGGTCGGCGTTTCCTTCTCTGTGACGATCATAATCGACGCTCCCCCAGAAAATCTTTGCGGTCAAGTTGCGCTGGTCCGGACCACGCGGAGCCCATCCCCATACTGCTCCTGATTTCGGCAGGGCGGTCCACAGCTTTTCTGTGCCGAAGAAAAAGTCGTTATCGTCCTTACCCATTTCAGGCAGGCCGGGAGGTGTGAACAGGACCGCCGGCGCTCGCGTAACCGGACAGGAAGCCGGCGCTACAGGACGCTGTTCATCGACAGAAGCCGATTGAACCGACGTCGCTGTCATTGACGAACGAAAACGGGAACAGCAAAGTGCGCAAGAGCTCACGAAGATCAGAATCAACGCGAATGTTTTGTTCATCTCAAATGCTTAGACGGAACACATGCCGGAATTGTTCCGCCCAACGCTGCGCTTGAGCGGCTCGCCCACGCAACTTCGAATAAAGGCTACTCACCGGCGAGTCCGCTCCAAGCGCTTGTTATGCGCATGGGTAGCAGCACTATTTAGAAGGTTCCCAAATATAGTTCCCGGTTTTGTCGATGTAACCCCACTTGTTGCCGATCAAGACACGCGCGATGCCGCCTTGGAATCTCCCAGCACGATCAAACTGAGCCTTGATAATCATCGTTCCTGTATGGTCAATGTATCCACTCCTAATGTAATTATCTTTCGCTACCGCGGCTAGTCCGTCGGAGAACGATCCAGCAAACCAGAAGGTGCCGTTGATGGCCTGTCGCCCGGTTCGGTCGATGTAAAACCAACCACCCTTTTCTGTTAGGTTCGCGTACTTGACCTGTACCAAACCCTCTGAGAATCTACCTGCATCTCCATAAGTTGGCTCAATGGCAATTTTTCCGTTTTTATCCATAAAGCCCAGTACTGGACGGTCCTTTTTGTAACCCTGAATGAGAGCCATGCCGTCGGAAAAGTTAGTGAGACAATCGAAAACGCACTTTCCTACGGTTTTGCCAGTACGGTCGATCATTAAATACTGCATGTCCTGCCGTACATTTGCGATGCCATCCTTAAAATCACCAGCATCATCTCCGAATAAAGGGGGGTACTCGGGCCGCCTGAAGCGAGGCTCGATTACAAACTTACCCGTTTTATCGATGTATCCGAGTTTCCCGCCAAACTCAACTTGGGCTAATCCCTCTGAAAAGTCGCGCGCATATTTGAATCGCGGCGCCACTATTATCGAGCCTCTCTGGTCTATATAGCCCCAGCGATCGTCGATCTTTACTGCTGCCAGCCCTTCGGAAAACTTCCGAGCTTCCTTGAATTGGGCCGCAATAACAAATCGTCCGGCAGTGTCGATATATCCTATTGCGCCCGCCGACTTCACAGCCGCCATTCCCTCGCTAAACTCAGTCAGCTCAGGTACGCCGAGATACTTAGATGTGTCGAATTGTGGTTGTATGACGATTTCGCCCCGTGTTGAGATAAAACCCATTTTCCCATTCTGGATGATCGGGAGCAGTGCTCCTGAATCACTCGCTTGAGCGCGAACAAATGGGGAGATGAGGATTAACAACGTGAACACCCGAATGTAAAAGGTCATGTGAGTTGCAGCATGCCAATCTGGAAGTATCTTCGACCAAGTTGATTTGAATTCTCTCATCACGAAACCTAGCGCATAACGCTGCGCTTCAGCGGCGAGCCCACTCAACTAGCCAGAGAAGGTGCGTACCGGCGAGTCCGCTGCAAGCGCTTGTTGGATTGCAGGGACTTCAGAACTCATGCTTGGAATCTGCTCTAAAGTCTAGAATGTTGACTAAGGACGTGCTCGTGATTTGAACAAGGTATTCCGATTGACTGACATAAAACAGGGAGGCAATGCCATTTTCACGATCGTCACTTGGGAATACCGCGACAACTTCTTCGCCAAGCTGCTGACCTTGCGCACCGTTCACTGGCTCTCGGAGCACAATTTGTGCTGACTTCTCTAGCAATTCTTTCATCTTTTGCCGAGCTCCTTCAGGTGAGCCACATGTAATTGTCCATCGCTTAAATTCTCTGCCGTCCGACGAGCTGAATTCCCAAAGAGAACCATGAGCCGCGTCATAGTGGTTACCGCGTATGTAGCTGCGACTTGCTCGGGTCGAACCATCTGCCGGTATGAGAGGTTGACTGCGGAAATGCCGCCATACCAAAGCTGAACAAATGCCCGCTGTTAACGTAAACAAGACAACCAGAACACCCAGGCCGATACGCCGCATCCTTACTTCTCCTTCCGATACTTCTCAAGAGCAATCCAACGCTGGCCTTCAGCTGCGGCGCGCGATCAGCATTCAGGCTGAAGGGAAGAAGTTACTTGGGAAGCATGCGATCGCGCCGTCAGCTGCAAGGCTTTGTTAGATTGCCTCGATACGGAAACAACTCATTTTCTTCCCTTAGCTTCAGTGTGCTCCAGGCCGCTCTTCGCTAAGTCGCTCTCAGGAAATTCTTCCAGCGCGCGTCGATAACACTCCTGAGCTTTAGCCTTCTCGTCAAGAAGAACATACGAATATCCGATATTGCAGAGCGCCATTTCACGATAAGGCATCGCGCTTGAATCAAGTATTGTAATGAAGCGATATTTATCCAACCATGCGTATTTACTCAAGAACGAATAACTCGATTGAAATTCAGATATTGCTTCGCGGAATAGTCCACGCTTCAAGAGATGTATTCCACGCCGATGATGCCTCAGAGCCATAGCTTTCGAGCCAAATGAATATAGGAGATAGCCGAGAGCGCCGTAGAGTATCGCCAGTTTGAAGTCGTGAGGGAATTGAACTTTCCAGAAAAGCAAGATCAGTCCGAACATCATTAGCAGATGCGGCACCGTAGATGACCAAGCGATTCGTCTAACTATAGGAATATTTGCGCTCATAAGGAAAAGGCAATCTAACGCCGGCCTTCAGCTGCGGCGCGCGATCAGCATCCAGCCTGAAAGGAAAAGGCTACTCGAGAAAAATGCTATCGCGCCGTCAGCTGCAAGGCTTTGTTATGCTGTGCGTTCAATAGACTTGATGGTCTTTCGACAGATGCTTGTTGATCAGTAAGAGCACCTTGGCCACTTCCAGGCTTTCTTCTTCTATCTGGCCGATGTGGGAGAACTGCATCACCCGCAACCTACCATTCTCAGTCAACTGCAAACTCAGATTAGTTCCATCAGCGCGCTCGTCTTTCTCCTCCGCAAAACGGAACCCCCGGAAAGCTTTCAAGGTTTGGTCGTAGATCTCCTGAGCGTCTTTTGCCGAGAGCTTGACCGTGAACTTCGAGATCGTCTCTCCGGGCATTTTTTCCGGATTGTCCTCGGTCACAACGAGGTTTCCGATTCGATTGAGCTCGACCTTGAATTTCTTGTACCAAGGAGCGCCTCCAGTGTTAAGGGAGAGTGACCACTCAACTGGTTGTTTCGAGCCGGGACCCTTGTGCTGTCCATGCAAGATTGATGAGCAAATGACAACGAGGACTAAAGCCGCCGCGGTTTTCTTCATTAGCTTCACCACTCCAAGAAACAGTATAACGCTGGCCTTCAGCTGCGGCGCGCGATCAGCCTCCAAGCTGAGCTGAAAAAGATTACTTGAGAAGCATGCTGTCGCGCCGTCAGCTGCAAGGCTTTCTTATACCGTCCCCCGATAGGACCAAGCTTTTTTCACGCTAGGCAATGAACTCCTTCGAGATTCCGTCCAAGCTAAGCAGCGCGCCGTCCTTTTCGAGCCGATAACCGTGCCGATGCAGAAATGCGAAAACCGCTCGCAACGCATCGACAGCAAACTCACGCTTTTCGTAGGAGAGCTCATACTCTTTCATTAGGTCGACTCGTTCGAAATAATGCTCACTAGCAGGGTCATCAATTTGCTTAAGTTCATGCGTCGTCGAGCTAGCAAACAAGGAAAACACTTCTTTGAAATCGGTTTCGGAGAATTGAATTGTGTCGTCTACTTTCATGGTGAGACAAGAACTTTCGTCAAAGGAAGCGGTATAACGCCGCGCTTCAGCTGCGCCGAGCGCGGGCATTCAACCTGCGCTTCAAGAAAGATGTTTGAGAAGCATGCTATCGAGGCGTCAGCTGCAAGCGCTTGTTCTGCGCGGCGTCCAATGTACCTTTCAACAGTTGCTAATCATTCTTTGGGCTCCTTGGCGTCCATGATTCGCTGGAAAATCTTTGCAAGATTTCCTTTTTCCACATCAGAGACATCGATGCCATACGCCTCCAAGATTTTGAAATAGAATGGGTCATTCGAACCTTCGGTGTGAAAATCCCACAAGCTAGACTCATCGGTGATTAGGCAATCACTACGATCCATGTCCAAGATTCTCTCGAAGAAATCCGGAACGATGCTCTCGAATTTATCAACCTCCATCGTCGAGGCGAGCTCAAATTTCCTCGAAGACTTTCTTTTGGATGGATGAGAGTTTCGACGTTGGAACCTCATATCAAATTCATACAGAGAACAGTTGGAGTTAGAAAGCTAGGGCAATTCAACCGCAAGCGCAGAACGACGGCCTTCAGCTGCGGTGCGCGATCAGCATTCAAGCTGAAGGAAAGAGACTACTTGAGAAGCATGCTATCGCGCCGTCAGCTGCAAGGCTTTGTTCGGCATGCGGGTTGAAACACTTCGATAAAACCTATTCGCGTCTGCAGTTTACTCTTGACTCTTCTTAAGGGGCTTGTCCTCGACTAACTCAAATGAGTCGAGCACTTTTACCACTGATTCCAATGCGCATTCCAATTTGCGGGGCACAAAGACGCTCACTGTGTACATACGCCGTCCTACCAGATAAAACCTCTGGATGTTTATTCCGCTTCCGTCTTTGATTTTGATTTCACGGCCGGGATGGCCCGCTAACGTTAACTCTAAATCGCCTTCGAGATCTCCCCCACTCTTCGAGAGAAGCAGTTCCCTTAGATTGTCCAGAATTCTTTTGCTATCACTCGCGTTCTCTAGGATTCTATCGCTATCGGAGTAGCTGACTTGATATTGCCCGTGATTGAGAACAAACCATTTATATCTTGTCGTCTCAATGCGTCCCTTCGGTCCATCATACGACTTAGGTTTATCCGCTGCCCTTGGAGGCAACGCAATTTTGAACCTCCCTTCAATTGATGAGAATGTTTGCGCCAGAATGCTGCTCGCAGGTGGCTCTGGGATCGGAGGCAACTCGCCGCATTTGACTCGATCTTGCGCATTGGCACAGCCAGTCAGACTGGGCACGATTACTGCAAAGAGTAAGGCTTCTAGCAAACTCAACTTTTTACACTCCGACAAGTGGCGAAAAAAACATGACTAGCATGCCGAACGGTGGCCTTCAGCTGCGGCGCGCGATCAGCATCCAACCTGAAGGAATAACCTTACTTGAGAAACATGCTATCGCGCCGTCAGCTGCAAGGCTTTGTTCGGCGGTGCGCTACTTTCAAAATCCAACGAACGAACGATTCGCTTGGCAAGGGTCGAGTAACGTCGAAGCTTATATTCAACGGTAAGATTGAACATGCCAAAGCGAAAGTTTTCGCCGTCAAAGATTCTCACCTTCGGAAAGGTGACGTAATAAAGATAGCGAAAGCCTTTTCTTTCATCCGTTGCAGAACACTGCTGGATTACGGCCCTGTTTCCATCAATCCAAGTTCGCCGGTTGTGAGTGGGTCCATTTTTCCCAGAGCAAGCCAGCAATAGAGAGGTGGCGTATTCTCCTCGAAGCCAATTAGGAGTGTTCTGATATGTCCAATAATCAAAACTAACTTCCAGACCGTCGGATTCAAAACGACCACCATCAACGTCTACTGGTCCATCCAATCGCCGGGCGTCGCTAGGAAGCCGGAGTGTAAACCATCCGTGTGGGCTTTGCCGGACCAGCTCAAGCGGCCCGTCAGAATGTGATTGGGCAATCGTGCCGACATTGGGTGACATCAAAACAACAAACAAGAAAATGATGAGGTTTCGCATATTCAATCCTGAGTAAGTGAAACGGCCGAACGCTGGCCTTCAGCTGCGGCGCGCGATCAGCACTCAAGCTGAAGGAATAAGCTTACTTGAGAAGCATGCTATCGCGCCGTCAGCTGCAAGGCTTTGTTATGCGCCGCCGATGGCATCACGCAACTGTGATTCATATTCTGAGAGCTTGCCGTAGCGGACAGCATACGAAAAATGCCACGCCCGTTTGAGCTTGGGTATCAATTCAGGTGTAAGCAGCGCCAAGAACTGATAAGCGAGATCGCCCAAAGCTAGAACTCGTGTTGGATTTAAAAGCTCAACTTCCTTTCGGAAGAACTTTACGTGATCCTGCAAATCTTCAGGAATCTTTGTTCTCAATTCTCCAGCACTACCTCGACGCTTATACAAATCGGTTAGATGGGCATTCGCCGCGCCAATTTTGACGAGGGTATCGTAGAAGCCCCGCCGATTACGATTATTCACGTCCCATTTGCTGGTAGAAGGTTGATCGCCAACTATAAAGATTGGGTCTGTGCCTAAGAATCCCTCCACGACTGTTTCGGTAGGGAAACGCCACCAATTAGGATGCGAATCTATGACCAGAGCCATTTCAAGGAGTTGGTTTCGCTTGGAAGAATCGTTGGTTGAGTTCGTAAGCATGATTGCTGCCACAGGCGCATAACGGTGCGCTTCAGCCGCGGCGCGCGATCAGCATTCAAGCTGAAGGAAAAAGAGTACTTGAGAAAGATGCTATCGCGCCGTCAGCTGCAAGCGCTTGTTATGCTTCGCCTTTCATTTCAACGTCTCTGCCGGAACCTACTTGGCTGCACTCTCCCCTGAGCAGTTCCTCGCATGACTGATTACCACGTACTGGATGGGTCCCTTCGTTTGTGCCACAATCTTATTCACTAGCTCGCTCTGCTCATTGAGGTCTAAAGGAGAGGGAACATACTCCAAAGGTATCGAGTCGGTATACCAGATGGTTTTGCCGAACAGTCCAAGTCTTAGGCTGGGTATAGATCTAGTGACTATATAACTGCCCTCCTCAGACGGGAATACTGGATACGTAAACTTCTCGCGTTTCAACAGACAGATTAATCTGTAGCTCTCGGTCACCACCGTTTTCTGGATGTATGGCAGCCGAAAGCGAGCAGGGATTTTCATCAAAAGACGGATATGTGTGAGCAGCGTATTCATCGTCGTGGCATTGTCTTGTTTCATGCGCATCCAAAAAAGAAGCATAACGCTGGCCTTCAGCTGCGGCGCGCGATCAGCATTCAACCTGGAAGGAATAGGGTTACTTGAGAACCACGCTATCGCGCCGTCAGCTGCAAGGCTTTGTTATGCGGCGGCGCGAATATCGGCAACCTCGACTAGAACCTTTGTCCGGTGGTGGCCCGTGTGAGCATGAAAAAGCGTTCCCGTGACAGTTGCACGTTTGCCCATCAGACGGCGAACAATTTTCCAGTGCCCCTCGTTCGTCACGACAAGTTGCACTTCACGAAGGCCAGTTTCGGGCACGTCAACCCCCTGGGGATCAGTCCCCGTTGTGCAAGCACGTGCCACGAGCGCAAGAATAATCGCCGTTTCTTTGCGATCTCCTCGCTTGATCGATTCGTAGTTAGGTGGACCGGGAAACGCCTTTGAATGAAGAGCTCCGGTAAGCGAAACAGTCGGACCGTATTCCAAACACTTCTGAGCGCTAGCGGACGCGCAAAAACCCACTAGTAGCAACAACGTGCTCATTAATAGTCGCGTTCTCATATAGACCATTAGCCGCATAACGCCGGCCTTCAGCTGCGGCGCGCGATCAGCATTCGAGCTGACGGAAGAAGGTTACTTGAAAAAAATGCTATCGCGCCGTCAGCTGCAAGGCTTTGTTGGATGCGCGTCGCGTTGAAAAAGAAGACGTTGAATAATACACCAACGCTGAAATTGGTAGCGTGAAAAGGCTGAGCCAGAACATTGTGCCCAAGGCGTCCCGAAAATGAATTAGCAGCAAGTCGGTAAAGCTAAGCTGCGATATCGGAAGGCGGTGGAAGGTGTAAACGATCGCCAAGACAAAAGCGCCGCAGACTACAAGCAACAACCAGTTGAAAGGAAACGCCCTCGCCTTTGGGATCGCAATAAGCAGAAGCCCCACGGCCAGATAGCTGACAAGACATATCAGCGTCCTAGTCATGAAAAATCGCCAACTCGGCGTATTGATGGGCCACATAACAGAGAGTCTAAGGAAACCAAACCACGCAGCTGGGATAGAAAGCCCCGCCACGAACGCGCATGCCAGGATTTGTAGACAGCGTGCCAATTGAGATTGATCCCGAACCGTTGCGACTCTGTGGGTCATGTCACCTTTAGCTCACTATGGCCGAAACAAAAAGCATCCAACGTTGGCCTTCAGCTGCGGCGCGCGATCAGCATTCAATCTGAGAGTAAAGGGTTACTTGAAAAGCACGCTATCGCGCCGTCAGCTGCAAGGCTTTGTTATATTGCGCGTTAACGGGAGGCATTCAGCCATAAACCTCTTTTGGCTTCTCGCGCCTCTCTCTCAACAATCCGATAAACACAAGCGGTGTAGCGGGACACGCTGTAAGATTTAGGCTCGTGATACCTGACTACGCCGGCTTCCAACAATTCGCGGTTGACATCCTTTTCCTGGGCATGAACCGCGCCAACAACTAGACCGGACTTAATGTTACTCGGATTCACCAGCACACTTATGGGTCGATTCATAACGAGTCCCGACAGTAAACTACGCGCGGCATCTTGTCCGGCGGATGCATCAACTGCAGCGAGATTGATGCGCTTGCGTTTATTATCTTTGATCAGCAAGATGATCGTGTCACCGTCTACAACTCTGATTACCTTTCCTTCGACAGACATCCAAAGCATGCTTTCACGCAAAGGGCTGCCACATTCATCCTCATGCTCGAATGACAACGGGCGAGGCATCGGACCGCTTTGAGCGTCATTAGATTGACCTTCAGCCCAGAGACTAAACGAGAGAAGAAGTGCGATTGAGAGGATAATTTCTTTCATGTCTGCAGCCTTAACCAGCAAGGAGCAATATAACGGTTGAGTTGACGCGGCGGCGCGCATTCAATCAAGCATCGCCGGACGAATCAAGTTGAGAAACACGCCCCCGCCGCTCGCGTCCAACGATTTGTTGGGCCGCGGTCGAACGATTCCAGCGGCGATCCCATCGCGTCACCTTGGATTCTTAATCCAACTATCGATAGCGGCCTGGGCGTTCGCAATTGCCTCCGATTCGGTCGCACCCCAAAATTCCTTATTCCAAGGATCGTCGGGTTTGATCTCGTAGCTCGATGCGACAAGCGGTTTCGCGCCGAAACGGTTACGCCCGACTGGCGGGTCAATCGGATAGGGGATTATGTCGTACGGTGGAATAGTGTTTTCGTTCATATTCAATAACGTCCCAACAGTCATATGAGCGGCCCAACGTCTGAGTTGACGCGGCTGCGCGATTTCATTCAAGCATCGCCGAGCCAATTATCTTACGAAACACGCTCCCGCCGCTCGCGTCCAACGATTTGTTATGTTTCGTCGTCAGAACGAACAACTGTTTTGTTGCGAGCTGAGCCATGGTCACGATGTTGGCTAAGAGGTTCCTCGCAATGATGGATGACCTCGCCGGTTTCGGGGCTCGTGACGAGTTCTTTGTATTTGTCGTTTTCCCGATCGACAACCATTTCCCGCGAGAACCATTGCTTTGTTTTGCGAAAAAAGGACCACCCCAGTTTCAATTCAAGAAACGATTTCGAAGCGCCCGCATTCCGAGCCTTAACACCGATGGAGTCGCGAGCGGTGAGAGTTTCAGAGGCCGTCACTTCAACCTGCCGGACAAGGGAGCCACAGTTCGGACAAGGCGACCGTTGTTCCGGCAAAAGGCTCGGACTTTCAGTAAGCAGTTCCCGACAATTTTGGCATCGTGTGGCTTGTGTAACGTTACCCATGTAGCACCCGAAGAAACATAACGTTTGAGTTGACCGGGCGCGGCGATCAGCACCCAACCTTGAAACCAAGTCACAAGCTACAGAACGAACTTGCCGCGCTCCGGTCCAACGATTTGTTCGATGCCGACGGTGGGCGCAGGATCTATCATGTCTTCAAGGGCTCGCCGCGAGATGCCGCGCACCTTGTTCAACTTCCACTGCCCACTTTTGGCAAACGATGCGTACCAATCGGATGTTACCCCCGCGTCAATCTGATAAAGCAAGACACTCGCTTGATCGGTCTTCGTTGTTTCACCGCTGTACCACAGAAATATTCCTGACTGACTAGTCTGTGCCAAACGCCGCTGCGGGCTGTCACCTCCTGCTTGCTCGATGTGCAGCGGACGGGCAGAAGCCAACGAGTACGAAGGTGAGCGAGACATATCTGAACAAAAATAGCGCTGGTTCACCACGCGGCGTGGATCGAACGGGGGCACGACGAGCTTCTTATTCCAAGTACCGATAAGCCCGAGGGCTTTCCCTGAAAACTTTTGCCATTTGCGATCGAAGCAATGATCGATTTCGACCACATAGACATCGCGCGGATGGTGGCGAGTCACAGCAGTGTTCAAGATCGTCGAGACAATTCCAATAAACTGCGGATCGTCCAGGTTGGTTTCATCAAATGTGATCATACGATTAAGAAGACATCGAACGGTTGAGTTGACGCGGCGGCGCGAATCAAAGCACCCTTCGCCGCACCGAATTAGTTGCGAAACACGCTCCCGCCGCTCGCGTCCAACGATTGTTGGGCCGCCTTCATACCAGATTCACAGCCGACCAATCGAGGACCTTATGCTCAAGGCCACAGCCTCGAAGATCAGGACAACCACCGCGACAAACGTGCGAACGGTGTTAACACGATCCCAAGGCGCCCATATTTCTCTAAGATTGCTCGGCGGAGCAGCGATGTCCCAAGTCATGAGTTGATTGTTAAGCGGAACGTTCACAGCACGAGTCATCGCGGCAATGAGCACTATTCCGCACGTGGACACTGCGATGAGCCAGAACTCCGCCGATCTCCATTGCGACCTTACCATCACGAGCCAGGCAAGCGCTGCCAGCAGGGTAATCAGGACCAAGGGCGGCATGAACCTGGCGAAATGAACGTGCACGACTTGCTGGAACTGGACGAAGTTCGACGCGCTGACCTTCTGAAGAGCATAGTAATCTCCTGTGCGATACGCGAAATAGATGCCAGCCAACAAACCGGCGCAAACGACTGCCACGACTCGCACTATCGTCAACAGATTCATGTTTCCTCCGTTCTACGCTTCACAGCGTTAACCAAGCTTCCCGTGGGCGGCTCAACTATATATTATCCCGCTGGAGCTTGATAATACCGCAACTATCGAGCGAGCCACACCCTAACGATAGCCGCTTTTCACGAGGCCAATCACCCTTTTCACCGCACGCAAAAAAGGGGTAATCACATGCCTGCTCCTCGTCTACTAGATCAGGTCAGAACCACCGCACGATTGCGGCATTTAAGCCTCAAAACCGAAAAGGCTTATGTCAATCAGATTAAGCGGTTCATAGTCTTCCATGGGAAGAAACACCCCGCACAAATGGCTGAGGACCACATGAGGGAATATCTCTCCTATCTGGCCGTCGAGAGAAATGTCTCCGCCTCCACGCAAACGTGGCATTGGCCGCATTGCTCTTTCTGTATCGAGACGTCCTCAAGAAAAAGCTGGATCGCATCGAGGAAGTTGAACGCGCCCGGACCACCAGACACGTGCCCGTGGTACTTACACGGGCGGAAGTAACTGCGGTGTTGCAAAAACTCTCCGGCGTAGCTTATCTGGCTGCGGCGCTCATGTATGGCTCCGGTCTGCGTTTAATGGAGTGTCTACGCTTGAGAGTGAAAGACCTCGACTTTTCATATAATCAGGTTTGCGTTCGGTCGGGCAAAGGAGGGAAAGACCGCGTTACGCCCTTACCCACCTCGCTCAAAGAGCCACTTAGAAAACAACTCTTAAGAGTAAAGCTCTTGCATCAGCAGTACCTTCTCGATATACCCATGTTTTGAATCGCGGGGGACGCGGGGTGAGAAGTCCGCTCGATGAGTGATGAGTGATGAGTGATTTGTTGGGAGGTTCGGAGGCGTTCGAATGGAGAGTAGGTTTGGGACAATGCCTCCGGCGCGCTTTGCGCGAAGAATCACATTGAACGCGGGATCCTGGGGTGGCGCGCGCAACGCGCTCACCCCAGGCTATTGTATTTTCACGCCTTCAGCGTGAAGCGGTGGGCGAGGGCGCGCGGTCCCAATAATAAGTTGTCCAGGCAGAGCAAAGTCAACTTATCGCTCCGCTGTTGCTGGTGAGCAGTTTCGGCTCCTTCCTCGTCTGATTCCCTTTTGGTTTCTCCCCCAACACAACGCGAACGAGGTGAGTTTTCCCATCATCGGTTGTCCAAATCCATAAGCCCGCGCAATTCGATGATTCCATGGAGGAAACCAATCTGGAGCGAGCACGATTTGTTAGGCCTGGGATATACCGGGAGAACATTAAATCCGCTTTGTGAAGCACAGCGTGCCCGCCAGTTTCAGTCTCGCCAGATTAGCAGGAATCGAGGTCCGCTTAGAAATCCGCTAGGAAACTCCTGATAGGTATCGCAGAACCAGTTCTTATCGACGCGGCCGGAGCCTCCGGGAGGGCGCGGGCTTGAGATCGGGAGCGAGGGGTCGAAGAGGGGATCCATATAGCAAAGCCGGAACTTGTCGGCGCCATAGACGACGACCGTGTGCGAGGGGTTATCCTCGTTTTCGGGAGCGATCACTGTGATGACATGGCTCTTTTTGAGTTTGGCTGCGAAGTGCTCCAGCGCTAAGTCGTCAACCACCGTTGAGGTCATCCCGCTAGTGGCTGCACCGGGGCCGACGGGTGGATTATTCAGCCGGATTTCCTCAAGCGACAGACCGAATGCCTTGGCGAATGCGATCCATCCACTTGGCGCCTTTAGGCTACCGTCTGTGTTCAGCTCATCTGGGAACGCCGCGTTGAAGTGCTTAATCACGTCGCTTGGCGTCTTCCAGTCGGGCACTCCGCGAGTCACGCGCCCGAACGAACTGATCGCAGCGGCCCAGCATGTGAGAGCTCCTTGCAGTGTTGGAGGCGGCCGCTCGCGCCATTTACTCATATCGACCTCCATTGACCCAAACTGACATGAGAGGCGTTTGGAAAATATCGGTGAAGCAAACGGGGTTGCCATCCCCGGGTCGCACAGGTCTACAGGTGCGGACAGGCCAAGAGCCTGAACGTATTTTACCGCGGATCCGGGACGCAGGCACCGATTTGGCGGCATTGGTGGTGAGTGATTTGTTTGAGATGTCGGAGGCGTTCGCGAATAGAGAGTGGGTTTGGGCAATGCCTCCGGCGCGCTTCGCGCGAAGAATTACATTGGACGCGGGATCCTGGGGTAGCGCGCGCAACGCGCTTACCCCGGGCTATTCTATTTCACGCCTTCGGCGTGAAGAGGCGGGCGAGGGCGCCCGCGGTCCCAGGGACGAAGGTCGTCGCCTTCTGGAAAATGAAGTTCTATTTCGAAGTGACAGACTGGAAAGTCTGTCCTACCCAAATGCGGGCGAGGGCACCCGCGGTCCCAACAGAGAAGCTACAAATAAGAGGTCAGCGCTGCCAGTCATGCGAAGGTTAACTGCCGCTCGCTTGTTGCTCGTGAGCAGCTTCGGCTTCTTCCTCATCTGAATCGCCTTTTGGTTTCTCTCCCAGCACAACGCGAACGACGTGAGTTTGCCCATCATCAGTTAACGGAACCTCATCGTCAGGTTGGAGAGCACCGTCCAACTCGACGG
>DASXQM010000342.1:0-5985 GCA_036507195.1 Pyrinomonadaceae bacterium | reverse complement strand
CAATTCGCTACCTGTTTAAGGTGCCGACGACTGTATATGTGATTGCCGCTGCTTTCCTGTTGACTGCTCTATGTTTTTACCTGATGCGAAATCAGGAACGCGACGAGGTGGGTTATGTGCGCAGTTGTTTGATCACCGCTTCGGTTTTTATGTTGTTGCTGACGCCGCATTATGCCTGGTACTTCGCCTGGTTGATTCCATTTCTGTGTTTCATTCCGTCTGTGCCGGTGCTTTATCTGACGCTGTCGAGTTTTCTACTGTATCTGACCTGGGTCTACTGGACTGAAAATCAGGCTCTCATAATCAAGGCGGTGATGTTTCTCTCGTTTCTCTTGCTGGTTGCAATCGCCGGCTGGTGGAGAATGCGACGGAAATCGGCCCTAAGTTTTCGCAAGACAGATCCTGCACAGCCGTGATGCGAATGTCGGAGATGGCAAGCGAATCAAAGCCGTTCGTTTCCGTAATCATCGCCGCGCTCAATGAAGAGGAGAGCATCGCGAAGGTGATCGCGGCCGTGCCGCGCAAGATCGCAGATGAAACCATAGTCGTCGACAACGGCAGCGACGATCGCACGACAGAAGTCGCCGCCGCAGCCGGCGCGCGCGTCGTCTACGAGCCGCGTTGCGGATACGGCCGCGCGTTCATGACGGGTTTGGAATCGATCTCGCCAGCTTCCGAGATCGTCGTGTTTCTCGACGGCGACGGTAGCGATTGTCCGGAGCTGATGAATCGGCTGGTGATGCCAATCATCGAAGACAGATATGACTTTGTGATTGGTTCACGCACCGCCGGCCGGCGTGAACCGGGCAGTATGAACTTTCATCAGGTCGTCGCCGGATACATGATTGGATTCTTTCTTCAGGTGCTTTATGGCGTCCATTCCACTGATATGGGACCGTTTCGTGCCATTCGCCGGCGGACGCTTGAAGCTTTGGGAATGCGCGAAGAAACTTACGGTTGGCCCTTGGAAATGCAGATGCGCGCCGCGCGCGCGAAAGTCCGTACGCTGGAAGTGCCGGTTGATTATCGCCGTCGCGCGGGCGGACATTCGAAAATTGCGGGCACGGTGCGCGGATCAGTTTTGGCGGCCACTCGGATTCTGTCGACGCTGGTACGTATTTCGATCGGGCGGTGATAGAGGTAGCTGAATGGAGTTAAGCCGCATACCGCGCCGTTGGATTATTTGTGGAGAAACTAGCAACTGGCCGCGGCACTCTCCAACGTTGCGCGAGAGATAAATTGTTCGCTTGACAGTTAGGGGCAAGCTAACGAGCTTTTACTTCGAAGAGAGGGCGGCCCGGGGCAAACGGGCCGCTCTCTTGGTTAGTGTTATTGGTTAGTGATGGTTGCCGTCGTTCCGTCGAATTTCGTGATGTTTATAGTGAACGGCTCGTTATAGGACCTGGCCCGGTCCCGCAGGATGCTGAGCGCAACCTGCTCGCCCAGCAGAATCGACCAGTAGGTTGAACTGCGGAAGTGGATGCCGGCATGGATTCCGTGACCAAAAGAGATATTGAACGCCAGCTTGTTCAGTTCTCCATTGATGTCCAGGTCGTTCCGGTCCGAGTCGTTGACGGCGTTGAGCGAAAGGCCGTTCGTGCTTGGCTCGTACACGTCCCGACCAGCCGCTGTGAGCAGCGGACGGATCTTCTGGCTGCCGTCAAAGAAGAATTTCAGCACAGTGCAGCACGCGCCGCCGACCGTGCCGTGCCCGGTGGGGTAACACGGGTGCGTCGGCGAACCCTCCGGGAATGCCTGCGGCAGCAAGTAGCTTCCATAGGTCGAGAAGATAATGGGAAGCGCCGCTGAATTGAGCGCGTCTGGATGCAGCGCCCCTGCCGCTTGAGGAAATGGGTTAGTGTTGGTGCGATTCGCCTGCACCAGGGCTCCGTATTCCTCAGGCCGCATCCGCAGGTCCTTGATCCACTTGTGGAACCAGGCGGCTTTGAGCGCTCGCGTGGCCATTTCCGCAAGCGTCCCCGCAGCGTCTGGCCCGCCCAAGGTGGCGAAGGCTTTTTCCGTATTTGAGCCGATATAGGGGTTACCCGGATTCGGCGGCGCCCCTATCCCCGCCAAGACAAGAAAGGCGGCAAAGTACGCTTGATAGAGCACGTCCACGCGCGTATACGCAGCAAGATCTCTACCATTCCGGATGTATCGGAATGTGGGGTCAAAGGCCACTTGGCGACCGGAATTCCCGCCGTTTTGAACTGTCTGGTACTCGCTGACCGAAGTCATGAAGTCGCTCCCGCCGCCGCCGACGGGGAGGAACGTTTGATACTGCTGACTGATGGGCTGGGCGCCAAAGAAGGTCGGCTGGACCAGGAACTGCGAGACGTACGGCCCCAGGACGTTGCCGTCGCCCACGAAGACTTGCCCGCGGAACAGATTCTTCCGTGTAACCCGGAACGGGAACTGATTATTCGCGGAGCTTTGCAGGAATGAAAGCCTGTTCATGTCCGACACAGCCTGACCCACCAGCGAATTCGCCTGGTATTGGCTGAACGGCACGTCGGCTAGCAGAGCAGCCCAGTAGTGCTCGACCTGCTCGGCTGCCGTCTGCGCGCTGGCGACGCTTGGCGCTGGCGGGATGACCGAGGCATGTGAGTCAAGGCCTTCCAGGTCGAATGCCAGTGCCACCTGTGGACCATTCAACCGCGAGTTGGAGCCCCCGCCGGGCGTCCCAACAATGATGTTGTTTTCGAAGGCTGAGAAACTGCCGAGGGTAAGGGCATTTTTCAAGCTCAGCCAGGAGGCAGCATTCGGCACGCCGAGGCCGTCGTGTGCCAAGGCCTTGCTATAGCTGCCGCTGAAGTCCGTGAAGGTCGTCGCATCGCCGTTGTCCGGTTGAACCCCAACGTCGATGTTCTCTGCCGTGGCCGTGTTCGTGCGGTAATTGAAGCTGGCAGCCGCGCGGGCCCCAGACCCATAGGGCACGACCGACGCCTCGGCGATCGATTCTCTACCGCCGAGCAGGGGTTCAAGCGGAACTGCCGCAGCTACAGCCGCTACGGTTACGGCGCCTTTTACAAAGTTTCTTCTGGTTACCTTCCCTGGCTCGGTCTCAGAAACGGTCAGGTCTTTCTTTTTCTTCATTTTCATCTCCTTTGTTTGATTTCGAACGACTACTTGCGCAAGTGCATCTGATTGATCGCGCGCGTTGAAAACAGACCAGCGACCCGCAGCAGCAAATCGATTCCGGTACTACAACTGCTAGAGTGGGAATGTTGCTGCTTAACTCTCGCTCTGCGCCCAGTACTTGGCCAGCACTATTTGATCTCCTCGCACATTGCGACCGACAGACTTTTCAATCAGTCCAATGAAGCAAGGATCGATGGAATCCGTGCTGCTCCGACACTCTATAGTCAGGAAAGGCTTCGTTTGCTTTTGGACTGAGGAGATGTCCCAGTGTGTAGAGTCGGGGCACGCTTCCTCGCGTCGTCTAGTTTATTTCAAAGGATTCTTCGGCACCTCACTGTCTAACTGCCACGCGACCGGTAAAAGGATTTCAGGTGATACGCGGTCACGAGTTTCCCCTTGTGCCAAAGACTCTTTTCGCCTCTTTCACGGTCATTGTGCCGAGCCGCACCGAGGTTTGGGATCAGTATCTATTTGCCCTGGGACTGAACCTTTACATAGTTAATCCGATCTCCATTCGCTATTGCATTGATATGAGTCAAGCCAATTATTGACTCACATCAACTGCGATCCTTGACTGTCGCTCAGGAATGAGCCTTGTTGGCAGGTTTTCTGAATCTATTAGGAATAAAGTCAATGTCGGAACCAATGAGAGGTGGAAAATATTAACCAGCCCTTTTCACGTCTTAGAACACCTTCTGTCTCCATTTGCCGCAGCATTCTACTGAGGTGTTCTGGCGTGACTGCAACTAACTCAGCGACTTCCCAATGTTTAAGCGGCGCGTGCATCCGTATTTCATTATTCGCCACGTTTAGCTCCAAAGCCGAAATCAAATATAAGAATAGTTGTTCCAGACGGTGCCGGGCCGAAAGGCACCCCAGTTGAGCCACATGAATCATCTGATCGAGAATCTCTTGACTGTGCCTTTGGTGCAAATACCAGGAGAACTGAGAATCAGTCCTCAGCCGATCGCGAAAGGCTTCACCCGAAATGCGGCGCAAGGAACACTTCGTTAAAGTTATCGCCGTCACCGCGTACGGCTCTTGCATAATCACTGACGAGGCGCCCAGCAGCCACCCACTCGAACCCAGATGGGTAATTAGCTCGCGGCCTTCTTGCTCAAGGCGAATCAGTTTCACCAATCCGCGCTCAATCAGAAAGACCTCTTGAGCTGCCGAGTCCTGCTGAAATAATTCGATAGTAGCAGGATAGACTTGAGGCAAGGCTAAATCCTTAAAGTCATACCGTGTGTCATTGGCGACGGAAGCGAATGATCCTTCGTCCTGGTACGCAGAACTAGCGGTGAGCGGGGGATATGGGATCATGAGTCAACACCAGAATCGCCCAGAGAATCTCATCAAGACGGTCAGCGGAGATCTTGCAAGTACTACCTGAAAGCCGTTCGATGGTTAGTTAGTGCAATTGCCGACCATATTGGCGCGGGGTTAGCGGCAGTAAGACTTCTTGCTAACGGCGGGATATATATATCTCTGAGGCGATGACTCTGTCAACGTTCTCGCCCACGCCGTCGATCTGGCCGTGAAATCGGGCTTGAGGTTTGAGCTTGCTGCCTCGTTGGACATGGTCTTTCATTACCGTCCTTACGCGCGTTATATCTTCGGCTTCCTTAATCCAATGAGCTAATTGTCGATTGAATTCTTAATCACGAAGCCCGAAACACCAGGAAATAGTCGACGTTGTCCGGCTTAACGAAATCGTATTGATTCACCAGCACAAACCCGGCGCGCTCGGCTTCTTTTATGACTACGTCTTTGTCGATGCCGTGGTCGTCGCCTTTGCCGTTGCGATCGATGATGCCGAGCAGCGCGCCGGAGCGCATCGCTTCGCGCGTGCGCTTGAGCAAGCGAATTGGCTGCGCGACTTCGTGATAAGTCTTTAGCAACAAAACGGCGTCAACACTTTCCTTCGGCAGGAGAGGATCATCTTCATTGCCCAGAATCGTTTTGATGTTTGGCAGTCTCTCACGAACAGCGCGCTCGTCGATGTATTTCAGATACTCGCGATTGATGTCCACAGCATAGACCGTCGCGTTCGCACCCACCCTCTGCGCCGCGCGCACTGTGAACCAACCAGAGCCCGCGCCAATGTCCGCGACGCTTGTGCCTTCCTTGATCCCCAGAACGTCCATGACTCGGTTGACTTGAAGCTTTTCGTCGCGCTTCGGATCTTCAAAGATCGAGAGCGAGCCCGTGTATGGCTCGCTCGTCGGCCGATTGATCGCATCGGAAGAATCAGGAGTAGGCGATTGCTGCGCGAGAGTTGGTGACGGGTTCGGCAGAGAGGCTCGCCGACTTTGCGGTGCAATAGCGCAGGCGATTAGCAGAGCGCAAACCGTCAGCAGCAGCGGCTCGACCAGAGTAGAAAAAAGTGGACGGCGCATGCTCTTATTTACTTCGGACTAGCGTAAAGTCCGTCCAAGCTCGACCCTCCCGCCGCGTTAGTATTTTATCGGAGGAGATTTTGATTTTGGCGACGGACCAGAGCCGGGCTTCTCCGAAACCGGCTTGAGTTCTTTCAATACTGGCGTGCCCTGGTGAAACAGCGCCAGCCATTTGCCGTCGCGATTCACCCAGATCGTCGTATGATGTTCTCCGGACGGATCGATATTTCCTCCCTTGACCATGTAGGTTACGAGCGCGGTGTCTTCATCGATTTTCAAAGATTGCCAATCGCTCAAGGCCGCTTTCGAGAAATCCATCTCGCTGACGCCTTTCACTGAGCCGGACTTGTCGGACACGCCTCCCGGCTCTACCTCGATCGAGTCAGACGCCAGTAAAGCGGCAAAAGCGTCGAAGTTGCGATTCTTAAGAGCATCCCAAATTATT
>DASXQM010000341.1:0-24340 GCA_036507195.1 Pyrinomonadaceae bacterium | reverse complement strand
CGCATCTTCACTATTTGAACTTTCGAAGAATTCTTTGTGAAGCCTGGCCACAGTCTCACGAACGCGCGACTCTTCCACTGCGAAGGTGAGATTTATTCTCGAAGCCCCTTGCGAGATCAGGGAAACATTTATGTCGCTAATCGTCGAAAAGATACGGGCCGCAATACCAGGCGTACTGCGCAGCCCTTCGCCTACCACGCAGACGATCGCGCGGCCTTCCTCAATCGACACGGTACCGAGTCTTTCCAAACTCTCCACGATTGCGGGAAGCGCTGTAGTGTCGTCGAGCGACAATGAAACGCTGACTTCCGAGGTGGTTACAACATCTACGGCAGTCTTGTGTTCAGCGAAAATTTCGAATAAAGCGCGCAGGAATCCATAAGCCCCAAGCATTCGTGTCGAGGTGACCTGAACAGTCGTAACTCCCGTCTTGTGGGCGATGGCCTTTACCGTCTGCGGAGATCTTTTTGTCTCGCCCACCACCAGCGTACTACCACTTTCCTGAGCGCGGGAATTGCAGATGCGCACCGGAATGTCTCTTTCAATCGCCGGATGAAGCGTCTTCGGATGAAGCACTTTGGCGCCGAAATAAGCCAATTCGGCGGCTTCCTCAAAAGAAAGCTGGGGAACTGTCCGGGCATGTGATACCAGACGGGGATCTGCGGTCAGCACGCCCGGCACGTCGGTCCATATTTGAATCTCCTTCGCTTCCAGGGCAGCACCGATGAGAGCGGCAGTGTAATCGGAGCCACCGCGTCCCAATGTTGTCGTTTCTCCGGTCGACGTGGATCCAATAAAACCTCCGAGCACGGGAATACATGACGACTCGATCAGAGGTTGCAGTTGTTCCCGCGTATTGCGAAGAGTTTCAGCCATCAAGGGCGCGGCGCAGCCGTACTGATTGTCAGTGATAATGCAGCGGCGTGCGTCCACCTCGCTGCTCAGTACTTTGTTTTCTATCAGCACCGCGGCGAAAATCGCCGCCGACAGCTGTTCACCATAAGAAAGGATCGCGTCCTCAAAAAACCTGCGACGCTCGCGACCTGTACCAGCGTTGGCGTCACAAACTTCGGCGGCTGCCATCTTCAAGAGTTCTTCGATCTCAGCGCGACTTTGGTCCACCAGGGCCAACATTCTTTGAGCCTCCTGGCACAACAGCGCGTCGATCACCCGGCGGTGACGATCGAAATGCTTCTCGAGAGTTGTCGCGCCTTCAACGAAGCTGCCATCCAGGGCCCGTTGCGCGCTACCAAGTAGAGCATCTGTAAATCCCGCCATAGCTGAGACTACTACGACGGGCCGTAGAGCCTGGCGGTCGAAAACAATGCCCGCGGCATTCTTGAAAGCAGCAGCGCCTTCGACGGACGTGCCGCCAAATTTCATAACTGTTGGCTTCATATTGAATAGTTCAGAGACTCACCCCCAGACCTAACTAAAAAAGGCCGGGCGTGATCAAGCACGACCGACCTCCTGGAAGGAAATCAAAAATTCGGATGCGTGCCCAACAGCACGCCCCAATTATTCGTCGTAGCTCTCCACCGAAGGTTCTCCGGTGACAGTCCTGAGGATTTAGCCTCAGCAACCAACCTGTAGCTGACGAAGGAATCAACCACAAGCTTCGGCAACGTTCCCCTTTCGATAAGCTCGCTCAAATCCTTCTGAGATTCTAAGACAAAAATGTCTGTCTTGAGTGTTCTACTCCTGGAAGTTGCACCTCTACCCGCATGTCAAAAGATCAAAGCCTAACGAGACGGCACAAGTTAACGAGTAGCACATTCATTGTCAAGATAACTCGCTCGACAAGAAGATACTGTGTAGGAGTGAGATTCGGAGGCTCAGTTTCATTGTTGAGTTGCGCCTTTCCAGCAACCTTACCACGGGTTTAAATCATTTGACTCTTCCATTTTCCTCGGCGAAAGACCAACGCGCTCACAATGGCCAGCGTTGAAAACGCAATCGTGATGGCCAGGAAGACGCCGCGAGGCCCCAGGCCGAAAACGATCGCCAGCACGTAAGCGAGCGGAAGCTCCCACAACCAGAACACGAACAAGTTGATGAGCGTCGGCGTCCACGTGTCACCAGCACCATTGAACGACTGCGTCAATACCATGCCGTAGGCGTAGAAAAGAAATCCGTAGGCAACAATTCGCAGACAATCCACTCCATAAGGCACTACGTTCGGATCGGAGGTGAACAATCCGATTATGTGCCTGGCGAATAGAACAAATATCAACCCTACCGACCCCAGAAAGATCAGGTTGTAGAAACCCGCTTTCCAGACGGCACGCTCAGCCCGCTCCGGTTTCTTTGCGCCCAACGCCTGACCCACCATCGTGGCGGCGGCGTTTGACATCCCGAACGACGGCAGCAGCGCAAAAAGGACCACTCGAATACCGATGATGTAGCCGGCAACAGCGTCAGTGCCAAAACTGGAGATGGTGCGCACCAGGCCAATCCAACTTGCCATACCAATAAACACCTGGAACGTTCCCGTCGCAGACAGCCTCACCAGACGAGCCATGATCGTGGGCTCAAGTCGAAAATGACTGCGTTTAATTTCAAAGCGTCCGCCTTTGCGAATTAACCGGCTGAATGCATAGAGCGCTCCGGTTCCGCGTCCAATATTAGTCGCCACTGCCGCGCCCACAATGCCCATTTTGGGGAACGGACCCAGTCCAAAGATGAGACACGGACCAAGCAGGATGTTGATGGCATTTGCCAGCCATAAGACGCGCATCGCGATGGCCGCATCGCCAGCCCCGCGAAAGATAGCATTAATCATGAACAGCATCATGATCGTGACGTTGCCCGCGAGCATAACGGTGGTAAATCCCCACCCTTGCGCCACTACCTCAGGCGATGCACCCATTATCGAAAGCAGTTTCGGAGCTAAAGGGGCACCAACAAGCGCGATAACCGTCGACACTATCAAACCCAGCGCCAGGGCTTGTATCGCCGCTCGCGCCGCTCCTTCCGGATTGCGTTCTCCGATCCGCCGCGCGACAGTAGCGGTGGCGCCAATGCTCAAGCCGATCGCGATTGCGTACATCAGAGTCAGCATTGACTCGGTAAGGCCGACTGTTGCCATCGCGGCAGGTCCGAGATAAGAAACCCACTTGATGTCGACCACGGCGAAGATGCTCTCCATGCACATCTCAAGCACCATAGGGATTGCCAGCATGATGATGGCTCGGCCAATCGGCCCGGTGGTGTAGTCTCGATGGCTTCCGCGCAACGACTCCCGGATCGCGCTCCACAGGCTCTGCGGCTCAGCGACAGGCGCGCTTGTAGCGCCGGGGGCGGGCGCAGTCGGAGCGCCGGCTGTCGCACCCGCGAATTCCGTTACTGTTGGCACGCCTTCGAAATCTGACATTGTTCTTCTCGTTTGAAATGGAATAGCGATCAGTGATTGATTCTAACGCAGAACCTCACCGGAAAGTTTGGTCCAAATGGAGCTAAATTATTCCTCTGAGGGCGCTGATAAATGAAAGGGTTGGGCGGCTTCGCAGCTTTGCGGCTGTGCCGCCGCACAGTGCGGTAAGGCTCTGCCAGGCTCCGCCTTACCGAGACTTTGCCTTAACATTATTGGAGGCTACGCCTCCGATTAATGAGGCGCAGCCTCATAAAACATTAAATCGACCGTCGGAAAGGCAGAGCCTTTCCGCACTGTGCGGCGGCAAAGCCGGAGCGGTTAGCCATCACCGACTTCCGCACCCTCAGGTGGTAACACGCGCCCCACTAGGACCCGCTACAAATCCAGTTTGTACGCTTTATCAGCTCTCGATGCCAGATGATCGGAATTCTGGGCTTGAAACCAAATTTGGTATAGAGGTGGTTGGCAGCGATGGGGTGCTTGAAGTCTCCAGTACGACCTGTTTGAAGCCCAGCGGTCTTGCCCGGACGATCGCTCTTTCCAGCACACACTTACCCATGTCAGGTGGGAAAGATCGTTTGGCAGCATCTGAAAGCTTCGAGCGTGATTATCATCCGCTCCTGAATAGATTTTCCATTTCTCATTTTTCATTTCCGATCTGTCATCGTCCAAAAAACTCTCCACATGCTGTTTAGATAGGGCACTTGTGCCCCGCCGCGCGAGGCGGACAAGTCCGCTTTCTAAACGATGGGCTGAGGCGACGGCGAATGGTAAATGTCAAATGAGAAATGGAAAATCTTATTCTTCACTCATTACATATCAAGCCTTGATCACTGGTTAGCGGCTCGACCGAAGTCATCCTGCAAACGCACAATATCATCTTCACCCAGATAGCCGCCTCGCTGAACTTCAATGAAAACCAGCGTCTCTTTACCAGAATTCTCCACCCGATGCGCCGCGCCAATCGCGATGTCAATTGCTTGTCCCGCCTCAACAATTATCTCGCGATCGTCTAATGTAACTTTTGCGGTTCCCTGAACTACTACCCAGTGTTCGGCGCGCTGAGCATGTTTCTGGTAACTCAAACGTTTGCCGGGCAGCACTTCGATTCTTTTGACTTTGAAGCCGTCTGCTTCATCGAGCACAGTGAAGGTTCCCCACGGTCTTCGGTCAAAGCGCGGCGAGTTATCAGAATCCAAGTCTCCCATGCATGTGCTCCAGAAGTTTAGAGTCCAACGTTTAGGTTGCTGTTGAAGCAGAAGCAGGCTAAAGCCTCCTCTAAACTATGCTGTTAGTGTCGCTTGAAGTATTGCACTGCTCGCTCATGTTTTTGAGCCGCTGCACGCGTAGCGAATGTGCCAAGGTTTTTACGCTTGCCCGTTTTCGGGTCCTTTTTCTTAGAGTACAGCCGATACTGCCCTGATTTCAGTTTTCGAGTCATCCATCAACTCCTCTTTGATTTCTCTTTTAACTGGCGGTAGCTGCCCGGCGATATTTTAGCTGCTTGCTCTTCTTCTTCTTTTTTTTGCGGCTCAACTCAGGCGCATATCGTCCAGTGCGTTCCAGATCGTAAATGGTATAACCGGTATCGAAGAGGTCGCCCGAAGGGTCCGCCTTATCAACACTGTAGTCGAAAATTCTTCCGTCGGTGCGAATGTAAACAGAACCTCGCTGGGCTCCCCTATATTGCTCGCTGGTTAACAAAGCATACAAGTGGTGACGAGTTCCCAGGGTGCCGCTCGGACACGCGGGAATAAACTCCTGGCCGGTTGGAAGCCGGTAGACATTGAGTTCAAGCAACACGCTTCGCCCATAACGTTGCAGTCGGGGCGCGAAGCCTTCGGGAAGACCAAATCGCTGTTTGAGTATCTGAGTCGAAGCAGGGACCCTTGCTTTTATCCGACGCTGCGGAAAACTGATAATGAGCGAGGCGCCGTTTGATTCATCTGTGCTGCTGGGTTGTTCCTCCAGCGGCAGGTTTTTAAATGATGAACCGGTATCGGCCAGGAACTCCCGGCAGGTATGGCGCAGTTGATCCGAGCCGTCAAGCAAGCCCTCGCTAATCTGCTTCAGTGTCGCGCGGCCTGTAAGAACAGCCTCAATCTTTTGCCCTTCGGTCATCTCGGCCCACTCGTGATCGCCGATGATCGACTTCGACATTTCAAGGGGGAGTTTACCGAATTCCCTGAAGCTTGCAAGAACGTAAAGCTGAACCCTGCCGTTGACAACCGGCCCGTCTATGCGGCTTGCGGCGCCTCCTGCGGTCTCCAGAGAGCGAGTATCATTCCGGCAAGCGCACAACCCACCAACTGGTAACCAATATTTATTAGATAGAGACCGAGGGGCCGTTCCTCAAAAATCACCGTGGCTAACTGGGTCGTTGCGATGAAACCCAACCACAACCAAAAAGCTGTTTCAATTCCGCCCCACCAGGTTTTCGCTTTTGTGTACTGAACAATGTGGGCGAGGACGTAAACCAGTACCAGCGAAGTCACGAAAGCAATCGCCAACTCCTTCGCCGCGCCCTTCGCTTGCATTTGCTCGATCTGTTGGGGGGTCCAACCGATGATCTGGAGAAACTTATTGCCGAAGAGGAGAGGTGAGTACCAGAGACCTCCCAGAATGTAATGGACTAACGCAGCAACGATCACTGCGGGGTATTTGATTTTCACTGTCTTCTCCTTAATGGGGCTATTGAAACTTGAGAATCACAACGAGTTGCCAGGACCACGGACCTGGTAGAATACTAACTGCGTTGTCACAGCTATTACTCTTCGAAAATTGCTAAATCGTATGCGGGCTGTTGAGCTGCCGCCGCTCTTTTTAAGGTCGCATCAGTCTGGATGTGCGGGGATTTTATACGTTCGTCGCTTGATGTCAACGTTTTGTGGAACCCCTGCTCGAGTGAGTTCATTGATGGTTCAGGGTTGCGTGTGAACCAGCATGCTAATGAAAGTCATGGGAAGGCGCGGCGGCCACCTTGAAGGTAAGCGCCCGCACACTTTTTGCTTTTACAGAAAAAACGTTGTCCTGGTTTTGCAGTTTGCCTGTGATTAGAAGGAAAGGATGGTCAACTAAAACTAAACGATACTTATCGAATAACTGTGGTGTGATGATGACGTTTGCCACTCCCGTCTCGTCTTCCAAAGTCAGAAACACAAATCCTTTTGCGGTACCAGGCCGCTGCCGCACAATCACCCAGCCGGCCACGCTAATCACGCTGCCATCGCGCATTTGCTCCATTTCGATAGCGCGGCAGGCGCCAAGCTTATCCAACTCCGCTCGATGATAAGCAACCGGATGCCGTCCTATCGTTAATCCGGTGCCACGAAAATCAGCATCCATTCGCTCCGGCCGCGTCATAGGAGCAAGCGGTGAATGGCCATCCATTTCGTGGAGTTCTTCATAAAGCTCTCCCGCAGGTCGCGCGACTCGTTCAACTTGCCACAGTGCGTCGCGACGGTTTGTGTAAGACAGGGATTCCACCGGGGTCCCCAGCGGGGCAACCCCGCTGGAGTGTTCCGGACTGTCTGATCTTGCAGTTTGCAGACTTGCCGTTCCACAAGCGTCATTCTCTTTCGCGGCTTTGCCCCCCTTATTTATGTCAAGGCTGCTTCTCGAGGAGTGACCGGCAGGAAGGCCTATCCTCCTTTGAATAAAATTCAAGGCCCCTACCGCCGCCAGCTTCCTCATTTCATCCTTGCGCAACTCCGGCACACGGTTGTGTAGATCATCAATACTCCGAAAGGCGCCTGGGGCCCGCGCCCGAACCAGGGCTCGCCCCGACTCTTCTCTAAGACCTTTCACATACCTTAAACCAAGGCGCAGGGTAAGTTCCTTTTCATATCCCCGCGTCGCCACGTCTCCGTGTCTCCATGTCTCGTCCACCTCTTCTTCTTCAATCGTGCATAACCAATCCGATCGAGTTACATCAACCGGTCTGACCTTCAAACCATGTCGCTGCGCATCCTTTACGAGTGTAAAAGGTTGATAGAACCCCATCGGCTGGTTGTTAAGAATTGCAGCGGTGAAAGCGGCGAGATAATGACACTTCAAATAAGCGCTGGCGTAAGCTATCAAAGCGAAACTGGCGGCATGTGATTCGGGAAAACCATAAAGCGCAAACGATGTGATCGCCTGCACGATCTCATCCTGCGCTTTGTTTGTAAGTCCCTTGCGCGCCATGCCCCGGCGCAATTTCACTTCGATTTCCTTCATGCGCGCTTCGGATCGTTTGAATCCAAAGGCACGCCGCAGCTCTTCCGCCTCGCCGCCCGAAAAGTCAGCGCAGATCATCGCCATCTTCAGCAACTGCTCCTGGAACAAAGGCACGCCCAACGTGCGCCGGAGCACGGACTCGAGCAAAGGATGCGGATAAACAACCGGCTCGCGGCCTTGCCGGCGCTTCAAATAAGGATGAACCATGTTGCCGACAATCGGCCCGGGCCGAATGATCGCCACCTGCACCACGATGTCGTAAAACTTTTGCGGCCGCAGCCGTGGCAGGCATGACATCTGCGCGCGACTTTCGACCTGAAACATCCCAATCGTGTCGGCTTTTTGCAAAGCCCCGTACACAACCGGATTGTCCTGCGGCAGATGAGCAAGGTCGACTTCCTCTTTATAGGAGTCGCGAATCAATTCAATTGAGTCTTCCAACACAGCCATCATTCCGAGTCCCAACAGATCAACCTTGATTAGTCCGAGGTCGGCGCAATCTTCTTTGTCCCATTGAACAACGACCCGCCCAGGCATTGCCGCGGGCTCGAGCGGCACCACCGAGTCGAGTTGTCCCTGGCAAATCACCATGCCACCGGAGTGTTGGCCCAGATGTCGCGGCAGATCCTGCACCATTCCGTAAAGTTGAAAGAATTTCTTGATACGCGGATGGCGCAGATCCAAACCTGCATCGTGAAACTGCCGCTCGGTTGAATCCTTGGGATCCTTCCATTCCCAGGTGTGTACGAGCCCGGAAAGCCGGCCAAGTGTCTGGTCATCAAAGTTCAGCGCTTTGCCAACTTCGCGCGCCGCCGATCGGCCTCGATAAGTGATGACATTTGCCGTCATTGCCGCACCCAGTTTTCCATAACGCTCGTAAACATATTGAATAGCGCGCTCGCGCTGGTCACCGCTCGGCAGGTCGAGATCGATGTCTGGCCACTCGCCGCGCTCTTCAGAAAGAAAGCGTTCAAACAACAACTCCATGCCCACCGGATCCACGGCAGTGATCCCCAGGCTGTAACAGACGGCGCTGTTTGCTGCCGAGCCGCGACCCTGGATCAAAATTCCCTGGTTATTACAAAACTTAACAATGTCCCAAACGATCAGGAAATAGCCCTCGAGCTTGAGCTTTTCGATCAGCCGGAGCTCGCGTTCAATCTGCGTTCGTGCAGATTCATAAGCGGGCCGGCCGTTGTGGCCGGTGTAACGTCTCAGCGCGCCTTCTTCTGTACGCCGCCGCAGAAATGAGGTCATAGTTTCGCCCGTGGGTACCGGATACTTGGGAAACTCGTAACCGAGATCTTCCAACGTAAACTGGAGACGCGACGAAAGCTCCATTGTGTTGTGAATGGCTTCGGGAAGATCCGCAAAGAGTTGCTCCATAGTCTTTGCCGATTTCAGATAGCGTTCGGAGTTTGTCGCCAGTAACCGCCCGGCAGTTTCCAGTCGCACATGATTTCGGATACAGGTGAAAACGTCTGTCACTTCGCGCCGCGCGCGATTGGCATGACAAACGCCATTCGTTGCAAGCAAGGGAAGACATAATCGTCTCGCAATTTCTCTTACTGCCTGATTGCGCGCTTCCTCTTCGCGATTGAAATGACGCTGTAGCTCGGCATAGACATTCCCCTTGCCAAATACATCAACTAACCATTCCGCTCTTCTCTGTGCCTCCTCTGTGTCTCTGTGGTTAAATGTTTTCGCTAAAGGTCCATCGTGACCGCCTGTCAGACAAATCAAACCATCCGCATACTCTGCCAACTCATCCGGTGTGACTGAACATTCCCCCGGCTTCGCATGTTTGGGCACACGCAACTTCATCAACGTGATTAGCCGGCAAAGATTTTGATAACCCCTGCGGCTTCTAGCGAGGAGCGGAATCGAGAACGTGTCTGATTGTAGAGTTCCTGGTTTTGAGCTTTGGACTTTGGTCTGTGGTCTGTGGACTTTTAGCGGAGTTTGGACATTGGAGGTTGAACTTTGGACCGTTATTTCCGCGCCGATATGTGCTTTGATCCCATTCTTCTTCGCCGCCAGATGAAAGCGTGGGCTGCCATACACGCCGTCGCGATCGAGCAAAGCCATGGCCGGCATCTCTAATCCCAGCGCTGCGGCAATTAGTTCTTCCGGAACCGATGCTCCTTCCAAAAAGCTGAATGCAGAGCGTGCATGTAGTTCAATGTAATTCATTTTGATGGTGGATTTTTATCCGCAGATTACGCGGATTACAGATTTAAAAAACATCAGATAAAACGAGAGCATTTGGGGGCCCTTAAAGATGCTGTCCGACGGTTTCCTGTTTCCTTACCGTCTCTTTGAATCTGTGTAATCCGCGTAATCTGCGGATAAAAATCGGCAATGCCTCAGTCATATATTCCTTCGACAAACCACGAACCACTGCGCAACTCGCGATAAATGCGATAGAGCACTTGCAGGGGCGGGCTAGTTTTCGAACCGGATTCAATAGCCACGTCCCATTCATCCCGCGCCCAGGCGTCTGCGCGCCACCACTCGCCCGTCGTTCGCCAGGGACCGGCTGCGCAAACCACTTTTCCATAGACACTTTTGTTTTTGTCCCAGGCGCTAATCTCCCTCGGATGCCCTCCTTCCGCGTGCACCAGCGCACGCAATGGCGGCCGGAAAACTCGAAAACCCAGTGTGAATTTCGGATTGCTGTCTGCTGGGAGCGCAGACATCTTGTCTGCTTTTTTCTTTTTTTTAGTTTGGCTAATCTCAAACCTTTTCACTCTAAAAGCATCTGGTCGATGGCTGTCGAGCAACTCAGGCGATCCGATATTTTCCGCCCCCACTAGTTTTGCGAGTCGCGCCAGCATGAGTTCCAACTTCTCCGGCTCAGGAGCAAGCGGAATAAATAGCCCCGTCTGCAGCACGCGCGGCTTAACCGGTTCACAATTTATCGAGACTCCAACAACTGCTGCCGGCGGCGGATGCATTTCCGTATCGAGCAATAAAAGTTTCAGAAACACCTTATGATCGCGCATCGGATAAGGCAGGTTGAGACTCAGTTCGTGTAAGGCGCCGTTCTCCAGTTTCAACTCGATCTGTAACGCGTTCGTAGCAAGCGCATATGCATTTAGACTGGCACAGGTCTGATTGAGCAGTCTTGCCATGATAAAAGAAAGAGCCTCGAGTTGAGAGATTGGATACTCAAGCTCGATGGAGTTTTTGAAGACAGCCGCCGGCTGCGGGATTTTTAAACGTCGCCTGGTTTTTCCGCCGGCAAGTCGTTGTAACTTTAGTCCGTCCTGGCCCAAACGTTCGGAAACTCCCGCAACCGGTAGTGCCGCAAATTCTGCAAAGGTACGCACGCCCCAGAGATTCAGAGTTTCCAGGATTTCTGCCACCTGAGATTCCTCAACACCAGCCAGTGAGCATTGCAATGCTTTTAATGGCAAGCGGCCAAGACAGGTGAGTTCTTCCCCCGGGGCGGTAAACGTGATCCCACGGCAAAACTTCGCAGCATGTATGGCGGCATCGGGGTTTCCGGCGAGCGCGACATTTACCTTGCATCCAAGTCCGCCGGACTCTTTCGGCACTTTGGCTTGCTTCGCAATCTCATTGGCAAGTTCATACATCGACCCAAATCGTAAAGCGCATCCTTCGACGTCAATCACCACTGTCCCCGCAGCAGTCTCCTCGACGAGGGGCGAAAACGAATAGGCAAACTCGGCCAAAGACAGTTCCGCCGGGATTTGCTGACCATAAATGCAGACAAACATCGCGTTTTTCAGGGGGATCTGAATTAGAAATAACGATGGCGAAGATTAGCGAAAATTAACGAATATTGTCAAGGGCGCTGGTTTAATTTTGACTCTTAGGTCCGAAGGACCGGCAGTTAGTAGCCCGTCCGTAAGGGCGGGGATAGCTGCGGTTCGTTATCTGAGCGCCGAAGGTGCGCCACGATTTGTGCCGGCCCCTCCGGGCCTCCGCATATTGAGAGGGCGGGATTCCCCGCCCTCACGGACGGGGCTATTAACTGCCCGGTCCTTCGGACCTAAAGCATGCTGGAAGGTTGAAACTGAACCAGCACCCGTAAGCAAACTGTTAGTTTTATGAAGATGCGAGAAGAAGTGTATCAATTCTCTAATGCGCAACTTTGACGAAAACCTCTCCCTCTCGCTTATTGAGATAGAGGGGGCGCTGGCATTCCACCTGAAAATGCAGACCTAGCAATAGGATTGAATGAGGGGGTAAGCCTTGATTCATCCGAAGATCCATTACTGCCGGAGTGGCCAGAATGGGGACGGAAGTTAAAGAGCCAGACTTGGACAACGCGCGCGTATTGCCGTTATTGAATCTACCGGTGAATTCATCGCTCACCGTTCTCGGTCTGTTGCTGCTTGATGACCACAGGCACTTTTCTCCTCTTAACTCCAGTGCCAAAGAGGCGCACGATCGCACGCAACTCTCTTCCGCAATTACCACCAGCGCGGTGGGTGTAGCTTCCAATGTGCGGCGGAAGCGATACCACCAGGATGAGATGATCCGTCTTGCAGATTTTGCGGGAATGTCTCCCAGATCTAGTAACACAAGGCCAAAGCCGCCCCCTTGTAACAATAGATCGATAGCTTTAAATGCATGCTCGAGATTGTTGGCGCAGCGTATCCAGAGCAATCGCTCACAATTTATTTCCGCTCGTGCTGCTGATTCAGGATCGAACACATTATTTGTATCCACCAATGCGCAAACTTCGTCATGCTTTGTTGCGTGGCCCAGGGCAGAAAGCATAAAACTCGTGCGACCCGAGGATGCTGGTCCAAAGACTTCCGTAATGGCGCCTCGTGGGAATCCTCCGAAGATAAACGAATCGATTTGTGGAAGGCCGCTGGAGATTACTTCCGCCGGCCTTTTTTCAGCCAGCTTAAAGGCAGATCCGAAGCGCGAGGTAATCTCAGATTCGATTTCAGCTTTTGAAAATGCAGCTCTCATGTTTTATAAACTGACTGTTGTAAAGCAAACTGCTGGTTTGCGTCCGCTTGCACCAAGCTGGAGTCAGCTCGTGCACTAAACTAACAGTTGTTTTCCAAAAACTGACACATGCCACGCAAAACTTCACCAGGCTCAGCAGAAGAATTCTTTCCCGATAAACTAACCTTGCCTTCTCTGCGCGCGGCCGCCGCCGAATGCAAAGCTTGCGACCTTTGGAAACGAGGCACGCAGACTGTTTTCGGAGAAGGACGCCGCGGCGCTATCGTGATGTTTGTCGGCGAGCAACCAGGCAATGAAGAAGATCTTACGGGACATCCATTCGTTGGTCCCGCCGGTCGTCTGCTCAATGACGCTTTGGCAGAAGTCGGCATCGATCGCTCCCAAACTTACGTCACCAATGTTGTCAAACATTTTAAGTGGGAGCCGCGCGGCAAACGCCGCATCCATAAAAAGCCCAACGCCCAGGAAATTTCTGCTTGCCGTCCCTGGCTCGAGACCGAAATTAACGTGATCAAGCCGAAGGTGATTGTGGCCCTCGGCGCGACTGCAGCTCAGACTTTGCTCGGGCCAAAATTTCGCGTAACTAAACAACGCGGAGAGTTCATTGAATCCATCCTGGCTCCTTACGTGATGGCCACCGTCCATCCATCTTCTATTCTCCGAGCTCCCGACGACGAAACGCGACGTCTCGAACATCGTCACTTCGTCGAGGATCTCAAAAAACTCGCTCGCGTTCTTAAGTAGGACATTAAAGAAGCGCTCGTTACAGAACCGGAAGCGGATCCGAGCACTCACCATGTCCTACAGTTCTTTCTGCAAGCAAAAGTGTCGATTGCAGGTTGAATGTAGGATCCGGTCGCTACCGCTCGCGGTTCTGTAACGACTTGCCCACGCTTCTTAATGGCAATCCAGCGAAATATATCCTGTCCTAAATTTATCTCTTGACGCCCTCTTTCATCTTCGATAATATTCGGGATATTTTCGGTTCACGGCGAAAATACCACAACGGCCTCGTTTGAAGCAAGATTTTCCTTGGAGGGGATTGAAGATGTCAGTAACTGCGCGGCAAAGGCAGGTTTATGAGTTTATTTGCCGATCCATTGAAACGTGGGATCAGCCCCCCACCATTGCCGAAATCGGAAAACAATTCCAGATGAGTTCATCGGCGAGTGTCCACAGCATTTTGTTGGCGCTCGAGCGTGAAGGGCTCATCAAGCGTATTCCCAACGTCAGCCGCGGCATTGAGCTGGTAAAACGCAACCAGCCGGAAGGTACAGGCGACGACTACGAGATTCCTCTGTTAGGACTAGTGGCAGCCGGCCAGCCAATAGAAGCGATTCTCGCTCACGAAACGGTCTCCGCTCCGAAAAGCATGATTGGACGCGGTCGCATGTTTGCCCTACGCGTGCGCGGCGATTCAATGATTGAAGAGAACATTCAGGACAACGACATAATCATAGTGTCGTCTCAGGAAACGGCTGAGAATGGCCAGATGGTGGTAGCGCTGATCGATGGCAACTACGCGACCGTGAAGAAGTTTTATCGTGAGCCCGACTTTATTCGCCTGGAGCCGGCAAATCCCCAGTTCAAGCCAATTTTTATCAAGACCCCGGGCAGATTGCAGCTTCAGGGCGTCGTTCGTGGACTCATTCGCAATTATCCATCTCCTGCCTGAGATCTCAAATTTCAGATCTTAAATCGGAAGATGTCCGCTTAGGACCACACGATAATGGCTAACACTGATGACTTCGATCTTCAAAGGAACGTATCAGACCTGAAGCTCTGTGCCTTTGCATTGACTGATTGTACTGTCCATATCGAGACGCGATCAGCAAAATATCTACGTGCCGTCCACCGGACGGCTCTGGAGCTGGCAATCCCAAATCTTTTTGGGTCGGAGATCGGCGGGTTCTGGTTGAAGCCGGATCAGATTGATCAGTTGCGAAAACTACCAGACTGCTATCCCGCGAATGAAATTGATTCTGTAAGACGCGCTGTTGAAACTTATCTGCTGGCGCAGACTGAAGAGCTTGATTGGATGGATATAGACAATGGACAACAGTAGCTACCGATCTCATGAAGTCGAAATCAATTCCACTTCTTGTTTCCTACCTTTCCTTAAAACTATCAAGCCAATTCCTGAGATGATCATTGCACCGCCGACAAACGTTCGCCAGTTCAAATCTTCACGTAGGATCATCACTCCCAGGGTAACAGCAATGACCGGCGTGACCAGGGCAATCAACATAGTCTTCGTCACGTCCATATGCTGAACCAGCCAGTAATAAAGCAGGAAAGCAACGACCGAACCGACAATGGCTAGATAAAATAGTGACACGAAGGCCATTCGCGTCCAATGAAAGTAAAACGGGTTTCCTTCCAGAGGAATACCAATAAGCAATAGCGGTATGAGACCAAACAGCATTTGACCGCCGGCAAGTATTGCCGGGTCGAGCTTTGCCCCGCGCGCCTTGACCAGCACATTCGCGTAAGCCGCGCAGGCAGACCCAACAACGAGCGCGGCGCAACCCGCTAGTGCCCGCGGACCTGCTACCCTCAATTGGTTTGAAAAGATCACACCCACTCCAGCGACACCCATCACCACTCCAAAGATCTTAGCCGAAGTCATTTGTTCACCCGGCAGGTAGAAGTGCGCGATGACGAGGCCGAATGCGGGAATCGTAGCTTGCAACAACGCGGCAAGGCCGGATGAGATGTATTGCTCACCCCAAAAAAGCAGGCCGTAGTTCAGGCTAAAAGAAAGAACGCCGGTGATAGCCAGAAGCATCCAGTCGGAGCGGTTGCGGGGAAGAGACAGCCGGCGCGCTGCGATGATCGCAAAGAGGATGGCCGAGGCAATTACAAATCTGATTCCGGCAAAAGTGAATGGCGGAAGATCGTTGAGGCCAAGCTTGATGAATAGCCAGGTCGAGCCCCAGATAAGACATAAGAGAAGCCAGACGAGGCGTGATTTCATATTCTAAAGCGGCTTTGCCGCCGCACAGTGCGGAAAGGCGATGCCCTTCCGGATCCACCCTTAATTTCACTGAGGCTATTCCTCATAGAAGAGGTAGGGCCTCATTGATAAATTAATGATTCGCCACGGAAAGCCAAAGACCTTCCGCGCTGTGCGGCGGCAAGCCGCAAAAGTCTATAGCTGGTTTTCGCCTCCTCGCACGGCCACCTTACGCCGGAGGATTTTCAAGTTTAATAATTCCAAACACGGCACCTTGCGGATCCTGCACGACCGCAAATCGTCCCGTGTCGGGAATGTCCGTTGGGGGCACAATGGTTTTTGCTCCCAGTTCGTTGGCCTTCTTAAGTTTGGCATCCGCGTCGTCCACGGCAAAGTAGACAAGCCAGTTTGGCGGAATATCTCCCATTTCTGGCGTTGGCTTATACATTCCTCCTGCCGGACGATCGCCATTCATAAACGACGTGTAAGTCATGGCTCCCATTTGCTGAACGTTTTTGCCCCAACCGAAAAGACCCGTGTAAAAGTCGCCGGCTTTTGCCGTGTCCGTAGTGGCGAGTTCATTCCAGCAGAACGAATTGGGCACGTTCACTACACCAGCGCCTTTGTGAGTTCCAGCCTGCCACAGAGCGAAAACGGCGCCGGTGGGATCCTTGATGACAGCCATGCGGCCCACAGTCATGACGTCAAACGGCTCTTTCATCAGAGTGGCGCCGAGTTCCTTTGCTTTCGCCGCGCTTTCGTCGGCACTAGTGACTGACGCGTACGACAACCAATGTGGTGGAATGCCTTGCGACGTCATCTCGCCGGACATTTGATATAACGCGCCGACGTCTTTGCCATCCAGCTTCAGCATTGTGTAGACCATGTCCGGGCCCATTGGATTATCGGTAAATGTCCAACCAAACAGCTCAGTGTAAAATTTCTTTGCAGCTTCGCCGTTTGTGGTTCCCAACTCGACCCAGCAAAACGTTCCTGGCGCATATTCGGTAGTCTCTTGCATTCTTGCTTCCGTCATTGACTCATCTCCTTTGAAGGGGCGCGCAAACTCAAAGGGAGACAGCGGGCGTCTGCGCGGCGTCGAATGTAATTTGAATTAGAGTTCTATGATAAACGTTTTTGCCCATACCACCAAAAACGGAAAACGCTACCTCCGGCAAGCCGAAAGTAGCGCAATCCGTTTCCTAATAATCGCCGAAGCTCTTAAAAGGATGGCAGCTTCGCATGTACACACTAGGCTGCCGGTTTTGTATCCCGAAGACTAACTGTCGGTCAGCTAATCCTCGGTCAGCACGCGAACCGCTTTCGCGATTCTCGCGTTCTTGCGAACGCGGTGCCGTTAGGTTTTTGTTCTGGTGGCTTTTCCTCCACCTTCGGTTACGATCCGAAAACGTCGGCTCAGCTTGCGCCGAGCCATTCGCCCCCTTCGGCGGGTCCGTCCAAAGGGTGCCACTCGTTTTTATCCGAATGGCTTGAGAAGACCTCTCAGCCTTCCCTAGCAAAGCCTTTCGGCTTCGGCCCGGGGCGTCAATAGAATCAACAGACCGTTGTTGATTCCCTCTTCCGTGTGTCACCACATCGGTTGCCGATCCCTTGGTCGGTCTCGAAGGCCGCGACCCTCGTGACAGGGAGGGTTATACGCGAATGCACTTTTAAGATCAAATTTTTAGGTGTTTTATTTTTTGACGGCAGCGCAAAAAAATTTGGCTGCAATAATTCAACCAATGCGTGGCTTATTCATCCCTGGGATTGCAGTCCACCTTTCGCATTTGAGACTCTTCACGCTCCTCTTTTCCCTTGTAAGTCCCTTCAATGGCCGCTAAGAGTAATCGCGGCTCCTTTCGCTCGTAAATCACTGTTTGGGGAAAGTCGTGTTCTTTATTCTCAAATGTCAGTTTTCCTCCAGAGGAATCCTTAAGCGGAAAAGGAACGCGGGAGCCGCCCTGCGGTTGCGGCAAAAAAACCAGACTTCCGTTTTCTTCTCGAAACTGCATGAATTCGAAGGAAACGGTGCGATTCTCCTTCACTGTGCGGCCGAGCCCCAGCATCGACCCGCCGGCTGGCTTCGACCAAATTTCCTCGAGTATCGCGCTTCCCTGACGTCTCTCCCAGCATCCACTGAGCCAGGAAAGATCGTCCAGTGACGCCTTCTTTTGCGCCTGATCCGCCGTAACCATAGCCATCAGCACCAAAAGGGGCACTACCTTCCGCCGTCTAAGCATTAGTTGTTCTCCAGTCTCCGAGTGTTTTTGAAAATCACTACTTCAGAATCCGTGCAATCGCCGACTGAATCGACCGCTGTACTTCAAGGATCTCCGCTTCGTTTCCATATTTATTTCGTGGCCAGAAAAATCCCTTCAAACCATCCTTCTTTCGCCGAGGCACGATGTGCACGTGCAGATGCGGCACACTCTGGCTGACACGGTTATTCATTGCCACGAAAGAGCCCTCCGCTTCAAGCGCAACTTCTACTGCGCGCGCTAACAATTGCACATTTCTAAAGAATGGCCCCACCAGGTCAAGCGGAAGATCGCTAAGCGTTTCGAAGTGGTTTTTAGGTGCCAGCAAGCAATGACCCGGGAAAAGTGGGCGATGATCGAGAAACGCGATCGAAATATCATCATCAAACACGACTGACGCGTCCACTTCACCATTAACGATTCCACAGAAGAGACAGCTCATTTTGGCTTAAATATCAACGCTGCTGTGCTTACGCAAGCTAAAGCTTGAACTCTAAACTGCATGAGTGCCTATTATCCACATGCTTCGCTTCGGGCTCCCTTAGTGCAGGATGTCAAGATTCTCATCAAAGCCGGGGCGAATAAAACCACGCGCTCGAGGAAACTCTCCTTCAGCGCGCAAACGTAGCTTCTCGAGGTCGAGTAGCAACTTCTGAATCGAATCCGCGTTCTCTTCACGCAAGTCACCCATCAACTTCCAGGCACTCACAGACCTGTCGATTGCTATCAGGGCAGCTTTGACTGAGCCATCGGAATCGCGGGACTCTTCATCGCCCGGATATTCGTCTTCGTCAACCCGTGACAAGAGTCCGCGGATCATCTTCGCTGCAATAAAAAACTGATACCAGCGAATCACTGCTACATAATCATTCACATCTTCATCGTGGTCAATTCTCTCGTCTGATCCAGCGGCCGCATCGCTAAACACTTCCATTTGCTGAAAATCTCTCTCAAACCATTCATTCACCGCAAGCGCATATTCCTCAGCGGCCCTGCCCAGCGGATGGTTCCTGGCCTGTCCGCGCTGCTTCTCGTTCTGCTCCTCCACTTCCGCCAGCAAAATCGGGCTGAGATCTACTGCGTTCTCCTCCGCCCACGCCGAAATTAGCTCGCGCGTTTCCTGGAAAATCGAAGCGAGTTTCTGCCAAAACGCGGCGTTGCTCATGTCGCGGCCGGCGGAATCGATATCTGAATCCGCTTCTTCAGTAGCGTAGACCACGCAGCGCGCGGTGAACGGACAACGTTCACACCAGCGATCGCAGTAGTTATGGATTCCCGATATGAAGTTTGGATTATCGAGGAGGTTAATCAGGTTCCTGGTTCGCATCTACCGGGACTCCCGTTAAAGGTGTTTTAGGAGCGCTCTATTCTAGTAGTATCAGCGTCATGACGGCAGCCAACGCGGAACATTTCAGGCGCGTTCTAAGCCAGCTAAAGAAGTTTGGCTTGCTGCTGGAATCAGATCCCAAGCTGCCCAACGTCGCCACAATTATTACCGGCTCTCCGTTGCACAGCTCCTGGTGGTCGCATCCATTAGCGCAAACGATATTCGATGTCAATGGCCAACTCGACAACCACCCGGACGTGCTTGTCACAAAATTAATTGCAAGCAAGGTGACTTTCGTCCACAAGAAACTATGGCCGGAAATCCTGGCTATCGGTATGGCTCGCGAGCGGTGGCAAACAGAGGCGCTATCCGAATCTGCTCATGCGCTCCTCGAAATGATCGAAGCAACAGGTCATCTCCGAACTGACAAAATTATCCCGCCTTCAACAAGGGCCTCAATGAAACTGAAACCTGGGGACGCCGCACGCGAATTGGAACGGAAACTCCTGGTTTATGCGGCCCAGGTCCACACAGCTAGCGGCGCTCATGCAAAACTTCTGGAAACCTGGGAACACTGGGCAAGAAGAATCGGCTTCACCGCGGCATCCCTTTCGGTGGATGAGGCGAAGAAGAAGATAGAAGCAAGATTATTGAAGCTAAACGAACAATTTAAGGCTACGGCAAGATTACCCTGGATGGAGCTTTTGTCGAAATAAACAGTTTGGCTAACTTCACGCCTGGACATCACCTGACCACCGGCGTCCGGTCCTGTTTCCGTCAACAGCCTTACGGCGCCTGGGAATTCGAAGTGAAAGACCCGAACGGATACGTGTTGGTTTTCAGCGAGATGGCGTAATTCACAAGCAGTTGATGCTTACGCAGGCTTTACCGCTTTCTGAAACGCCATCACACCGAGTGTATTCAAAATCTCGCGCTTAGTTAGCCAGCCCCTCCGCGCTATTCCTACACCATACTTCAGATTATGAAGCGCGCCGGTCGAATGGGCATCAACTGAAATCACAAATTTGATCTTGCGTTTACGCGCTTCGCGGATCCAACGTGGCTCCATGTCGAGCCGATAAGGATCGCCATTGACCTCAATCGCTGCGCGCGATTCCGCAATCGCATCCAAAATCCGCTCGACGTCACATTCAAAAGGCGGCCGGCGTTGAATCAGACGGCCAAGCGCGTGTCCCCAAATCTTGAACACCGGCTGGCGCATTGCCGTTTCAATGCGCCTCGTCATCTTTGCCGAATCCATTTTGTAACGCGAGTGGATGCTGGCAACGATCACGTCAAACTGTTCAAGAATCCCATCGGGATAATCGAGATGGCCGTCCGCAACAATGTCAGATTCGGTTCCGCGCAAGATCTTGATCTTCACCTTTTCCTGCACTTCGTTAATCTCATCCCACTGCCGCTTCAGGCGATCCAGCGTAACTCCACCGGCATAAAAAGCTGTAGGCGAGTGATCCGTAATCGTTATGTACTTCATTCCCATCGCCTCGGCCGCGTGCACCATTTCTTCAATCGTGTGCTTGCCGTCTGAGTAGGTGGTGTGGCAATGGACCATCCCACGGATGTCTTCCAGGGTGACGAGATCTTCCGGCAACTTTCCGGCGAGAGCCGCTTCAATCTCACCTTCGTCTTCACGCAACTCAGGCGGGATGTACTGCATTCCTAACTGCCGATAGATATCTTCCTCGGTCAGTTTCGTAGACCGCGCTGATGATCGCGGCGGACTCTTGCTTCGTTTGCCTTTTGCCCCCGATCCATTGCCTCCCTCACTCGCAATCTGCTGTAACCTGCTGACGTGTGCTGTAGATCCGGTTTCGGTTAATAGTGCCAGGGCAAACTCCGGAGGGCGAGCGGCCACCAAAGAAACGCGTGCACCCTCGGCAAGTCGCACCGTGCAAGCCTCTTCCATTTGCTCTAAGACCTGAACAATGAGCGGAAAGCGAAGGAAGTGTTCGATTAATGCGGCCGGCCGTCTTGTATTTGCGACCAAGCGGATGGTACTCACCGTTTCCTTCCAGCGCCGCAGAGACCCGGCAAAGGTAATGTCACTCGTGTCGGGAGCAATCTGAAGATAGTTGGCAATCTCTGCCGCCATTCGCAGTGCATGATGAAGATGCAGTCGCTCTGCGGTTTTTGTCCGCTTCGGATGATCGATGATTGTTTCAAGGAGTCTCTGCTCAGTCTTCGCGCCGAAACCTTTGATATTTTTTAGCTTGCCTGCTTCCGCGGCCGCTTTCAGTTCCGCGATCGATGTGATTCCCAAAGCTTCATGAAGGGTCTTGATCTTGCTGATGGAAAGGCCCGGCACACCCGAAAGCTCAATAATGCCCGGTGGAAACTCTCGCTTCAGACCTCTCAAGACAGACGACTCCCCGCTTAGGTAAAGTTGTTCGACTTGCGAAGCAAGCGCAGCCCCAATCCCGCGCATGGAGGTCAAGCGGTTTTCCAGGACTACTTCACCAATGTCCTCAGACATACCGGCAATCACGCGCGCGCCCGTCTGATAGGCACGAGCTTTAAAACGATCCTTTCCTCCTTTCAACTCGAGCAGTGCGGCAATCTCCTGGAGCGCCGCTGCGACAGCGTATTTGTCTAAACGCTTTTTCTTAGTCATCACCTAGCCAGAATACAAGAATTCTTTCTCAATTCAATTGCGGATTTGGTCCTATAATACCTTCCACAAGAAGAACAATTCGAGGTCAAGCAATGCCTATCGCATCCGTTAACCCGGCGACTGGGGAAACTATCAAGACGTTTGAGCCGCTCAGCGAGGCGCAAATTGACGAAAAACTGCAGCGCGCCGCGGATATTTTTCGCGTCTATCGCCGCACGACCTTTGAGTCGCGCGAGTCGATGATGAGGCGCGCAGCGGACATTCTCGAAACAGAGAAGAACGATTTCGCGCGACTGATGACCAGAGAAATGGGAAAACCAATTAAAGGCGCCGTCGGAGAAGCAGAAAAGTGCGCCTGGGTTTGTCGATACTACGTGGAAACCGCCAGGCAGCACTTAACTGACAAGCTTGTCGAGACGAATGCGACAAAGAGTTACGTGCGCTTCCAGCCTCTCGGGCCAGTGCTGGCAGTTATGCCGTGGAATTTTCCGTTCTGGCAAGTCTTTCGCTTTGCCGCGCCCGCATTGATGGCGGGCAATGTCGGACTGCTCAAGCACGCTTCAAACGTTCCACAGTGTGCGCTGGCTATTGAAGACATCTTTCGCCGCGCTGGATTTCCCGAAGGCGCGTTTCAAACTCTGCTCGTGGGCTCCGATGCCGTCCCGCGTATTCTCGAAGACCGTCGCGTCGTTGCAGCCACGTTAACAGGAAGCGAGCCCGCCGGCCGAAGCGTCGCGAGCCTCGCCAGTAAACAGATCAAGAAAACTGTGCTCGAACTTGGCGGCAGCGATCCATTCATCGTCATGCCTTCGGCTGAATTGGAGGTAGCGGTGACGACGGCCGTGAAGGCGCGAACGATTAACAATGGCCAGTCGTGCATTGCGGCAAAACGTTTCATTGTTGCCGCTGATATATACGATGAGTTTGAGCGGAGGTTTGTTGAAGAGATGAAGTCGTTGCGGGTGGGGGATCCTCTCGACGAGGCCACCGACATAGGGCCACTGGCTACTGAGCAAATTTTGAAAGACGTAGACGAACAGGTTAAGACGTCGGTTGCTGCGGGTGCACACATTTTGACGGGTGGAAAGAAACTGGACCGTCCGGGAAACTACTTTGAGCCAACAGTCCTCGCCAATATTCCTCACGACTCGCCAGCTTACTGCGAGGAGGTCTTCGCTCCGGTCGCGCTTCTGTTCCGAGTTAACCACATCGAGGAAGCCATTAAACTCGCAAACACAACAACTTTTGGTCTCGGAGCCGCGGCCTGGACTAATGACCTGCTCGAACAAGAGGTCTTCATCGATGAGATCGAAGCCGGCTGCGTCTTCATCAACGGCATGGTCGCCTCCGACCCACGACTTCCCTTTGGCGGAATAAAAAATTCCGGCTACGGCCGCGAACTCGGTGAATTCGGCATCCGCGAATTCGTAAACATTAAGACCGTTTGGATCAAATAGTAGTTCTTTAGGAGGTTCAAAATGCAAAACGCGGGGCAGAAGACGACGCAAAGCGACGAGCAGGCAATTAGAGATTTAGTGGCCACTTGGCTTAGTGCTTCAAAAGCAGGAGAGACTGAAAAAGTTCTGAGCCTGATGGCGGAGGACGTTGTGTTTTTGGTAGCCGGTCAGCCACCAATGCGCGGCAAAGAAGCATTCGCGGCGTCCCAATCAGCACTCGCAAACATCGAGCTGGATGCGACCAGCGAGATCCAGGAGATCAAGGTGTTGGGAGAGTGGGCTTATCTTTGCACTGAACTCACCGTTGTGATGACGCCAAAAACAGGCGGTGCTCCCATCAAGCGCGCCGGTAACACACTGTCCATCCTGCGAAAACAGGATGGTGCCTGGGTCATCTTTCGTGACGCCAACATGCTGGCGGTGGTTGACCAGTAAGCTTTCGGTTTGAATCAGGAGCCCCGTATTGAGAACCCAAACTGACCCCCAGCGGCGATTAAAAGGGTTTACATATCCCGGCGAGCTAGGTGTAGAATGACCGACAGCAGTAACAATTCGATTGTTCCTGCATCCCCCAAACAGATTTCTCCCAAAATATAGCCCGCACAGCCTTGGGCTCTGTTTAGCGCTTTCATGCGGTTTCTGGATTTGTCTTACCCGTCTCCCTCTGGGCCGGCCTTTTGACCAGCCTTTCTTAGACTCTTAAACAAACTCGGGAAGGAAACAATGCCAACTCAAACCCTGACGAAAGACTCACTGAACACAAAGTTGCTGCTTAAAACCCTCGTCGCTTTTAAGAAGGGCGATTTCTCGGTTCGTTTGCCTGGCGAATGGACCGGCGAAGCCGGGAAGATTGCAGACACGTTCAACGACATCATTGAGTTAAGCGATAAGACCGCCAAAGAAATGGAACGGGTTAGCCGCGTAGTCGGCAAAGAGGGAAAGATAATGCATCGCGCAGCAGTGCCCGCAGCTTCTGGTTCCTGGCTGCGGCTGGTCGATTCTACCAACCTGCTAATCGATGATATGGCCCGGCCAACGAGCGAAATGGCGCGCGTGATCGGAGCGGTAGCGAACGGCGACCTTTCAGAACGCATGGCGCTGCAGGTTGATGAACGTCCTTTGAAGGGCGAGTTTCTGCGCACAGTGAAGATCGTCAACTCGATGGT
>DASXQM010000340.1:0-7632 GCA_036507195.1 Pyrinomonadaceae bacterium | reverse complement strand
GAAGCGATGCAGCTGATTAATCAGTCGAAGCAAGCGAAGCTCCAGGAACAACTGGCTCAGACAATGGAGTCGTTCCAGATTGGCGACGACGCTTCAACTTTCGATGAGATGCGGGACAAGATCGATCGGCGGGCCGCTGCCGCTGAAGCAAAGTTACAGCTGGGTTCTGCGTCAGTCGATAACCAGATGCAGGACATCGAACGCGAAGCCATGGATATGCAGTTGCATGACAAGCTGCTCGCTTACAAACAAGAGATGGGACTGTTGCCGGCCGCCAGTGGCGCTTCTCAGCAAGCTTTGCCCGCACAAGGTGAAACAACTGGCGGTGAGCAGAGTGAGAAGGTCGTAGATAACAGTAACCGCGTAAATTGATACGCGAGCCCCAGGGGCGCCTGTGTGTGCCCATGTTTAGAAGTCAAATGGCCAGTCGTCTCAGTTGCTCAAGGATATGCCCGAGTTCCCTAAGATTGATCTTAAATACCTGAAAGAGGCTTTCAAGGAACCCTTAAATTTCTGGGGATTGGCGAGCTTTGCAGTGGTTGCCGCTTACGTACAGGACGTTACGCCCCTGGCAGCTGCCCTGGCCGCCGAAACAGTTTACTTAGTTACCGTGCCAGCGAGTTCACTCTATCGCCGACTTGTCGACCGCCGCGAGAAGCAGCGCCTGATGAAACTTCGCGACCAGCAACGCGAAGCCTCCATCAAGCTGTTTGACCCTCGCGAACGCGAAGCGGTTGAGTACTTGCGCTGGATGAAGAATCAGATTTACTCCAACTACAAGAAGTTTACTAACGCCAAACAGATTCCTTCAAACATCCAGAGCCTGGATCAGCGTTGGGAAGATTTTGTGGATCTGCTGGACGTCTACCGCCGGAGGAAACACCATCTTCGCTCGATAAACCGCCAGGCTGTGCAGAACCAACTGGTCCAGGCTGAGCGTGCCGTAGAGCGTTCCCGGGATGATCGCGAGCGTCGAATTCAGCAATCGAATGTGGAGATTCTCAAGAGAAGGGTTGCTGCCTTCCAGGATATCGAACGGTCAGTGAAGCTGGTTGAAGGACAACTGCAGTCGATTGAAAACTTCTTCGGGCTGGTTAACGATCAGGTTGTTACATTGCCTACTCCAGAGCGGGTTTCTTCCCTGGATTTCGAACAGCTCAGCGATTCGATCGCGATGACGAAACAAATGCTGGAAGAAACTTCCGATACCTTTGCCGCCCTCGATAGCCACAATCGCGAGGTGGGCAAACTCGAATTACTACTCTCCAATAGTTCGAAATAGCTCGTTCCTATACAACTCCAATTTTCAACCGCCAAGGTCGCGGACGATAACACGCAAAGCTAGGGCAATTGAAGCCTGCCTTGCGTTTGTTCTCCTTGCGGTTAGGATTTTTTGCGCTTTGGCGCCTAAAGCGGCTTTTCCGCCTGATGTGCGGAAGGTCTTTGACAGTCTTTGACCTTCCGATTACCCACTATTTGTTTTTGTGGCTCCGCCCCGAGGGGGCTGATGTTTCGTCATAACTTCAAGTCTGGTGCGGACAGTAAATGCCAGGGGCCTTCACCATCAATGACAAAGCAGTAACTCTGGGTAGTGACCTAATTTGAAAAATGAAAATAGGGCACTACCTAACTCTGCGGGTTCTTTGATTCCTTAGCGCTAGTATGTTTGAGAATTACGTGGTATTTGGTGAGCCCAAAACCCCGGTCGTCGTTCCCAGCAATGGAACGTTTTACATTCGTCCGACTTCAGCGGCTGAATGGTTTCATGATTCAGTAATGATCTGGGAACGACGACCGGCGGTTTGGTCTCACCAGATACCAATTTTTCTTCATGAAGTTATTGCTGTGAAGCTTCGTTCGCTGTTGCACAAACCCTTTGAAGCGACTGATTGTCAGGGGTTTAGGACTTAAGGTGGAGTCTCAATTAACACACTATAATGCATTGAAAAAAAAGATGACCACTACATATTGACATCGGGGTTTCAAAGGAGTATATTGCGCTCCGCTTGAGACGAAGCGAGTTAACTGGAGCAGCGACAAGCCCCTTCAGTTGCTTTCAATATAGGTTTTTTCGCTTCGAAAAAAGCCAACCGAAGTATCCGCTACACATGCTAAGAGATGGTGCGTCTACTATAATGTAGCCGTCGAACCGTCTTTGAAACTCCCGATTCTAGCTCGTGTCCCCGGCACGAGAAAGGCAGATCAGATGAGCGCAGCTATTGGCAAACAACCCCCCGCAGCAGACGTATCTTCCCAACGTGCGGCAGAAGGAACTTCCCAGACAGCCACCGGGGGTTCCACGTCACCCCAGGTGCGTCGTAAGACTCAACCGCTGGGGCTGAACGCCAAACGTGTAATCAGCAAACGATACTCGTTGAAGGATGCGAAGGGCCGGGCGCTTGAGGAGTGGCCGGATATCGTTCGCCGCGTGGTGGGTCATGTTTCGGCTGCGGAAAAAGATCCAAAGAAAAGAGATGAGTTCTTTGCCTCCATGACTGATGTGATGCTGGCCCGCGAATTTGTTCCCAATACGCCCTGCCTGGTCAACGCCGGCAAGACTAATGGCCAGCTTGCGGCTTGCTTTGTTCTGGATGTGCCCGACTCGATAACCGGGATCATGGATCATGCCAAAGCTGCGGCCACGATTCATCAAACTGGCGGCGGTACGGGCATGACCTATGAGTTCCTACGTCCGTCGGGTGCTTTAGTTGGTTCAACTCGCGGAGTGGCTTCCGGTCCGGTGTCGTTCATGAACATCGTCAATCAGGTGACTGACGTCGTGAAGCAGGGCGGGGTGCGGCGCGGCGCGAATATGGGCATGATGCGCGTCACGCATCCTGATGTGCTGCGCTTTATTCACGCGAAAAACGATCAGCACTCGCTGACCAACTTCAATATCTCAGTCAACGTTACCGACAAGTTTTTGAAGGCAGTCGACGACAATGAATGGTTTCAGCTCGAGTTTGATGGTGAGTCGTGGACGGAGCCCATTTACGATCCACTGCGCGACGATGACTACGTCGTCTACCGTCGTCCCGATGGGACCAGCATAACCTTCCCGGATAAGCAGGCATTCCAGTCTGCGGATCTCTCCGGCTGCACCATCGAAGAGCCGCCGCGCCCGGGTATGGTCTTCGCGCCGGACATCTGGAACCGCATCGTCGCCAGCGCGCACAAATATGCTGAGCCGGGAATTGCTTTCATCGATGAGGTGAATCGTCACAACCACATGATGAAGTCGATGGGGCCGATCTATTCGTGCAACCCTTGTGGCGAACAGTTTCTCCATTTCTCAAACTCCTGCAATCTCGGCTCGATCGATTTGAACAAGTTCTACGACCAGGAGAACCGGGTTGACTGGGATCGCCTGCGTGAGGTCACGCATCTTTGCACGCGCTTCCTCGATAACGTGATCGATACGTGTGCCTGGCCACTACCTGAAATAAATGATGTCGTCACCAGAACGCGTCCCGTGGGCCTGGGAATCATGGGCTTTGCCGATCTCTGTCTGAATCTGAACGTGACCTACGGCTCGGCTGCATCAATGGAGTTGATGGACGAGATGATGGGTTTCATTCGCCGCGAGGCCTGGAATGCCAGTATCCAGATTGGCGCCGAGAAGGGAAAATTCCCTGAGTTTGAGCCGAATCGCGAAGCGTACGAAGACTTTCTTTACAACCAGATCGGTATATCGCGCGATGTGCCTTTGACGCCGCGCAACTATGAAGTGACTACCATCGCGCCAACTGGAACAATTTCCCTGGTCGCCGAGACCTCTTCGGGCATTGAGCCGAATTTCTCCTGGGCCTACGTGCGCCGGGATACATTGGGAACGCGGACCTACGTGCACACACTCGCGGCGCAGGCTTTGGGAATCGAAGTTGATCAGACCGATCAGGAATCGATCGACCGGGCCTCCGAATATGTTTGCGAACACGAAAGCGAGTTGCCCCCAAACTTCATTTCGGCGATGAACATCAGCGCCGAGCAACACGTGCACGTTTTGGCCGCAGCCCAGCGCAACGTCGATAACAGCGTTTCCAAGACCTGCAATGGTGCGGTCAACGACACCGTAGAGTCGGTTGATAGTCTCTATCGCCTCGGCCGCCAACTTGGTTGCAAGGCTGTCAGTTACTATCGCGATGGCTCGCGCGACAATCAGGTGCTGACGTCGATGAAGATTGAAGACAAAGGCGAGACTGCCTGCAATCCGGAAGTTGGTGTGGAAGTGCTGGACGACCCGCCGGCCAGCCATGCTGATGCGGCCCACGTTGTTCCGATTGATCCGGAGGCTGAAGGACTGGCGCGCGCAGAAGCGGGCGCTACCATCAGGGAGCAGGCAGACGCTGAGGCGAAGTTGACCGCCATACGCATCGAGCGGCCGCGCGAATTGAGTGGCGCCACCTGGCAGATCCCGTTTGACGGCCAGAACCTCTACGTCACCGTCAATCACGATGGCAAGATGATTCAGGAAGTGTTTGCCACCGGCCCAATCAGCGGCGGCGTTGGACTACTTGCTTCGAAGATGCTGCGCGGTGGTTTCGACGCTGCCGAAGTCGCTTACAGTCTTAACAAGGTGACGGGCACACACGCTGTTTGGTTCAACGAGCGTCTCTTGACTTCGCCCGAACAGGCCGTTGCCGAATGCATCATGATCACCAATCGCCGTGTACAGCACCTTCCCGACTCCGCACGCGCAATGGGCAAAAAGCAGGCGCAGCTCCACTCCGAACAGGCGCCGGTGACGGGCGCAATCATGTCCACCATGATCGGCATCTGCCCCGAATGCCACGGCCAACTCGAACACGCCAGCGGCTGCGACTTCTGCAGGGATTGTGGCTATTCGAAGTGTAAGTGAAGACCCCATCCTTAGACGAACTTGAGAACCCCGCATTTGCCGATACAAGGATTGTTGCTCAAGGAGTTTCTTAACGTCACCGCGTAATCCGTGATCCACAACGGTTCTGTGTTTACAATCATGAGAAATAATTCAAGATCCGTCCTGATTGCAGCATTTTCAGACCGTGAAAAGACACGACAAACCTCGTGCTGTCTCCTTTTCGACTCGTTCGAAGCAAGGAAGCGGCTTCCAATACGGATTGTTTGCGGAACTGGGTCAGCATAAGGCTAGGAATAATCGGGAAGAATCGGACCAAACTATTATGGCGGTAGCCGAACAGTCACTCAGGAATGGAACTCTGAATAAGGTGCGGACTGGAGATTCTTCGATCCATGACTGGTACCGTTTTGTACTTTCATTTCCGCCGCATCTGGTAAAAGACTATCTCTTAAAGTTCGATGTTAGCAGTAGCCAAAAAGTGCTAGATCCCTTTTGCGGTACGGGTACGACGATCGTTGAATGTAAGAAGTTAGGTATAGAAAGCGTGGGTATAGAAGCAAATCCAATGGCGCACTTCGCGAGCTGCGTTAAAGTGGATTGGTCGCCCCATCCCGAGAAGTTGTGGGCACACGCTGAACGAATTGCGAATGAAGTTCAAGATCGCCTTGCCATGGTCGACAGCTTTATCGAACCCTTCTCGCAATGTCCCCGAGCTGGCGGAGGTGAGTTGCGTCGTTTGGATGAAGAGGCTAACAAATTGCTGCTCTCGAATTCTATTAGCCCAATACCTCTTCATAAGGCTCTGGTGCTTCTCGAACGGATAACCAACAGTCGGAAGCACGAATTCGTTAGCCATGAACGCTTGGCATTAGCAAAAGCGCTGGTCTACTCAATAAGCAATTTGCACTTTGGTCCAGAGGTGGGTGTGGGAAAGCCAAAGGCGGACGCCCCTGTAGTTTCGTCATGGTTAGACAATGCGAAATCTATGGTCTACGACCTTAGTATTCAAAAAGCGAATTCGGTCAGCGCAACGGTGCATTGTGCAGATTCTAGGCAAATGTTGGATATCATTGCTCCCAAGTCTATTGACGCCGTAATTACCTCACCGCCGTACCCGAACGAAAAAGACTACACCAGAACAACAAGACTTGAGTCAGTCTTGCTAGGATTCATTGCCACGAAGCAGGATCTGAGAGAATTGAAACAGGGTTTAGTGCGATCAAATACACGCAACGTGTACAAGTCAGACGACGACGACCTCTTAGTAGCAGACAATCAAGAAGTTCAACGAATTGCCGATCAGATTGAAAGAAGAAGAATAGAGTTAGGGAAGACCAGCGGCTTTGAACGGCTCTACGCTCGGGTAACTCGGCTCTACTTCGGAGGAATGAAAAGACACCTTTCAGATCTAAGGCACGTCCTAAAGCCTGGAGCAAAGCTCGCGTATGTGGTTGGAGATCAGGCCTCCTATTTGAGGGTGATGATAAGAACAGGCGAGTTGCTTGCGGAGATTGCTGAATCCCTTGGCTTCGAAATTATCGGGATTGACCTCTTCAGAACAAGGTTATCAACTGCAACTCGAGAGCAGCTCCGAGAGGAAGTTGTCCTTCTCCGCTGGCCCGGTCAATAGTCCTCTGAAAAGTCTCCAGAACATTCGATGAAGAAACCGAAGAAACCGAAGAACCCCAGGAAGCCGAACCGGTACGAACGGGTTATCGAAAAGGTGTTTTTACGGCACTATGAGGCTGCCGCTGCCACCGTTGACTTTCAGCGGCAAGAGATGATTGAAGTCGCCGCGGAATTGGGCATCTCAGTTCCCAAAAATATTGGTGACGTCTTGTACTCATTTCGCAACAGAACTCAGCTTCCAGAGGAAGTTCAGCGACGAGCTCCAAACGGAAAAACGTGGGCGATTATGCCCGCGGGACGAGCGAAATATAGGTTTTTCGCGGTGAATGAAAACGCGTTCGTCCCAAAAGATGGGTTTAGCGAAACGAAGGTACCTGATTCCACACCTGGAATTATTTCAAAGTACTCTCTGAGCGATGAACAAGCCCTCCTAGCGATTCTCCGATACAACCGACTAATTGACATATTCACAGGCGTTACTTGTTACTCTTTGCAGAACCATTTGCGAACTGCTGTGCCCGATGTTGGGCAGCTAGAAACAGACGAAATCTATGTTGGGGTAGACCGAAAAGGGGCACATTACGTATTTCCAGTACAAGCAAAAGGTGGGAATGAAAAACTGAACATAGTCCAGCTAGTGCAAGACTTCGCCATGTGCCAACACAAGTTTGCGTCTCTTATCTGTAGACCTATTGGTGCTCAATTCATGGATGACAACGTCATCGCATTGCTAGAGTTTGAAGAGACGAGAAGAGGAATTTCCATCCTTTCCGAGAAGCACTACAGACTCGTTCCGGCCGAAGAATTAAGCGAGTCTGATTTGGAAGAATACGCGAGGCGTGCTGACTAGCTTGAGCAGCCGGTTTCCGTGGCATTTACGTGCCCGAGCACGCCACGGCGGATGGGGACGACACTGCTCTCAAGGCGAGCTACCGAGCCGAAACCATTCTCACCGCAAATGGTACTGACGGGCTGGGCTCTTCCATCGTTGCTCGCCCACCCCTCCCACACACGCGACAGCGTCAATCAAACAACCACTTTCCGCCAAAAAGCGTCTAAGAATTACCTAACAAGGAGGTTTATTTAATGAAAGGAAAATACTTTAAAGGATTGGCGGATTTATCCTCGCGGCGCTGATGCTTTCCGGAATTGCGTTCGTTTCC
>DASXQM010000339.1:0-4886 GCA_036507195.1 Pyrinomonadaceae bacterium | reverse complement strand
CGCAAACTGCATCGACCGGCGACGGCAGAACGTCTCGGCTGCTTACTTCCTTTCGATAGAGTTCCAGGAAACAGGTGGACTGGTTGATGGACTCTATCGGGCAAGCTATGGGGTGCGTCCGCAGTTCGCCGAGTTCATGCCCGACACACGAGCCGTGGCGCAGGGTGTGGTAGTGGGCCAGGATGGCTGGCAGGCGAAACTGCAAGCGAACAAGGAAGCGTTCGTGGCTGCCTTCGTCAATCGTTCGGCGTTCCATGCGGCGTACGATGGACTATCGAACAATGACTATGTCAATGCGTTGATATCGCACACGGGCGTGAGCTTCACCAGTGGTGAACGCGATGAGCTGGTGAGTGGCCTGGCTAATGGAACCCTAACCCGCGCGACTGTCTTGCGGAGTATTGCGGAGAACGGGCGTTTCGTGAGTGCGAAATTCAACGACACGTTTGTGATGATGGAATACTTCGGCTACTTGCGGCGCGATGCGGATGCGAGTGGCTTTCAATTCTGGCTCAATAAACTTAACCAGTTTGGCGGCAACTTCGAACAGGCGGAGATGGTTAAGGCGTTCATCGTTTCCGGTGAATACCGCGATCGCTTTCCGCGGTAAGGAGTTTCGAGTTCCGGGTTTCGAGTTTCGAGTTCGTCTGCGCACGTTTTACTCTGAACTCGGAACTCGAGACAATGCCCTACCGGTTGGGTTATTGTCCCCGGTCACGAACCCGTCACTCAATGAACCAGAGCGGCTTGGCCGCCGCACCGTGCGGAAAGGCTCCGCCTTTCCGACGCTCAGTCTTTTTCTTTTTGAGGCTACGCCTCAAAGAGAGGCCTAGCCTCCAGTCAGTTTTAGAAACCTAACGGTAAGGCGGAGCCTTACCTCACCGTGCGGCGGCCAAGCCGCGGGCGCAGATCGACCGATTTTCCGGTTTGTATGCATATGTGATCATGCCCGATCATCTTCACATGATTACCGACTATTGAGGCGCAGCCTCAAAAAAGAAAAGTGGCGTGACGGTAAGGCGGAGCCTTACCACACTGTGCGGCGGCGAAGCCGCAGGCGTAGATTGAGTGATACATTCTCAAGTCAGTCTTAGCGCACTCCAGCGGCGGCAGAGCCGTAAACAAACGCGCCATCATTTCTTCCATGCGTCCGATAGGATACTACTCGAGCCTGAAAGTGTGTTATAAAAGCCAGTCTCCCGGCGTTTATTTGCAAGACTTGTATTAACCGTCTAATCGTCTCTGTTCCAAATAAGCTCGAAATGAAGTTTCGTCCTGCACGTTTGGGCCTGGCTCAAAGCCTGGTGGCATTATCCGTCTCTGTTGCGGTAGTCCTTTCCAGCCACACCTTTGTGTTCGCATCTCTGACAAAGTTCCGCGCCAAATCAGACGCAATTCAAAAGCAAACCAATTCCTCGCAGAGTGAACTGCGAATCATTTCGGCGACAGCGATTGCAACCGCAGCAGGCGTCCTGCTTCAGTGGCGCACCAACACCGCGACCGACAATCTCGGCTTCAACGTCTACCGGCTTAAGGACGGACAGCGCACGCGCGCTAACCGTGAGATTATTCCAGGCGCTGTGTTTGCTTCGGGCGCACAGGCCAAATTGCGGGGCGGCTATTCCTATTCCTGGTTTGATCGGGGCGGCCCAGCCGACGCTACTTACTACATCGAGTCAGTAAGTTTACAGGGCACTGCAAAAACTCATGAGCCTCTCAGTCCGGTGACAAGCAAGACCGTTTCCGACTTTGAGCAAACGGCTGGCGCTTCTGGCGCTTTGAGTGGTGGAAGCGCGAACCTAAGCGAAAGCACAGACTCCTTTGAAAAGTATTATCCGTGGGGCGAAACTGAGGTCAACTCGCCGCAGGGGGCAGTCGAAGATCAATGGGCGATAGCAGCGCAGCCGGCTCTGAAAATCGCCATCAGGAAAGATGGTTGGTATCGAGTCACACAGCCGCAGATGGTGGCGGCGGGTTTCAATCCCACCGTTAACATCAGAAATCTACGGCTGTTTGTAGACGCTCAGGAAGTGGCGATTAGTACCAGCCAGCACAGTGGACCATTTGGCAGCGCCGATTACATCGAATTCTACGGACGCGGTCTCGACCGAGCGACCACCGACACGCGCATTTACTACTTGATTGCCGGCACAACTCCCGGAAAGCGCGTGCGTGGCCAAATTCAACTTGATGGGGATCCTCCCGCACCGACACCGACTCCTGTGCCGCCTCCCCCATCCCCTGGATCGTCGCCACCGGCGCCCCGTCCCATTCTGTACGATCCCATCTTTTTTGGTGGGTTCCAGCCGGATGTGAATGACCGGGCTGAATCGCAAAGGCGCGAGAACGCGCGAGGGATAGACGCTACTAAAGAGAAGAACAATTCACGCGCCGGCGATGCTCAACGCGTACAGGAGCAGACGGCAGGAGCAGAGGAGCAGACGGCAGGAGCAGACGGGGAGCGCCGCAGCCCGCGTGGGGTGCTGGAAGGCAGGACTAAAGAGCAGAACGCTACTCCTCTCGCGAAGCTCGTTCGGAATGATTCAGTTGCCGCGAAGAACACCGCGCCTAAAGCAAACGCGCCCGTAGCTAGCAAGACCCGGTCGCTACCGCTCGTGGTTCGGACAAGAGGGGCTGGTAAGTTTCGCAAGGGCCCTGTTTCCAAAAAGAGAAAGCGGAACAAAGTCCGGCGCGGGTTTAAGCATGAACGCAATCACGCCGTAATTAGCGCGGATTCCTCGCCGCCTAATTTTGCCTATACTGCGGAGCGTAAGGACCGGAGCGTTTACTTCGTCAATCTTTTAAATGGTGACGCGGAAAACTTTTTTGGTCAGGTGATTACCTTCAACTCGGCTAATCCCGCAAGCCAAACTATCAATACACCTAATCCGGACCTGACCGCCGCAGGGACAGCTCAACTCGAAATCGCATTGCAGGGAGTTAACCAGGTCCTCCACCAAATCAGCGTCGAGTTTAACGGCGTCGTGGTGGGGTCATTCTCATTCTTCGGATCCGCCCCGGCCGTGGGCGGACATCCGGTGCAGGTTTTCAATATTCCCGTTTCGCAACTTCATAACGGTGCTAACACGATAAGGTTCATTCTTCCCGCGGGCGGCGACGTGAGCATTGTTGATTACGTTAAGGTCACTTATCCGCATTTATTTCGTGCCGATGCGGGCACGTTAAGATTTATGCTCCGCGGCACTCAGTCGGTGTCGGTGGACGGCTTTTCCACACCTTCGACGCGATTGATCGACTACACCGATCCTTTGAATGTGGGCATTACGAGACCGCCGTCGGCGCCCGGCGGCTCAGGATTCGGCATCACCGTGCCGGCGAGCGATCCGCCATCCAAACCTCCGCGTCTGCTGTATGCAATCGCGGATGGCCAATTCGATCAGCCCGCGGGGCTGTCCTTGAATCAACCCTCGACTCTCAATCAGGGAATTCTTTCGCAAGCAATCCCGAGCGGCGCCGACTTTTTGATTGTTTCCTACAAAGACATCATCGCGAGTCTCGCGCCGCTCTTGAGTCAGAGACAAAGTCAGGGCAAGACCGCAGCGGCGGTGGACGTTGAGGACGTTTACGACGAATTCAGTTACGGTCTGCATGGGCCGCAGGCAATTAAAGCTTTTCTGTCGTATGCAGCCACCCATTGGGTGACGAAGCCGCGCTACATCATCTTTGCCGGCGATGCCAGCTTAGACCCGCGCAACTATATGAACCTCGGCAATTTCGATCTGGTGCCGACAAAACTTCTTGATGCCACCTTTAACGAAACCGCTTCCGACGACTGGTTGGCTGATTTTGACAACGATGGTATTGCGGATGTTCCGGTTGGCCGTCTGCCGGCAAGGACGGCGGCTGAAGCAAACCTGCTGGTTTCCAAGATTGTCAATTTCTCGCCCGCGAGTGTCCCGCAAGCCGCTTTGCTCATTGCCGACAACCCGGGTGATCCGCCCCTATTTGATTTTGAAGAGGGGAATGACAACGTGCAAGCGCTGTTGCCGGCGAGTATGCCGGTGCAGAGAGTCGACATCCGCCTGGAACCTTCCAATGCGCAGGCTACGGCTGATATCGTCAACGGCATTAATCAGGGTAAGGCGATTGTCAACTACTCAGGCCACGGCAATGTAGATGTTTGGACCGGCGCTTCGATATTTACAACCGACCATGCCCTCGCGTTAACCAATGGCAACAACAAGCTGTCTTTCGTGGTCGTGATGGACTGCCTCAACGGCTACTTCCAGGATCCGTCGCTCCTGTCCCTTTCTGAGGCTTTCCTAAAGGCGCCTAACGGCGGCGCTGTAGCAGCTTTTGCTTCATCTGGCCTGACGACTACTTTCGGCCAGCGCCAGATGGAGTTGCAGTTATACACCTCGTTGTATGGTTCGCAGCCGATTACTTTGGGTGATGCGATCAGAATCGCGAAGGCCGCATCGGGCGACATCGACGTGCGTACTACCTGGATCTTCTTCGGCGATCCGTCAATTAAGATTCGCTAGCTTGACTAAAAGATTCGCTAGCTTGACCGAAAGATTCGCTAGCTTGAGCGACCTCCTCAACTCGGGACTTTCATATTCGACCTCAATCATTCTGATTTCCAAATCTTGATTACCTGACAACCTCGAGATTGGCGTTGCACAAAAGGTCAGCCAGTCAGTCCGTTCAACGCCCGAGTGAGAATAGTGCTTTGCGGCTCGGCCGCCGCACAGTGCGGAATGGCTACGCCTTTCCGCAGCTGAGTCCTGATCTCTTTCCTGAGGCTGGGCCTCAGGAATCTGAGGCGCAGCCTTAAGTAATATCTGAGGTGCGGCCTTCAATAATCTGAGAGAGACTCAATGGTAATGCAAAGCCATTACCGCACTGTGCGGCGGCCGAGCCGT
>DASXQM010000338.1:0-5562 GCA_036507195.1 Pyrinomonadaceae bacterium | reverse complement strand
GTCCACGCCGCTTCACTGGCATGAGGTCCCCGACTGCGACCCAGCCGACTTCACCGTGCTCACGGTTCCCAAGCGCTGCGCGGTGTTCGGCGATCCGCACCTAGGCATCGACGCCGCGGTAGGTTCGCTCGAAAAGCTGTTAGAGCTCGCGGCGGAAGACGAGGCGGCCGGTCTCGGCGACGCACCTTGGCCTCCACACTTTCGGAAGATGGAGGGCGAAGCACCGCGCGTGGCCCCTTCGCGCGCCCGCTCCGCGGTGAAGAAGCCCACCGCGAAGAAGCCACGGACCAGGGCGCCACTTCTGGTGGTCGCGAACTCTCCGGACCGAGAAGCGGCCCTCGCCGGTCTGGAAAGGTGGAAGAGTAAACATCCCGAAGTGTCCACGCTTCTCGCCGTGGACGACGTCCTGATCGACTCCATGCGCGGCAGGTCGTCCACCTGGACCCGCATCCGAGTGAACCTGCGGAATGTGCCGGAAGGGTTGCGCCCGCCGCAAGAAACCCCCGACCCTGATGACGATCCAACGCGCGAATGGCGCAACCGGCGCGCTTCGAAGCAGCATCAGAGGTAGCGAAAATTCAGCGACCGCCGGCGAAAATCACCGCCAGCTCCTGTGGTGGAACGACTTCGAGCTGGGCATACGTGCAGTCGCTCGGCTTCTTGTCCGTGCGCCACCTCCGAAACTGCGCTATGTGACGGAAGCGGTTGCCCTGCATGTGGTCGTAGGCGACTTCGACCACCAGTTCCGGACGTAGCGGCTCCCACGACAAGTCCTTGCCCCCGCTCCAACGGCTTTGGCCGCCAGGCATGCGATGCTCCGCTTCACCGCTGGCTGGTGCATGCTCGGCCCAATGTTTCCAAGGGTGAGCGGCGAGCGCGTTCTTGCGGTATGGAGCGAGGAATTCTACGAGTTCGCGCCGCTTCTTGTCCGTGAAGCTTGCGCAAACGCCGACATGCTGCAGCGCGCCGGCGTCGTCGAACAGACCGAGCAGGAGTGAGCCAACAGCCGTACGCGCACCTTTCTTGTGCCAGCGAAAGCCGGCAACGACACAATCGCACTCGCGCTCGTGCTTGACCTTGAGCATCACGCGCTTATTGGGTTCGTACGTTCCCAAAACCGGCTTAGCGATGACGCCGTCGAGACCAGCGCCCTCGAAGCGACGAAACCAGTCCGCCGCTATGCCTACTTCGCTGGTTGCGGGCGTCAGGTGTAGTGGCGGCGCGGCAGATGAAAGCAGCGATTGCAGCATTTGTCGACGATCTCGGAACGCCATGTCCCGCAGATCTCGGTCCCCCTCGGCGAGGAGGTCGAAAAACACGATCGATGCCGGGGTTTCTTTTGAAAGAAGCTTGACGCGTGACGCAGCGGGATGAATGCGGAGCTGCAGGGCATCGAAGTCGAGCGCGCCATCCTTTGCGAGGACGATTTCGCCGTCAAGCACGCAGCGAGCCGGCAAGTGTGACCGGAGCGGCTCGAGCAGTTCCGGAAAGTAGCGGTTCAGCGATTTTTCGTCGCGGCTCTGGATCAGGATCTCGTCCCCGTCGCGAAACACCAGGGCACGGAACCCATCCCACTTCGGTTCGAAGATCCATGTTCCGACTACCGGTAATTCGCCGACCCGCTTGGCGAGCATCGGCAAAACTGGCGGGTTCACAGGAAGACGCATACCCCAAGGCCTGCTAAGGTATATCTAGACTGCCAATGGTGGATATTGGTGTGCCTATATACCCCTATAGGGACAAAGAAAAGGGGGACGCCCAGACTTTTGCTTTGGACGCTTAACTCGAAACCGCTTTGTGGCGGCGATCACTCGATGACTTCGCTGAAGGGCCTCTTGAGCATCCAGTTCACCATCTGTTCCACAGTCTCCGACTCCTTGCCGTAAAAGCCATGCTGGCTGAAGGCGTCGCACGGGTCGGATTTCGGGGTCAGGCCGGCTATAACCGATATCAGCGGATAACGTTCTGAGAGCCGCTGCGCGTCTCCATAAGGCGTAACGCCGCATTGGTCCGAGGCGTGATGCACGAGCAGCAGCGGGATCTTGATGGTCGTGAAGTCGAACCCGCTCAAGCCGGGGCCAGGCTCCTTGGAGTTACGGTCCGTCTGGCGAAACATTGTGGAGGTAAGAACGGCTCCTGCGACCTGCCGCCCGAATCTCGCCGCCAGAGCCGCAGCCGAAACCGAGCCGCGACTCGTGCCGACCAGAAACAGCGGCATGGCGGGAAAACGTTTTCTAAGATCCAGTAGGACAGCGGAGATGTCTGTGAAATGGTGCTCGCCGAGACGGAACTCATCGCTCATGCCCCAGCCGCTTTGCATGTCCGACGGCGCGTCGAGGATCGCTGCGATCACGCCGCGTTTGACGAACTCACTTCGGCTCCGCACGAGAAAGTTGCCCGCACCAAATCTGATCTGATCGTTTTCCCTCCGGATGCGGATGACACCTCCACTTCCAGGAAACAGAAGCGCGACCCCCTGCGCCTTGTCCGGCACCCGGGCGAGAAAATAAGTCTGGGTCACCCCCGGCCGTGTTTGAAGCGTGACGATCTCCTGGGCATGAGCGAGGGGAGCGAAGCAGAGCGCCGCGGTGGCCAGCGCCTTAGGGATTGCTTTGATGACCATTTCTCTTAGGATGACACAGCCGACTTTTAGCCTAAATATACTATGCGATGTCTCACGGTGTCGCCTACAAAAGGTCGCAGGAACCTTTTCTAAGTCACAGCGAGCCATGGGGCCATACTTATTCGATCAACAGCAAAAGTAAACCTGACCCTAATCACTGTTCAAAACGTCAAAATGACGACTTTCACGCTATACGTAAACGAAGGTTGGGGTCGGGTCTTACATTAAGACAATATGTGATTGCAAGACTGGACTCTCCTGACGACCCGTATTCAAATCCGAGATCATCTTTATCCATGCAGCCGAACCAACGGCCGCTCGCGAGAGGCAGAGCTTTGCATTGTGTGGACGATTCAACTAACACTGATAAGAACACTTCTTCTTTGGCCGGTAACCCGTGCCTAGCATCTGGAATCTTAGAACGCTCCGTTCCCTGCAGCATCGCAACTTCCGGCTCCTGTTGGAAGGTGCACTGATCTCCAGCTCCGGCGACTTCATGCAAAACGTCGCCCAGAGTTGGCTCGTATGGCATCTTTCCAAGTCACCTGTCGCTATCGGTGTGATCGCGGTATTTGACACGCTACCGCGGCTGTTGGTAGGCGTGCTCGGCGGCGCCATCGCCGACCGTTTTGACCGGAGGCAAGTCCTGATGATCACTCAGACACTCGCGATGAGCCAGGCGATCATTTACTGGTTCTTGGTGGAGTTCGAGGCAATCGAACTCTGGCATATCGCGTTTTTGGCTTTTTTTCTCGGTGTCGTGAACACAATCAATCAAACCGCGCGGCAATCCTTGGTAAACAGCTTGGTGCCCAAAGACCAGCTGCTGAACGCCATCGGCCTGCAGTCTTCGGTTTTCAATTTCTCAAAGATCGTAGGACCGTCGGTAGGCGGCTTGATCATCGCGTACGTCGGAATTGCCGGATGCTTTCTTGTCAACGCCATCAGTTTTGTGTTTCTGCTCTTCAATCTCTACTTGATGGACTTGCCGGAGCGAGAACCGCGTCGAGATCAGCGTGGTTTATTGGCCGATATCAAGGAAGGGTTTAGCTATCTCGCCGGTAACCGGCGCATCCTGTATATCATCGCGATTTCCTATGTCGTCGCGCTATTTGGCGCTCCGTATAGTCGCTTCCTGCCGATATTTGCGACCAACGTTTTGCACGTGGGTGCGTCAGGGTTTGGACTGCTTATGTCCGCGCCAGGGATCGGCGCAACAGTGGCGGCTCTGTTTCTCGCTTCCGTAAACAAACTTCGTGTCGGCACACGGTCGATTTGCGCCTGCGTGCTCGGGTTTGCCTTTTTTTTGACGCTGTTTGCCTTTTCGCATTCTTTCGTTCTGTCTCTCGTGTTTCTTGCCATGGTCGGTTTCTGCCAGATCGGCGAGCGGGCTTTGAGCAACACCGCGATTCAAATGGGAACGCCCCACGATTTATTGGGGCGAGTGCTGAGCCTGTTCTTCATGGACCGTGGGTTGTGGTCTCTGGGTGCTTTAATTATCGGCGCCTCGGCGTCAGCGATCGGCATCGATTGGACTTTCGCTACCTGCAGTATTGTGTGTGCAACCGCCGCGACGTCACTTTTCGTCCTTAGTCGCAGGAATCGCGAAGTGACGCAAGCACAAGCGGCGCGCGCTTTGTCATACACAGAACCAAATAAACCGTCCGACGTCAGGCAAAGAGATTAAACGTCCACTCATGAAAAGTTTGTCAAGGGCGTCTCTGTTGAGGGCCCTAATGGCCGAGCACTTTTTTGAGTCTCTCGACGATCTCCGGTCGTTGAGACATGACCTCTTTGGCCAGAGTTTCCATCTCGTCTCCGGGCGTCGCCTCTATATCGAGCTTTTTGCTTTTCACTTCCTCCAGAAATTTTGAGTCGTTCATGGTCTTCTGAAAAGCCTCTCGTATGATCTTCAGATGTTCGGGCCGCATGCCCGGCGATCCCATATATGGACGTTGAAAAATCTCCGACGCGGTGACGATCGTAGCCACTCGTCGTCCTGGGTCCGGCGTTTTGTATTTGTCCATCAATTCGTTCAGAGTCGGCACTTCGGCGAGCCGGCCATCTCTATTTCGCCCGAGTTGAACGAGAACGCGAACGAAACCCGTCTTGCGCCAAGTATGATAGGGCTCACGGCCGAAGAAAGCCGCAAGGCTGAAGGCGCGACATTGAACTTCTCCCCGTTCGACCGCTAAATCGGTCTCGCTGCCTCCCTTGTACCCGGTGATCACGTTGAACTTCGCGCCGATGGTTTCCTCCAACAGCTTCGGCACCATGTAGCCGGTCGTCCCGGTGCCGGTGGCGCCGCATTTGGGCGCTTCCTTGGCGCTTTGAACATCGTCAATCGTCTTGTACGGACTGTCGGAGCGGACATAGAGCAGATCTGCGGTTCGCGACGCATTGCCGATCCAGGCGAATTTCGCCCAATCAAACTTGATTTCCGATCGTCCAATCAGCTGGTCGATGTACAGATTCGGCTGAGCCGCAAGTAAGGTGAGACCGTCAGGCTTGGCCACTGCGTAGACGTAATTGGCCGCCACGATGTGACCCGCGCCCGGCATGTTTTGCACGATCACATTCGGGTTGCCGGGAATATGCCTCGCGATGTGCGCGGCAAGCATACGCGCATACAAGTCGTAAAGTTCCCCGGCGAGACTGCCCGTGACAATAGTAATTGTCTTGCCTTGATAGTAAGGAGTCTGAGGGAAACCTATGGAAGTCCAGCCGAACACCAACAGAAACGTCGATATCATGATTCGTCGCATATCAGACCGTTGAAAAAGGCCCATCCGCTTCGTCAGACTGTGTGAAAACTCCGTTTAGAAGAGGGATTTTTGTTCATGTTTGGGTCGATCGAATGTAAAATCATCCAACGCTGAGGTCAAGGGGGCATTGGATGAGTTACATAGAAGGCGAAGATCGTAAGCAGACGATGCTGT
>DASXQM010000337.1:0-7802 GCA_036507195.1 Pyrinomonadaceae bacterium | reverse complement strand
AGCCTGGGTTAACGATTAATAATAAGAACCAGAGCCCGCTTTAGCGGGCGACAGATTCAACCGTCCGTTTCACGGACTGCGTCGCGGCTTGGCCGCTTGATGTGCGGAAGGCCTCCGGCCTTCCGGTAAACTCTCACTTATTCAGCTGCGGCTACGCCGCGTTCCGGGCGCAGCCCTCAATCAATAGAAGAAGCGGGTTGTTTCGGAAAGGCAAAGCCTTTCCGCACATCAGGCGGCACAGCCGGAAACGTGGCGCCACTCACCCACCACGCTCGGTTCACGTAAAACCAAAAAGCCCCCGGCGAATAACTCCGCCGGAGGCTTTTGGTGAGAAGCTGTGGCTCGCTAATTAGTAACGCGAGCCGTTGCCGCCATTGCGATTTTCGCGCGGCTTGGCTTCGTTAACCTTCAGCGCACGGCCGCCAACTTCCTGGCCGTTGAACTTCTGGATCGCCGCAGCGCCTTCCTCTTTGGTTTGCATTTCGATGAACCCGAAGCCGCGTGAGCGACCCGTTTCGCGATCTTCAATCAAAGAGACGCTTTCGACTGTGCCCGCCTGCGCGAACAGTGTTTGCAATTCGGTACTCGTCGTTTCAAACGCGAGATTACCAACATAAAGTTTCATAGACATTTTTTCTTTTACCTTTTCCCCTTGTGGGGCCAACAGAAGCTTCCAAAGCTTCCCAATTCTCCAAGGTTTCGTGATCCAACAGAGAGAAGCCTTGGCATTCTAACTGGGTTTGAGCTATGGAAATCAGTTTGTCTGGAATTTGCCAGAAGTGGCTGAGAGCAGAGTAAGCTCGACTTTGTTCACTAACACCCTACGCTAATGGCAGCTATATGTCAATGACGAGATATATTGTGGCTGAGCAATATGTTTTGGACTCGCTGCGCGCCTCGCTTGGGAGCCACGATGTATGAAGAGTCAGGCATTGCTTGATCAGCGAGATCGAGCCGTTCGGCTCGTGTCGATCAGATCTTCGGTGCGCCACTGATCGGGTTCGCCGTTCCGGCGTATCTGCCCATTCGCATCGGATTCATAGGCGTAAGCCCCGAAGAGATCCCAATTCTCCGGGGTGTAGAAAACATAACCACCTCGGAAGACCGCATGCACGACGAACTCTCTGCCATCAGACAGAGCATAGATCCCGCGCTCTCTTAGTTTCTGCATCACGTCTGGTTTTGCTGGAGGAAAAGGCTCACCCCCAAAGTAGACGATCGGAACAGGTGAATCGCGGAAAGAGGGCGTCCGCGCCCCCTTTACCAGCTCAAAGCGATTACGCTGCATGAGCAGCCGCGATCTTGTGGAATGTCGAATTGGAAACGTTGGCGGTTCCGACCGTCGGTGTTCCATTAATGACTGTCTCGAGGGACTTCATGACCTCGGGGTAACCGGTGCGGCCGTAAGCATCTGCATCCGCCTGCGTCTCCCAGAAGCTGTTACCAACGGCTTCCGTAAGATCGGGCGAGATAAAGGTGACTTCATCCAGGAATCCCTTCTGCTTGCGCAGCATTGGAATTACTTCCTTCTCAATCAGGCGCGTAAATTCCGGGGCAGATTTCGGTTTGAGTTGAACTACTACATGACGTGTAAACATACTTATGCTCCTTTGGTTTTGAGCTATTGGTCAGATGATCTGGAGAATTCCAGAGGAGCCTGAGAAGGAGTGAGCTGGACTCGATTCCCATGGACACTATGCTAATAAAGATCATATGTCAAGCGCACAACATATTTCGCATGTGCAATATAGAAGCTGGACAGCAAGGTGGCGAGATCGTTAAGTGCACAACGCCGGCACCAACTGCATTTGCCCTCAGGATTCTTCATCCTGAAATTGAATAGCCACAGTAGCCCAAGCGCCGCCTTTCAATCGCGCCGCTTAAGAACGGAGGCGCAGATCGGTTGTTGTAGGCGTTCTTACTATCGAAATGTTACTTCGGCAACAAGCCGCACTGTCTGGGGATTTGTCCGCTAAAACCGAAGTTCATTCCCACGACGATTGGCTGGTCTGAAGTCACTCTGACACTGACGCCCACGTCGGTGAAACCATCGAATCCTGGTCCACCCGTCGTCGGCATGGCCCAATTGAGGTTTCGCGTGTGCGCGGCGACGAGACTGACGGTGCTGGCGCCCGCCTCGCCGGGATATGTTGAGCTGGGACTCGATCCCGGAATTGTGTGTCCCGTCAGGTTGTTGCCGTCTCTGTCGAGTATGTTTACCGCGACGTTTGCGGTTGATGCGCTGCCGTTAATTACGTAAAGGTCTTCGCGCGAACTGCCGGCAACGTTCGGGAAGCTCGACGGCGTGCACATCCAAACGTATGGCGGGCCGCCTCCTGAACCAGAACCAGGAGGTCCCGGCGGTCCTGGCGGGCCAACACATGCCGCCATCGCAATCGTTGAAGCGATTATCAGAGACGAAAAACAGAGACGTATGTACAAGGGTTGCATCACGATCTCCTTTCCTGCGCGAGGCGTTGCCAACTCGAATCGTGTGGTTGGAATTTAGTAGCGGCATCAATCTATCGACGCACTACGTAGGTGTCAACATTTTGGGCCAAGACTGCGGACGAAGATGCTCCCTTCTCCCGCTGGGAGAAGGGTTGGGGTCGAGGGTACGCGTCGCTAAGCCCTCACCCTTTACCCCGTGAGATACGACTAATCTCATGCGGTAAATCCCTCTGCCAACGGGAGAGGGAAAGAGAAATCGTCCGCGTCAGCGTCTTGTCAGAACCACCTGCTCTCCTCTCCCACTGGGAGAGGTTGGGTGAGGGTGCGAAGCTTAGCGGGTGGGCCGTCCGCGTCAGCGGACGATTGGAAATAGCCCAGGCTTTCAAGCCTGGGATCAGGATTATTATTTGAATTGGAGCCCGCTTTAGCGGGCGACAGACTTCGATGCTGACATGTTATACTCAGCCATCATGAGCACCGCGGCACATGACATTCTCGAAAAATTTGATGGCTTACCGGAAGCTGAAAAGCAGGAAGTCGCATCCGAGATTCTGCGCCGCACTCGCGACATCGAACTCCCACCGAAAGGCTTCATCGGGAGTCCGCGATTGGTGAACCAGGAACAGCTACGTGATTTTGAAAAGGAAGTGATCGAGGAACCTCACGACGCCGGACGATATCACGCCGAAGGAAACTAACATGTCACAAGCATTACCGATTCCACCGCCCGGCTTCGACGCTCTGTCGGTTGATGACAAGATCGATTACGTGCAATCGCTCTGGGATCGCATCGCTGCTCGGCCGGAGGACGTTCCCGTCCCAGACTGGCATCGCGAAATAATCAACGAACGATTAGCCGCGCATCGGGCAAATAACGATCAAGGTAAAGAGTGGGAAGAAGTCGAGCGCGAAATCACTGCTGAATTGTCTAACCCGACTAAATAATGAGACGCCGCACCTTCGTCCGCCCGGAGGCGCAAACCGATATAAGAGAAGCCACGCGTTGGTATGAGGATCGCGAAGCCGGCTTAGGTGTCCGATTCCTCCGCGAAGTTCGCACTTCACTCGAACGCGTCGCCGAAAATCCGCTTATGTTTCCGGTGATTGAAGAAGACGTGCGCCGAGCGCTGCTTCACAAGTTCCCCTATTCCATCTATTTCGTACACGAACCGGAAGCGAGCGCGATCATCGCAGTCCTGCATCAACATCGCCGGCCTGGGACGTGGAAGTCGCGGCAATAACGGCGCCCGCGTCAGCGGGGCAGTAGCCCGACCGTGAGGGAGGGCGTCGTCCCGTCAGTACCCTGCGGTAGCGGCTGGCCGTCCGCGTCAGCGAACGATTGAAAATAGCCCAGGCTTTCAGGCCTGGGTTGACGATTAATAATGAGAACGAGAGCCCGCTTTAGCGGGCGACAGATTTGGAGTGCGGTGGCAAGCGCAGCGCGACACCGCTTTGGATTCTCCGAGCACTATTTTTCAAGGTTCATCCAAAGCGCCGTCGCCGCTTCGCTCTGCCGGCGCACTCCAAATGTTTGAGGATGGCGCGATTCGTCCGCGTCAGCGGACGATTGAAATAGCCCAGGCTTTCAAGCCTGTGATCACGATTAATATTGAAACGAGAGCCTGCTTTAGCGGGCAACAGATTCAGCCGTCGGTTTCACGGACTGCGGCTCGTTCTATAAACCAAGTGTATGGTGTAACGCCCGATCGATTTCGGACAGGTCCGAGAGCGTTCCAAGCCTTCGATCGATTTCAGATTCACGAACGGTAGCGAGGTTATCAGTCATCACAATTGAATCCATAAGGATGCCGGCCTGTTTGCCTTGGACCGAATTCAGCGACAGCGTGACACGGCTCGGATGCCCAGCCCGAGCCATGTTACTCGTGATCATCGCGATAATTGTCTGAGGTAATCCGGTTCCGAGATTGTCGGCTTGAACAACGAGAGCAGGTCGGCGTTTGGCGGTGCGAAGGTTTGAATCAGGAAAAAGCACGAGCACGACATTGCCGCGCTTATAGGGCATCGTAAGCTCCCATCTCCGGTCGCTCCCAATCCTCCGCAAAAGTCGCCAGACGCGCGCGCAGGTTCGCCGCGTCAACTTCGTCTATTCCGCGTGCGGCTAAATCAGCCGAGCCTTCGGGAACGAACGTGACGATCACCCGCGCCTCGTCAACATCGGGAGTTTCGAGCAACTCAACCTTGCCGTGTTTGTAGATGCCTTCGATGGATTTGGGATTGGTAGCCATTGAGTTGTTTATAGCACCGCGCACTAATCGCTGCAACGAAGTGTTGTCCATGTCACCGGGGCAGTAGCCCGACCACGGGGTCCCTAACCGAGCGTCTCGGTTGGGGTGGGGCGGCGAGGGAGTGCGTGATCGTCCGCGTCAGCGGACGATTGAAAATAGCCCAGGCTTTCAAGGGTCAGCGATGAATATTTGAATTAGAGCCCGCTTTAGCGGGCGAAAGATTTTGGAGTGCGGTGGCAATCCCAACGGGAGAGGGAAAGACCAAAGTTTCAGCCGTCCGTTCACCTACGTTGTGCGTGAACACTTGTTTAATGAAGGTGCGCGAGTGTGCTAATTTTTGCAACGCAAATCAGAGATGTGTCTCAGAGCGAAAGTCTGTAGCGAACTCGGCGACGATCCGGCAAACTGGCCCAAGCATGCGCCGCTCTTACCACCTACGTGGTTCGACAATGAAGTAACCAAATTGACTGAAGCCGTCCGCGCAGCGGCGGCTGGCGACCTAGAAAAGGCCAGCGCTAAATTGGCGCAGGTTAGGAGCGACGACCTTCGAAAATGGGTTGCGGATCATGGGGAACAGGCTGGATACCAGCGTGCGAAGCACTTCGGTAGAAAGCTCAAGAATACCGATAAAGAACTTGTTGATAGAAGTCGGCAGGCTACTGCGTTGCAAGAGAAGTTTGTTTATGAAAGGGATAGATATCGATGTCGGTATTGCTCATCGCGCGTTATTCCTGGCATCGTATTGAAGCTCTTTAGCCAAGTCATGGGAGACGATTTTGGTATTACCGGCACTAGGCAGCAACATCACGGCGCAGCGGTGGCTCTTCGAGCGTGTGCTGACCATGTGGTTCCGCACGCCCGTGGCGGCCAAACGAATGCGGAGAACCTGGTGACCGCGTGTTGGCCATGCAACTTCGCGAAAGCTGGGTATGCCATCGAAGAAATCGGTATTGAGGATCCTAGATTGAGACCGCCTAAAACATCCGATGATTGGGATGGTCTCATGTCGCTCGTTCCAGAGCTTCAGTAAAGGCTTAACAAAGTAGTCAACAGACGACCGCCAACCGCCAACATCAAATCCCAGAAACCCACCAAAGGAGCAACGGCAAAGGGCATCGGCGGAGTGTCGATTCCTGTGCTTTATTCCTGGCTGAAGGAATGGGAAGAGAATAACGAACAGCCTCCGGCAACGTGGACTCGTTTTCGGGTTTCGTTTTTCCTGAAGAACTTAGAAACTATCAAAGCCCAAACCAAAGACTTCAAGGTTTAGAGTTGACAGCGCCGTGGTAGAATGTCGCCTCTCATGGCGAAAGCTGCACGAGCATTAGTTCACGAAAGCCAACCGTATCTCCCGCTGCAAACTGAATCGCTGCGGTCACTTTACACTCTGCCGCCGCCGTTGAAGTGGGCAGGCGGAAAGCGTTGGCAGTTGCCTTATCTGCGGAAATTTTGGGAAGGCGAAAAGCATCGCAGGTTGGTCGAACCGTTTTGCGGCGGGCTCGCCGTTACGTTGGGGCAGTTGCCTGGACGAGCGCTTCTCAATGACATCAATCCGCATCTCATTAATTTCTATCGTTGGCTGAAGCGCGGTCTTAATATCTCAATTGAGATGCGCAACAACGAGCGCCTTTTCTACCGTCACCGCAAACGATTCAATGAACTACTGCGAACGGGAAAGGCTACGACCAAGGAAGCCGCATCGCTTTTTTACTATCTGAACCGCACCGGTTACAACGGACTTTGCCGATTCAATCGCAGTGACGAATTCAACGTGCCATTCGGAAGGTATGCGACAATCAACTACAAGAGGGATTTCTTTTCGTACAAAGCCGTTCTTGCAAATTGGGAATTTGCTAACACAACCTTCGATCACATCGAGCTTCAATCAGACGATTTTGTTTATGCTGACCCTCCTTACGATGTTGAATTCACGCATTATTCAAAGGGTGGGTTTGGTTGGGACGAGCAAGTTAGAACTGCGGAATGGCTGTCGAAGCACTCCGGCCCAGTCGTATTGTCAAACCAGGCAACCGAGCGAATTATCGAATTATATTCAGATCTCGGCTTCACGCTGGTTTATCTCCAAGCGCCTCGCCGAATAAGTTGCACTGGCGACAGAACGCCGGCCCGAGAAGTATTAGCTTTACGAAACCTTTCTTAACAAATGGCACGCGACACTCGCACAGGTGGCGTCCTTGAAGCAATGATTCTGCCCTCACTTGAGCGCGGAGGTTATCAATACAAAGTTCGCGTGAAGATTGGGCAACGACTCGGATGCGGGTCTCACTATGTCGATGTCATCGCTGAAAAAGACAGCAAGAAGTTTTTGATTTCGCTGAAATGGCAACAAGTCGCCGGTACGGCCGAGCAGAAGATTCCGTTCGAAGTCATCTGCCTCGCTGAGGCCCTAGAAACCGGAGACTACGAGAAAGCCTACGTCGTTCTCGGCGGCGAAGGCTGGACGTTGCGACGATTCTACACCGGCGGTGGATTAACAAAATATTTGCGCGGCGCAGACAAAGTCGAAATCATCACGCTTGAGAGCTTCGTCGCGAAAACAAATCGCGCGCAACTCTGATTGACTCAAAGTTCTTAGCTCTTGTTGCCTTGCGGGCGGGGACGCCCGCGCTCCAGTCACTTACATTTGCTATACCCACAATCCCGACAGAAATCACAGCCGCTCGCGTGCTCTAGTTGGCCGTGGCATTCGGGACAAATACTTATCATCGAAGACATCGCCGCCGAGGACTGAGGACTGAGGACTGAGGACTGAGCAACTGCTGACGGCTGAGGGCTGACAGCTGATTGCTTCAACGCGCGTGCCGAATCGGGGTGGCCCTTCAAGCGGCGGTTGGTGATCATGAGGCATTCGGCGACGGCTTGTTCAGGCGAAGTCAAAAGCCTCTCGTTGAACCAGACCGCGTGCGTGCCGGTCACTTTGTTCAAGCTGTAAGAAACTTCCGCGGCATCGAATCCGCCGCGCAGCATCTTTGAAGCCAGCATGCCGACACCGCCGCTGATGGGGCCGGTGGCAAAGACTTCCTGAATCATCTCATCGTCGTGATTGACAGTAACGTAAAGGTTCTGGCCATCAAACGGAATGCG
>DASXQM010000336.1:0-3881 GCA_036507195.1 Pyrinomonadaceae bacterium | reverse complement strand
CAGGTTTGGTTGCGATCTCCGATGTCACTTTGAAGGCGCTGCAACAGGCTTGGTGAGTAGAACCTGGTGAACTCCTTAAGCAACTCCGTATGCTTGATACGTCCATTGTAGTAAGCGAAACCAATTCTCAGTAACTGATTCCAATACCGGTTGCGAAGCGCTGATTTGGTTGGAGGTACACCGCGCCAATTCAGCAACCATTGTGCCTCTCTCGCTATGGCAAGGAAGAGTTCCTCGTACTGATCGTTCGTGTTTATCCGTCTTGGTTTGCGGTCGTCAATTGACAACTCAGCGGATAAAAATACCGCAATACTCGCGCGCTCCCTCCACCCCGCCGAGCTCAATTCGAGAAAGACAGCATGATCTGGACAGACCTCAATCCCAGGAAGTTGGTGGACTCTGTGCCAGTATGCTTCACGATAAGCATTGCGATCTGCCGATACGCAGTCGGGACAAAAACGCAATTTGCTCGGAACGCGAAGGCGGCCTGCATTGATTCCAAGCCGAGAATGAATTCTATTTTCCTGTTGGCCTGCCATTTCTTTGCGAATGACTCGTGCGCGCTGATCAGAAATGAAGGGTGAATAGAATCGCAACAACGTGTTATCGTCGATCAACTTATCAACCGTGTAGGTGTGTCCGGCCGGTAAGACTGAAATGAGATGGGCCAATCGATTTGGAAAACTGATATTCGCAATCTGTTTGCCGAACAACTCCCGGGCAACGTCCGCGACATTCGCATAACCCGAGCGATCGCCGAACCGTGCGCAGGCGCTATAAAGCAATTCATCAGGATAGGGATCTGGGAAAAATCCAATCATAAGTTCGAAAGTTTTGGTTGAGTCTTATTGAGCTAGGGAACGAACTCAGATGTCGAGCGAATATGACCAGCTTGTTGTAGAGCTTCATAAGCGGCCGCGCTGGTTCCGCTTGACTCAATGATGCTCGGCAAGGTGGTGCTGGCTGGTTTTTGATCAGTGTCTTTTGTATCAGCAGTTGAGGTGAATGCGCTCGGGCTTACTGACGGTTCTGTTGCGCGGTTTGCTTTTGAACCCGACTGTGGCGCCAAGCCAGATGAGGTACTCGAAGAACTTTGCAGTGTTGCCTGAATCTCTGGCTCAGACGTAATCTTTCCGGTGATCGTTATTTGACCCGATCCTTTACCCTCAAATGGGGCTAGATACTCCTTCAGGGCGTGAGGATAAACGTCATCCCAGCGGGCCAAACTTCCCTTGTTGTTCTGTTTCATCGCGGTTAGAACCTCTCTCAGCATTGCAAACTTGTCCCTGGCGACTGAGCGAATGATGCTCGCAGCTACAATCTCCTTTCCCGTGTCTATCGCCCTTTCTTGGGCGAACTTATAGATCTTGACCGCAAGGTCTGTGATTCCTTGACTCTCTTCGTACAACACATCGCTTAGTCGTTTAGGTTGAGGCGGCTGTTTGTTGATTGTGTCGGCAGCTGATGGTTCCACCATACCGTCACGGCTGAACGACTTTCGTGTGTATTGCGCGCGGAATAGAGATTTTACAAACATCTCCCATTGCTCATCTTTCTGCATGCGATCCCAGATTAGATCTCCCTGGCCAGTACCACGTCGCAACTGACTGAATTCTCCGCTGAGAACAGCCAACGCCCTGTAGGTACCGACGAGCACAACTGGTACACCCATATCATTCACGAGTTGGACAAAGAAGTTGAGCAGGAGATCGGCACCGCCGCTCTTTGCGAGGCTCAATCGTTGGATTTCATCAATGACCAGAACGCCGATGTAATGGTTGGCGGCGACCGTAGCCATGTCTGACAGCAACTCAGTTTGAATGCGGCGTGCCTTGGCGTGGGTGCGGCGGTAGTTAGTTCCTAATAGCGCATCGACGGTCTTGAAGAACGAGATGCAAAGGCCTCGAGGATTCCCGTCAAACGGGCAATCAAGCTTTAACCATACAACCTGCGTTTGGGTAAATGGCTTATCAGCATAGTTGCTGTGGTGGATGACTTGAGGAAACAACCTTAGTATTCGCTCAATTGAAAAAGACTTACCCACGCCACTAATTCCAGCGATGTTGAATCCCGCTGCAGTCGACATGAATTGGGCCGCACTCGATTTGTATTGAGAGCTGTATTGATCGAACGACTCAGGTCTGGGGTTAGGACGCGATTTCCTGTTTCCAGCGACTGGATTACGTCCTGCGTATCCGAGCCTTATAACGTTTGCGAAACGTCGATAAAGATCGACATGGATATCCAGGGGACTGAAGAACCGCATCGAGTTCTGAATCAATAAATATCTTACTTCATCGCTGGCGTTGCGATCTGACTCGTGGAAGGTTGGAAAATGTTGCAGCCGGAGAATTAGCTGATCGGTAGTAAGCATCGGTGGAAGCGCTTCTTCCAGCGGATTGCCTAAGTGATCAGGAACTTCCGGTTCGCGGTAAACCGCTTTTACGATATTGCCTCTGCATATCACCAACGGAGTTTCTGCAACAGCGTCATGCCTCATCTTTGCTCCATTCCTTATCCAGTAGTGCGTCAATACGTGCCAGCTTGCTCGCCGCAGGGATATATTGTTCAGCGGGGGTTATCGTTTCAACAGGCGTGGAGCCAGCGACAGCTTTCGCCTCAATTGAGTCGGGCTTTCCCAGTGACCATTGATTGCGGTCACGTTCTGTTTGTTTTTCAGCGGCGCGGTTTTGACGAATATTCTTTCGGCGAGCTCGCTTGCTTGTTGGACCAGCCGCGGTGTTGGCAGCTTCGGTCTTCTCAGTAGCTTCACCAACAATCGCATCCTTCTGCGTCTGGAGCAGGGCGCTTGAATTTAGTCGGCGAGTTTCTGAGACTTGATACGCGGCTCTCTCAAGCGCGTAATAGTCCATTGCATCATGGCAGTCGAGAGCAGGCAGGTTCTCCGACGCAAGAGTGCGACGGCACACCTCTAACTTAGTGCCGTTTTCTAGCGGCAAGTAGATCTGTTTAGTCGTGCGAGAATCATAGGCAATCTCTATTTTCCATTGACCACGGTTACGAGCCTTAACGAACCAGTTTTCTCGCAGGGCAGTATCGCATTCGTAGTAAAGGTCACCTTCGAAATGAAGGCCTCGGGCTGTTACTGAGACTAGTTTTCGCGGAAGCAAATTGAGACGGACGATCTCTTGTGAGGGCTGCGTGAGTCGGCCGCCGCGGGATCTGATGCCCCAGTTCCATAATTCCAAAGGATAACGTGGCACATGATCAGCGATCATGTATTCATTCATCCGGTAATTCTTCAGGTAAAAATTCGTGTTGTAGTCGAGCGCATAAAGGGTCATAAGTTTGCGGCATTCGCCCAGCGTCATGACAGCCTTTAGTGCATAATCAGGGGCTCCTCGAACATGACCAATAGGTGGAACGTAGCCAGGAGTAAAACTTGACGACTTTCTCGTCCGCGAGTCCAAAACTCCGCTCAACAAAGCCTTTCCAATCGGCGCGCCGAACTCCGGTGTTGTGCACGCGCATGCCGAATGCATTTACCAGCGTGTCGGCGTTATAACCTTCCAGTTCACCACGATCGGCTAGAAGCGCTGTAGGCAAACCCTTGCAGGGCCATTCGTCCTCTGTGATGTCGATTCCCAATTCGGCACAGAACGCAACTTTGTCCATGCACACGTTGTCCAGTGCGAGCATTGCCCCAACCCAGCTTGGTCCCTCCAACATGATGGCAAACCCCGGCAGAGCGCTGCTAAAAACATCGATGCAGTTGTAAAGCACCGCTCTTCCGACTATGCGTGTTCGATCAAGGGCGCTGACGAGGTATAAGTTCAATATGGTGGCGTCAATTTGATAGAGGGAACCGGGAGCGAAACCCATCTTCCTCGGGTCGCCGAGCATCTGCCTACTCTTCAACT
>DASXQM010000335.1:0-5187 GCA_036507195.1 Pyrinomonadaceae bacterium | reverse complement strand
GACGCCGGACTCGGAGCTTTCTCTTACACAATCGAAGTCCTGATGGGTTTCATGGGTGGCACCGACCGCTGGCGCACCATGCCGTGGATGGTTACCTTTTTCGGCATTCTGGTGATACCGCTTGGCGCCACCAGCATCGTTCTAGTCATTCTCCAGCCGGTCGCAGTCGGGGCCTGGTGCACTCTCTGCCTGCTGACTGCCCTCGCGATGCTGATCATGATCCCACTGACGCTCGATGAAGTAGTCGCGATGATTCAATTCCTCGTACAGGCTAAACGTGAAGGCAAACCTTTCTGGCGCACGTTCTGGAAGGGCGACACCGTAAAAGGTGGCGGTCCGGATAAGCGCACGCCACAATTTAATGCAGCACTAACAAAAACGGCTCCGGCGATGGTCTGGGGAGCAAATGTTCCATTGACCCTGCTCTTAAGCGCTGCGCTTGGCACATGGCTGATGTTTGTCCCAGCGGTCCTTCATACGCAGGGCGCAGCGGCCGATAGCGATCATCTTGTAGGGGCGCTGGTCATCACTTTCGCAGTCATCGCAATGGCGGAAGTAGGTCGCACACTTCGCTTCATTAATATCCTTTTCGGCGCGTGGATCGTTCTCGCGCCCTGGGTGCTGACGGGCAGTGTAGCCTCAGCAAAATGGAATAATGTGATTACAGGAGTCGCAGTGATTTTGCTCAGTTTTCCACGCGGAAAGGTGAGAGATCGCTATGGAAGCTGGCAGCCTTATATCGTGTGAAAATCTGTGCTGGTGGTGGTTAAAGGGAAAAGCTCTGATAGACCAAGCAATACAAGCCGCTGCCGCTGCGAAGCGACTTCTGACTCTGCGGTCCGCAGCTTGGTCGTTGCCTGTTTCAACTCCTCCCGGCTCGCAGCACCAATTTCCACAACAGCAGGCCGTCGAAAAAGGTCAAAAGTTCGCTCGTGAGGATGACGCAGAGACTTCCCAGAACCAGGGTTCCGCATTGGAGGAGATTCCTCGCTAAAAAATAGGAGCAACAGAATGCTCACAAACACCAAATGGATAAAGCCTTTGTTAATTGTCGTCGCAATATTCTTGGCCGGCGGAATTCTATGGTTAGGTGTAATGCTGCTAATGCACTTAATGATGATGGGTGCTCCCGACGCTATGGGCGCCGTGATGGGTATCTCTTTGTTGGTTCTAATTCTACTGGGCGCTCTCGTCCTAGTTTTATGGCGGAGAGCCGTCAGTAACAAGGAAAAGAAGTGAGGGTTTCTGCAATGCTAAAGAAATTGTTGGTCACTATCATGCTCGGGCTTCAAGCGGCTATTGCCACTAGCACAGCTTTGGGCCATGGAACCTCAGCGTTGCTGGCGCAACGGAATCCCCCATCGTCGTTGTCTCGATACTTCGATCCAAAGGTCGGAATGTAGGTTAACGAGGCAGTCGCGTAGGCACTGACTCATAACGGTGAACTGGCGGCTGTGCAAAGCAGTGGATGTGCTCAAAACAGGAAAAGCGTTGCAACAATGAGATAAATAAGCATACTGACATTGTCTGACAGAGCCGTTGTAATTTCATCAGTACCCAATGCAGGGTCCCTCTTGAGCTTCGCAAAGACTATCGGGGCCAAAACCCCTGTCAGTACGGCTACTAATCCATTGACTGTCATGGTAATGACGAGCGTCACCGATAGGTCGAAATCTCAAAACCAAAGGAAACAAAATAGCCCCATCGGAATGCCGGTAATGCCAGGGAGATCTTCTCCTTATTTCATATCTTGCTTTGGTCTTTGAGATATTCAGTTTCTTCATACTTTCATTCTCATCCTCAGTTGAACGCCAGATGCGGCAGCGCTTCGAGAGAGAGAATCTCTTATACGGTTGTTATAGGTGGGGCTAAGCGTGGGAGTGATTCTTCTTTGCTCAAGTCACATTCGACAAAGCCTGTTCCCGCGACCGTCGTCTCGGCCGGCTTTACATCCGTTCCCATGACCGTGTAGTCGTCGGCGAACGTCTCCACACACTTCGACCCAATGAGGCTGCCGCTGCTGGTGACTCGTCACCTCTCGCCTTTCAGGTCGAGTTTCTCGTTTTCGTCTCTCTCGAATTCCGCGCCCGCCGCCATTTTCGTTACCCGTGGCAAGTACACTAGCGTACCGAACGGCCCCTCCCAATACTCAGCTTGCGTGACGCAGATCCAGAGCAGGGCCAGCTCCGGTTCTTCGAGGCCGTGAGGGAACCATGTTTCCAGGTCCCCAAACCAAAACTCCTCCATCTTCGTGCGGTCCTGGAGAAGGCGCCCCAGGCCTGACATTGAGACGTAGCGTTGCTCATCCGGCGCGGCGTAAGAGACGCAGACGTGACGGTCGTCTTCGACTTCGTCGACCTGAGGCGCGCTGGATTTGGTAAAGAAGTAGAGATCGCCGTCGAACTCAACCTTTTGTGTCGCCATCGGGCGGCTGCGTAAGCTTCCGTCGTCTTCGATGGTAGTCAGCATCGCGAACTCGATGCCCTTGATCATCTCCCTGAGCTTTCTAACGTTTTCTTCGTGCTTCTCGTGGGTTGTCATTGATGTTTGCTCCTCTCGCTCGGATCCGATCCATTACTCTCCTGAAGGTTCGTCCGATATGTCTCTCAGTCCGCAACGCCGCCGCCGAAAGAATTTCCGCCAGCATGTCTGGGCCGAGCGCGCAGGCACGACCGCGGGTCGCTGCGATCAGCTCTGCGAGGTGGTTAACTGTTGCAGGATTTTGGCTCGCGATCCAGGGCACGAGCACAGAGAGTTCGGCTGGCGTCATCGCTTGGTGAACGCACGACGGCGGCGGCGGTCCGGGCGAAGCGTCGAGAAAGCGCGAGAATACCTCATCGCGGTCAAACTCCATGTAGGACTCCGGCTAGACGCGCGTTCTCATCGTTAACTGGCCGTGGCTTTGCTTGTTTTCAGCGCTTGTTTTTGAGCTATGTCATGCGGCTGGACGCCCGTCTCTATGAACGACTTCATACGCATTAAGTCTTCATCCATCTCCCGTTTTGGATCGGATCCGAAAAGCATGGCAACGACATGGCCAATCGCTCCCGCAGGCGGATTATAGGAGAGCTTGATATCGACTGCTGTCGTACCGTCCTCGTTGGGCGCAAAATGGATGATGCCAGAGCTCTCCACCGTTGCGCCCTCTACCGATTTCCATGCCAACAACTCATTAGGAATTTGTTTGGTGATGACCGCATCCCATTCGACGGAAACCCCCGCCGGACCGGACACGATCCAGTGCGATCTCCCTTTTCCCGAATCCCTGACCTCGCGCACGTTACTCATAAAGCCCGAAAAGTTCTCGAAGTTACACCAGAACTCATAGACGTCTCTAAGAGGCGCGGCGATATTGATGTTCTTCTGAATCTCGACCGCGCGACGGCCCGCGCCTACGCCCACCAAGCGCTTCATCTCCATGTTGGTCACGCCGCGCGTCAGCAGGCCAATTCCTACTGCGCCAAGCGCAAGACTCACCGCATCACGCCGACTCAAACCGTAGGCTGCCAGTGCGCCGCCCGCTACACCGGCGAGAACCCGAGCCGTAGGTGACCAGTTCTCCTGCATCAGCTCGAAGCGATAGCCCGGTCGCCTTCCTTCGCCTTGCAAGCTGGGCAGATTGTCCGCCTGCTCATGTGCTTCAAGTTGATTGTCAACGTCAGTGACGGAGGTCACTAGCGAGACTGTCGCGAGTAGATCATCAACTTCACGCGCGAGAATCGGGCCGCTTAACGTCACACGCCCATGATCGGCCTTAACTTGAATCGCATGCGGATGCGAAACAACTCTCCCCATCTTTGATCGTACACGCTCAACGAGTACTTCATCCGGGACTTCCTTACTTGAAAATAGGGAAGTTACTTGAGATGCCAGCCCTTCCGCTCGGTTTGAGAGGTCACGCGCCGTGACACCAATTGCCTTTGGCATGGCGTTGGCTGCGCTTGCCAGTTTGTCACGCACCAGCACGCGCCGACGACTTCCGCGATCAGGATCAAGCATGTACATCAGAGCGGCGCCAAGACCGATGCCGCCCGCCATTAAAGTTAATTCTCGGTTCATGTTTCCTTTCTCCTTCTTCTCTTTTTTGACGACATTCCGCTACAACGGAGGGTTCTGGTGCGGGCGACACTGATCTTTAACGGGATCCGGAGTAGTCATTACGGTTCTAACCCGCGCCCTTTGCCAATGACGAGACACGATGGCCTTGTGCTGCTGGCTGTAGAGCAGCATGATTCATCTGGCGCTATCGCGTCGTTGAAAAAGCCGTGCCGACGTTCTTCTAAGAACGACTCTCGACAGCGAAGCTAATTTTCGGGGGGAATCGAGCGGATCATACTACCGTTGAGTTGAAGGTACAAATTGTAATATTCGTCACTCAGGCCTAGTTTATAGACCAAGAATCTGTCTTGTCTCTATGCTTAATTCCTCTAGTGCTGATTGTAAGTACCGGCGATTTTCTTCGATCGTTTCTAAGTTACTTAGGGGCTCAATCGTGCGAGCCTCGCCAAGGGCAACTGCAATCCTGGCAAACGGCACGGGATTGCGTGCCGCGTCCCACTTGTGCCGCTCGACAATCGCGGGATGACAATTTGCGCTAAGCGGTACCAGAGGAATACGAGTAGCCGAGGCAAGCGCCAAGGCCCCAACCTTGACCAGGTGGGCGGGCCCGCCACCATCAGCCGTTAAGATGACGCATGCGCCTTCTTCAATCTTGCGAGCTAAATCGATAAGTACTTCCCAACCATGCTCGGCGCCGCCACCGCGCACTACTGTGAAACCAAGTAGTCGGCAAAGCAGAGCCAGGAAGTCACCCCGTGCATCAAAAGAAATCAAAATTGCCAGATCGACGGCGGGGCGCCGCGTCGCAAACGCGACCACGAATGACGGCGCATCACCATGCCACAGAGCCAAAACGCATGGAGCGGGAATTTCGGGCCAGCGAAGATGGCCGCCTCCCATGAGTCGCACCGTTAGGGCGACCAGTCGAGCGTAGAGAAAAACTGCGAAGGCACTAATAGCGGCGCCTATCCTGTAGAGTATTGGAACATAGTGCCGTGCGGCGCCAAAGAACCAATCCAGGTTGCGGGTCAACAGATTTCTCCCAGACTGTTTGTTAACCGGCAAGTGTGCGGTGGAAGTCGAGAGGAGCCTTTCGATCATATTCAGCCGATCGGCAGCCGTTTCTGT
>DASXQM010000334.1:0-7458 GCA_036507195.1 Pyrinomonadaceae bacterium | reverse complement strand
AGACGCTCAGATCACTCACGGCGACACTTTTCACAACGACCGTCACCCAGATCTCAAGGCGGATTTCATTCTTGCGAATCCACACTTCAATGACAGCGATTGGGGCGGTGACCGACTGCGCGACGACAAACGCTGGCAGTTTGGCAAGCCTCCCGCCGGCAACGCCAACTTTGCCTGGATCCAGCACATCATCCATCATCTCGCGCCCACCGGCTTCGCCGGCTTCGTCCTCGCCAACGGTTCGATGTCATCGAACCAATCCGGCGAAGGCGAAATTCGTAAGAATATTATCGAGGCCGATCTCGTCGATTGCATGATCGCGCTACCAGGCCAGCTTTTCTATTCGACTCAAATCCCTGCGTGTCTATGGTTCCTCACCCGTGATAAGTCCGGTAAGACTCCCTCGCCCCGTTCGCGGGGAGAGGGCGGGGGTGAGGGTCGATTGCGCGACCGATGCGGCCAAGTTCTTTTCATCGACGCCCGCAAGCTCGGCGTAATGGCGGACCGAACACATCGTGAATTGACTGACGATGAGATTGCTCGCATCGCGCGCACCTATCATGCATGGCGCGGTGAAAGGGACGCTGGCAAATATGAAGACATCCCCGGATTCTGCAAGACCTCCACGCTCGACGATATCCGAAAGCATGGCCACGTCCTCACACCCGGCCGCTACGTTGGTGCTGAGGTGCAAGAGGATGACGCAGAGCCGTTCCAAGAAAAAATGAAACGGCTCGCAGCGACGCTCCGAGAGCAGTTGGCCGAAAGCCGCAAGTTGGACACTTCGATCGAACTCAACTTAAAGGAGTTGGGGTTTGATAGGTGAGTGGCGGACGTCTACCGTTGCCGATCTTCAGCGCGAGGGTGTGCTTCTTGTTGAAGACGGCAATCACGGCGAGTACAGGCCTCGGCCAGATGAATTTTTGGACTATGGGGTGGCGTTTATTCGCGCCGCTGACATGGATGACGGCAGAGTCCTGTTCGATTCAGCATCGAAAATCAATGATCGAGCACGGCAACGCATCACCAAAGGAATCGGTGCGCCAGGAGATATTTTGCTTTCGCACAAAGGCACAGTCGGCAAAGTTGCGATAGTTTCGGACGACGCGCCGCCGTTCGTCTGTAGCCCACAGACAACGTTTTGGCGAACACTAGATTTGGACGTGCTCGATCGTAAGTATCTTTACGCGTTCCTAAGATCAGCTGCCTTTCGGGCGCAACTTGCGACGCGATCTGGAGAGACGGACATGGCTCCATACGTAAGCCTTACTTCTCAACGTGGGCTTTCTGTTACTTTGCCTCCAATCGGCGTTCAACGTGCCATCGCTCAGATCCTCGGCACGCTGGACGACAAGTTCGAGTTGAACCGGCGGATGAACGAGACGCTGGAGGCGATGGCACGGGCGATCTTCAAATCGTGGTTCGTGGACTTCGACCCCGTCCGCGCTAAGGCCGAAGGCCGCGACTCCGGTCTGCCCAAACACATCGCCGACCTCTTTCCCGACCGTTTCGAGGACTCCGAGCTAGGCGAGATTCCGACGGGGTGGCAGGCGAAGTCAATCGGTGATCTCGCGGACGTTGTCGGTGGCAGCACGCCGAGTACGAGTAATCTAGATTTTTGGGACGGTGGGCAGCATTGCTGGGCAACTCCGAAGGATCTTTCCGCGCTGCAGTCACCTGTTCTTCTAGACACAGAGCGGCGTATAACCGATACCGGCCTCTCTCAGATCAGCTCCGGTTTGCTGCGGGCTGGCACGGTTCTACTTTCCTCGCGGGCACCAATAGGTTATTTGGCAATCGCCGAGGTTCCTGTTGCCATCAATCAAGGCTTCATCGCGATGAAGCCGAGGAACGAAGTGTCGAATCTATTCCTGCTGTTATGGGCGCGTCATGCCCACGAAGAAATCCTAAGCAGGGCCAATGGTTCGACCTTCCTCGAAATTAGTAAATGAACTTCCGTCCGATTCTGGTTGTGCGACCCGACGATCACGTGTTCGCTGCATTCGAGTCGCTTGCTTGCCCGCTATACCAGAGAATCGTTTCTAACGAACGTGAATCCCGCTCTCTCGGGAACCTGCGTGACATGCTCCTGCCGAAGCTGCTGTCGGGTGAGATCAGGGCGAAGGGTCCAGACAATTTCGAGAACTCCAAATGGGAGGAAAATACCTATGGAAAAGCAGGGTGATGCGCCAAAATCGATAGGGCAGGCAATAGATCAAATCATTCATGCTCTTAGTTCGTTAGATGACGCTAGTCGCGTAACAGCGATCCGAGCTGCTTGCGAACATCTCAAGATCAAACCTCCTGAAAGTCTTGGAGCAGAAAACCAGAAGCCACCTGCTGGAGGCGATGGTGCAGGTTCACTACCGCTGGTTGGGTCTAGAGATATCAAGGAATTAAAAGCACAGAAAAACCCATATTCAGCTAATGAAATGGCTGCAGTTGTTGCCTTTTATCTTTCGGAAATCGCAGTAGGAGATGAACGCAAAACCGAAGTGGATCTGGAAGACATGGTTAAATATTTCAAACAAGCCATTTTTCCATTGCCTAAGAAACCCCAAATGCTGATGACCAATGCCAAAAACGCCGGGTACTTCGACTCCGCCGAGCGGGGCAAGTTCAAGCTGAATCCGGTTGGTTACAATTTGGTCGCCCATAACTTGCCTCGCTCGGTTTCAGGAGCCGCCAAATCAGTTAAACGGAACAAGCGGCCTAAGAGAACCAAACGGGCAGGGAAAACTCGAGCCCGTTAATTGACTTTATTGACTAGATAGCTCGCTCCCATGAATGGGGTCGCACTTCAACTTCAAAAACGAGTGGAAGTATTGATTCGAGGGGTCCGTAGAATCAAGACCAAGCAATTGAATGTTACTGCACTGAAAAGCGACCTTCAATCATTCGTCCACCAATATTTTACTGATTTCCGCCCTGTCTACTTTTCTAGAGGGGGAGCAGAAGCGGATCTTGTCGATGTCGATTCAATCATGCAGGAGTTATTGCGGTGTACTCAAAGACGATCTCTCGTGAGTTTGTACGTCACAAATCTAAAGAATGTAACCCTCGCTTTGAACGAATTAGAAATGAGGTCCCTAATCGGAGGACAAGTCCCGATTGGCCCCAAAGATGACCTACGAAATCGAAGGCTTCTAGAAACGTTAGAGAAGTTAAGTCGATCAGCTGCGATTTCCTATGAGCAGGGTCTGATCGATCTCCAGGATGGCAAGCGCAGGTCTTGGCGTGGTACAGCCGTTGAGTTTCGGGAATCGCTGCGTGAAGTCTTGGATATGTTGGCGTCCGATGAAGCCGTCAAGTCTCAACCAGGGTTTCAGTTAGAAAAGGATACCAAGGGACCAACAATGAAGCAAAAGGCTGTATTCATTCTCAAATCCAGAAAGACTCTGAGCAAACAAATAAAGCCGTTTGCGGATGCTATCGATATCGTGGATGAGATCATTGGAAAATTTGTTCGCTCTGTTTATGAGCGATCGTCGGTTGCTACGCACAGTCATGTCAGTAGAGATGAGGTTCTAACGATTAAGAGTTACGTGGAGCTGGCCTTGTCAGAATTGTTGGAAGTAAGAGGATGATCACGGAACCTACCGAAGAAGATGGCGCGATGTCGTTGCTCGGTGAGTTAGAATATTTAGTTGTGCATGGACGAGAGTTTGCTGTCGGCGAACAACGCATCCCCTACGCCAAGCAGATCGTCGAGTGGTACGCCTAATGGCCAAGACGCGCAGGTGGCGGCCGTTTTCCCTTACCCTGGAGTTGCTCATGAAGTCGCGCGAAGCAGCTCTAGCAGCGGTTCAGATTTTCAATAGTCCGGTGATTACCTTCAAGTCAGAGATATTCATCGTCCTGATGAATATTGCTTGGACGTATCTTCTCCACGCCTACTATCGGAGAAACAAAATCGAGTACCGATACTACCGGCAGGGAATCAGACGTCGTGTGTTCGACAAAACAAAGTCAGGCGCTCACAAGCGCTGGGAACTTGAGAGATGTTTGAACGAAAATCAGTCACCAATTGATCGTGACACTGCAAATAACCTCCGATTCTTGATCGGGATTCGTCACGAAATCGAGCATCAGATGACTTCCCGTTTGGATAACACCCTGAGTGCAAAGTTTCAGGCGTGTTGTCTAAACTACAATGAGTACATAAAGCAGCTTTTTGGAGAAGAACACGGAATCGACAAGCATCTGGCTTTCAGCCTGCAGTTCTCGTCCATCAGTCGTGAACAGGCCGACGCCATGCCATCCCCTGAGGAAATGCCATCTTATATTCGCGCGTTCGTACAGGGTTTTGAAGGACAGCTGTCAGATGAGGAATTTAATAGCCCCAGATTTGCATACCGGGTTCTTTTTATTGCGAAGACTGCGAATCGAAAGGGACAGGCGGACCAGGTAATTGAGTTCGTGAAAGCCGACTCTCCGCTCGCCAAGGATATAAATAAATCTTACACGGTAATAAAGGAAACAGAGCGGCCAAAGCAGCTACCAAAAGGGATCGTGGAGCTAATGAAGAAGGAAGGCTATAAGCGCTTCACGATAAACCGCCATACTGATTTATGGAAACAGCTGGACGCCAAGAACACAGCCAAAGGCTTTGGCGTGCAAGTAGAAAAAACCTGGTATTGGTATGACAACTGGGTAGATCAAGTAAGGAAACACTGCCAGGACAACGCAGAACAATATAACTAAACGATGACTGAAGGATTCACAGAATCTGTCGTCGAAGATGCCGGTCTCGCCTGGCTGGAAAGCCTCGAGTACGTGGTCAAACATGGGCCGAATATTGCGCCCGGAGAGCTGTTTGCTGAACGTGATGACTACGGACAAGTCATCCTGGCAACCCGCCTGCACGAAGCGCTCGTGCGGCTAAATCCGGCTTTGCCCTCCGAAGCTATTGACGATGCTTTCCGTAAAATCAATCGACTTGAAGGCGCAACACTCGATGCGAGGAACCGGACGTTTCATCGGCTGCTGGTCGACGGTGTCACAGTGGAATATCGGACCGATGGTTCCATTCGCGGCGCGCAGGCACGGCTTATCGATTTCGATAATCCAGATAACAATGACTGGCTCGCGGTTAATCAGTTCACGGTCGTCGAGAATAAACATCACCGCCGGCCTGATGTCGTTATTTTCGTTAACGGACTGTCGCTAGCCGTCATCGAGTTAAAGAACGCCGCGGACGAGGACGCGACGATCTGGGATGCCTATCAGCAATTGCAGACCTACCAGGCCGAGATTCAGTCGCTGTTCGCCTACAACGAGACGCTGCTGATCTCGGATGGAGTCCAAGCGCGTGTCGGATCGCTTGGGGCGGGCCGGGAGTGGTTCAAGCCCTGGCGCACGATCACTGGCGAGACGCTTGCTGAAAATTACCTACCGGAACTCCAGGTCATGATCCAAGGAGTTTTCGACAAGCGCCGCTTTCTCGATCTGCTTCGCTACTTCATCGTATTCGAGGATTTCGGCGGCGGCGCTGTGGCGAAGAAGATCGCCGGTTACCATCAGTTTCACGCCGTCAATGTTGCGATCCAAGAGACGGTGCGCGCGGCACGCATGCGCGCCGAAACTGAAGAGTGGCGTGATCCTGCTGGCGGCTATAAGTCATCGAAACAGCCGGGCGGCAGGCCGGGGGACCGGCGGGTCGGCGTGGTGTGGCATACGCAAGGATCGGGTAAGAGCCTCACGATGGCATTCTACGCAGGGCGGGTGATCCTTGAACCGGAAATGGCCAACCCGACGCTCGTGATACTCACAGATCGAAACGATCTCGACGATCAACTATTCGGCACCTTCTCGCGTTGTCAGGAGCTATTGCGGCAACCGCCGGTGCAGGCGGAGAGCCGCGCCGACATGCGCGCGAAGCTAAACGTCAACGCGGGCGGGGTGATCTTCACGACGATCCAGAAATTCTTGCCGGAAGAGAGAGGCGATCAACACCCGGTGCTATCCGACCGGCGCAACGTCGTCGTCATCGCAGACGAAGCGCATCGCAGCCAATACGATTTTATCGACGGCTTTGCGCGCCACATGCGCGACGCCTTGCCCAACGCCTCGTTCATCGGATTCACCGGCACGCCCATCGAACTTACCGACAAGAACACCCGCGCGGTATTCGGCGACTACATCAGCATTTACGACATTCAGCGTGCCGTCGAAGACAAAGCGACCGTGCCGATCTACTACGAGAGCCGTTTAGCCAAGCTCGAACTTGACGAAGCGGAGCGACCGAAGATCGACCCGGACTTCGAGGAAGCGACCGAGGGCGAAGAAGTCGACAAGAAAGAAAAGCTCAAGTCCAAGTGGGCGCAGCTCGAAGCCGTCGTCGGCGCGGGCAAGCGCATCAAGCTCATCGCTCAGGACATCGTCGACCACTTCGAATTGCGGGCGGAGGCAATGCTGCGCCAGACCCAGGACGAAGGCAAGGCGATGATCGTGTGCATGAGCCGGCGCATCTGCGTCGAGGTTTATCGCGAGATCATTAAGCTGCGGCCCAACTGGCATGACGAGAATGACGAGAAAGGCGTCATGAAAGTCATCATGACCGGTTCGGCATCCGATCCGACCGACTGGCAGTTGCACATTCGCAACAAGACGAGGCGCGAAGACCTTGCTAAACGGTTTCGTAATCCCGCTGATTCGTTCAAAGTCGCCATCGTCCGCGACATGTGGCTCACCGGCTTCGACGCGCAGTCGCTCCACACCATGTACGTTGACAAACCTATGCGCGGGCATGGGCTCATGCAGGCGATCGCGCGCGTGAACCGGGTATTTCGCGAAAAGCCGGGCGGGCTGGTGGTTGATTACCTGGGGTTAGCGCACGAATTAAAGCAGGCTCTTGCAATCTACACGGAGAGCGGCGGCACCGGCGAAACGGCGCTGGATCAAGCGGAGGCGGTGGCGGGTCTATTGGAAAAATACGAAATCTGCTGCGGACTGCTCTACGGTTTCGACTGGTCCAACTGGAAGTCGGGCAAGGCGCAAGAACGAGTGGCGATCTTGCCGGCGGCGCAGGAGCATATCCTGGCGCAGAAAGACGGCAAAGACCGCTTCGTCCAAGTGGTGCGCGATCTGTCACGCTTCTTTGCTCTTGCTGTACCACATGACGACGCGCTGCGCATCCGCGACGACGTGGCCTTCTTCCAGGCAGTGAGCGCCGTGCTCATGAAGCACGCGCCGGGTGAAAGGAAAACTCAGGAAGAGTTGGACTTGGCCGTTCGTCAGATCGTCTCGCGGGCCGTCACGCCGGAGGGCGTGATGGACATCTTTGCTGCGGCCGGACTGCAAAAGCCCGACATCTCGATTCTCTCGGATGAGTTCCTGGCGGAGGTGCGCGGCATGCCTCGGCGAAATCTCGCCGTGGAATTGCTGCGGAAGCTGCTTTCCGGCGAGATCCAGACCAGGCGCAAAAAGAACGTCGTCCAAGCGAAGTCATTCTCGGCG
>DASXQM010000333.1:0-14175 GCA_036507195.1 Pyrinomonadaceae bacterium | reverse complement strand
AACGGCGCGATCGTTCCGGGCGCCACGATTACTGTCACTAACACGGCGACGGGCCAGAGGCGACAAGCTACCACCAATGATGAAGGTTCCTTTACAGTACCGCTGTTACCGCCGAGCACTTATGTAGTGAGAGCCGAGCGTGACGGCTTCGCGCCACTCGAAACGCGAGACGTAGTGCTGAACGTTGGCGATCGGAAGGCGCTGCAGATCCAGTTGAAGGCTGGCGATATTAACGCGCAGGTGCAGGTGACTAGCGAGGCGCCGTTGATTAATGAATCACCGGCGGTGGCAACGACGATTGATCGGCAGTTTGTCGCCAATCTGCCCCTCAACGGGCGTAGCTTTCAGTCACTTATCTTACTCACCCCAGGCGTCGTGATTGTGCCGAGCGGTACTGGAGTGCGGGGAGAGTTTAGTGTTAACGGTCAGCGCACCGAGGCAAACTATTTCACGGTTGATGGCGTCAGCGCTAACACGGGAGCACCGGCAGGAAGTTTGGGAGGGGCGGCTGGCTTTAGTGGCTCGACGCCGAGTGGGACGGCAGTTGGTACGACGCAAAGTCTAGTTTCGATTGACGCTTTGCAGGAGTTTCGGATTCAGACCTCTTCTTATTCAGCGGAATACGGGCGCTCTCCAGGCGCCCAAATCTCGCTTAGTACGCGCGCCGGCACCAACGACTTTCACGGCAGTGCTTTCGACTATGTTCGCAACGAAGTCTTCAACGCCAACAACTGGTTCAATAACGCCTCTGGCATCGGCAAGACCCCAGAGCGCCAAAACGACTTCGGAGGGACGTTTGGCGGACCGGTAATCATCCCTCGCGTCTACAACGGACGTAATAAGACCTTCTTCTTCTTCTCCTATGAGGGTCTACGGCTGGTGGTTCCGGCAGGGGCCGTAACCCGCCAGTACCCCAGTATGGCTTTGCGACAAAGCGCTCCTGCAGCTATCCGGACTATCCTGAACGCATGGCCGGTCCCAAACGGCCCCGATCTGGGTAACGGACTGGCTGTTTATACGGCCGCCTTCTCAAATCCAAGTAACGTGGATGCCACCAGTATCCGAATTGACCATAGGTTCAACGATAACTTTACTATTTTTGGACGCTACAGTGATTCGCCGTCTGTCGCGAAATCGAGGGTAAGCAATGTCGCTTTAGTTAATAACTACGGTTTTAGGGTCAAGTCGTTAACCATTGGTACCACCAAGATCTTTTCGGCCGCTACCAGCAACGATTTCCGAGTGAACTACACGCAAAATACCGGGAGCTCACACCAAACATTTGACACATTTGGAGGAGCGCAGCCGTTTGACCCTAGCGCGGTATTGGGTCCACTACCGGAGCATTTCGGATTTAATTTCAGTTTGAACTTTGGAGGCTCTCCCTCGTTTAGTGTTAATCGCATAGAGAATGCGCAACGGCAATGGAATATCACAGACACACTTGGAATCTCCATGGGCGACCACAGCCTGAAATTTGGTTTCGACTTCAGGAGGCTTTCTACGTTCAGTGCTCAAAGAGGACTCGGACAACAATTCTCTTATTTCAGTCAAAATGATCTCCTGCAGAATAATGCCCCGAGTGCACGGGTGTTCACAGATGCACTAGTTCCCCCGACACCGATCTACACGAACTTCTCGGCATTCGCGCAAGATGATTGGAAAGTCAACAGACGCCTCACCTTAGCTCTCGGCCTCCGTTGGGAAGTAAATCCTCCTCCCGGGGAGGCCAACGGCAATTTGCCTTACACACTGAATCAGATCGCAGACCTCAGGACGGCTCAACTTGCGCCCCAGGGTACACCATTGTGGGAAACTACGTATGGCAACTTTGCACCTCGCTTTGGGGCGGCCTACATGTTGAGACAGGCGGCGGGTCGTGAGACTGTCTTGCGGGGCGGCTTCGGGGTTTTTTATGACCTCGGCAACAACACTGGCTCAGCGGGGTTTGGAGGCATCGGCTTCTTTACAAGAAGCCGTCTGAGCAACGTTAGCATCCCGCTTAACGCGTCGCAACTGACATTATCACCGCCGAGCGTGGCATCACCATACGACAACACGGTGTACGCTTTCGACCCGCGCTTGAGGCTTCCGTATACGTTGGGGTGGAATGTGGCCGTAGAACAGTCGTTAGGCAAAAACCAGACGCTTACAGCGAGTTACGTGGGAGCAGCCGCGCGCCGGCTGCTGGTAAGTCAATTCACTGATCCAAGCGCTCTAGGCAACGCCAACTTCTCAGATGGATGGGGAGTGCAACTGACTAGCAATCGAGCGACGTCTGATTATCATTCGTTGCAAGCACAGTTCCAACGCCGCCTCTCCCGTGGCTTGCAGGCGCTGGTCTCTTACACTTGGGCGCATGCCATTGATGATGCCTCCAACAACATTCCTATTCTTTCTGATCAACTGCTGCGAGGGAATGCGGATTTCGATATCCGTCACAACTTACAGGCCGCGGTGACCTATGACATTCCGGGCCGCTTCACGAACGGACTGGCGAGAGCATTTTTGAGTGATTGGTCGCTCGATGGACGGTTCATGGCGCGGTCTGGGCTGCCATTCGATGTGATCAGCGGAAATATCCTCGACCCAATAGGAAATTTAACAACTGTTCGCGCGAACCTTGTGCCCGGGGTGCCGATCTATGTAAGTGACCCGGCAGCTCCCGGTGGCAGACTGGTGAATTTCGCGGCCTTCACAAACCCCACGCCGGAAGAGATAGCAGCCGGGAGCTTCGGTAATGCGCCGCGCAACTTCGTCCGTGGGTTTGCGGCGTGGCAGGTGGATTTGGCGCTGAGACGTCAGTTTTCAGTGGGTGAACGGTTGAAAGTGCAGTTGCGCGGTGAGGCGTTCAACATTTTCAATCATCCTAACTTTGGTGCTGTCGGAAATTACCTGTCCGCTGGACCGAGTTTTTTTGGCCGTGCTCAGAATACCTTGAACTCAAATCTTGGTGGTCTCAACGCACTCTACCAGATGGGCGGACCACGCTCCTTGCAGTTTTCTTTGAGGCTCTCATTTTAGATGGGATCACTCATGAATTTCCGCCACCATCGGAAGAGTCAGAACCTAATTTAGCCTCAGTTGTAAACGTAGGAGGAAGTCGACCCATAAAGGTGTATCGACCACTTTTTCATGTCCTGGCAATATTTGCTTTTCTATTTGCGCCGTCGGTAAATGCGGAGAATCCGACTGACGCGGTTTCGGCGACATCGCTGCTGTCAAAACTCCCGGCGCGTTCTATCGGCCCTGCGATTCCTGACTGGAACAGTCGGATTTCGTGTATATCAGTTTTTGAGAAGGATCCTCGTATCTTCTTTGTAGGATCTGCTTCGGGCGGCGTCCTAAAGACCGAGGATGGCGGCAAGAACTTCAGTTTTATTTTTGACAAGGAGGGAGCTTCCAGTATCGGCGACGTAGTCGTAAGCCAGTCGGACCGGAACGTAGTTTGGGTTGGTACCGGCGAAGGCTGGCACCGCAACGATTCGGCGTGGGGCGATGGCATTTACAAAACGACCGATGGCGGGAAAACCTGGAAGAACATGGGTCTTCCCAACAGTAATAGTTTCGGGAAGATCGTGATCGATCCGACGAACAACAATGTCGTCTTTGCCGCCGTTTTAGGAAGTCAGTGGGGCCCTGGTTCTGATCGTGGTGTGTACCGAACAACCGACGGGGGCAAGAGTTGGAAGAAAGTACTGTACGTGGAAGAGAAAACAGGCGCCGCGGACATAGCGATCGATCCGAAGAACCCTAAGAATTTGCTTGCTGCGATGTGGGACCACGTTCACCGACCTTATCATTACTACCAAGGAGGGCCGGGCAGCGGTATTTACCGCAGCACAGACGGCGGAGCAACCTGGCACAAGGTGACGAAGGGGCTTCCAACCACCGAGCTGGGGCGGATATCGGTGGATTACTTTCGCAAAGATTCCCGCAACGTGGCTGCTACCATTGAGGCAAAAGCTCCTGCTACAGGGTTCTATCGGAGCACGGACGGCGGTGAGACTTGGGTTGAGATGCCCGCAATCGCGTTGGACAAAAACGGCAAAGAGCAGAAAGACCATCTGTACCATTGGGGTAGACCGTTTTACAACAATCTTGTTCGTTACGATCCGGAAGATGTCAACAAGATCTACCACGGGAATCCGTGGCATTTCACTGCCGATGGGGGAAAGACCTTTGTCGGATATGCCGGTGATGATCATGCACTTTGGATTGATCCGACCAATACCAAGCACGTGCTTTTTGGGAATGACCAAGGTGTTGTAAAAACGTGGGATGGAGGAAAACCGTACGATAACGAAACAACACGTTACGAACCTATTGGGCTGCCGCCTCTTGGTCAGTTCTACGGCATTGGATACGATATGCGAAAGCCGTATTGGGTGATGGGTGGCAGGCAAGACGGCGAAAACTATTCGCTGCCTACACAGACTCAACACGGCGGGGTCACTACTGTGGATATTAACGAGTTTCCCGGTGGTGACGGTCAGAAGGCGATGGCCGACCCTAACGACTGGACTACAGTGTATTCGCTGGGCGCCGGCGGGAATTTGTTCCGTAATGACCTGAGGGACGGGAGTGTGAAGCGGGATTTAGACCCTTTGACGCGAGCGGGAGTAAAGGACGCCTACACTAACCCTCTTACTAATCAGGCATACCTGAAGCGCGATATGCGGCTGCGGACAAATCCATCCGCTCCTCTTCTTATCTCTCCCTGGAACTCGAAGACCATATATTATGGTTCAAACTACCTGTTTAAAAGCGTGGATCGGGGAGATCACTGGAGAGTCATCAGTCCAGACCTGACTCACGACAAAATGGAATGGCAGATACCGCAAGCTCCATATTATGGCGGTAATCATGGATCGTGGTATGAGGTGTACCAGGCGATCCGGACGATCAGCGAATCGCCAGTGAAGCAGGGGATAATCTGGGTGGGAACAGATGATGGTTATATTCAGCTGACTATGGATGACGGTGCTCACTGGACGAACGTGACCAAGAATATCCCTGACCTCCCTGAGTACACGGAGGTATCTCATATATACGCTTCCCGTCATTCGGAGGGCCGCGCTTACGCGACTTTCGACGGACACAGGAACGGTGATCTGAACACTTACGTCTATGTCACTGAGGATTACGGCAAGGCCTGGACGAAGATCAACGGGAACCTCCCGGAAAAGGAGTCCGTTTACGTCATCAAGGAGGGTTTGAAGAACCCTGATTTGCTATTTCTCGGGACGGAGTTTTCTTTGTGGGTATCGCTCGATCGCGGCAAAACTTGGACCCGTTATCGCAATTGGGAATTGGACAAGGACACTAAGGGTTATTTCCCAACGGTCGCGGTTCATGACCTGGAGATTCACCCTCGAGAGCTGGACCTTATCATCGGCAGCCATGGACGCTCTATTTGGACCCTGCCCATTCGAGCTCTGGAGGAATTAACCGACGAGAACCGCCAGAAAGAGGTGTACTTTGTAAGCCCGGGGGATATGTACCTGTTTCCAAGGAATGACCGTCCTTTTCAGTATGTGATGAAAACACTTCCAGGCGGCTTTTATCCCAACACTCAGCCAGGCACTCTGTTTTACTACCATCTGAAACGTGATGCTCAACGTGACGCTGGAATTGTAATAACAGATGCGTCCGGGAATGAAGTTTACGCTAGCTTAACAGGCCCTTCTAAAGCGGGGTTAAACGTTGTAGCTTGGTGTGCGCCCGCATCTAGGATAACTATTCGTAAACCAGGTGATTACCGCGTAACTTTGACAATTGATGGTAAGGAGTACGCTAGAACGTTGCATGCCGAGGATGCCTCGTTTCAATGACTTTTCCACCAGCCGTGCAAATTACACAGCATTCACTTTGAGCCGTGAGAAGTAAACGAATCTCAGGCCGCTCTTCTTAACCCAACATTTATGGATAGACGAAAATTTCTTGAGCTACCACTTTACGGCCTGCCGCTCCTCGTGGCCGGGCGCGTTCTTGGTCAGAGCCTACAGACTGTTTCATCATTGAAGCAAAAGGCGCCTGTAGTGCTTTCGACGTGGCAATTCGGACTGGGACCCAATAGAGCTGCGTGGCCGATCCTGCAAAAGGCGGGGAAAGCGCTTGACGCTGTAGAGGCTGCTGGCCGAGCCGCCGAAGTGGAGGTGACCTGCTGTGTCGGGCTCGATGCCTTGCCGGATCGCGACGGCCGAGTGACGCTCGACGCCTGCATCATGAGTGGCAACGGCGACTGCGGAGCGGTTTCGTTCCTCGAAAGGATAAAGCATCCGGTTTCGGTCGCGCGCAAAGTGATGGAAACAACGCCGCACGTTTTGCTCTCGGGCGAGGGCGCCCAAAAGTTCGCCGTCCAAAACGGGTTTCCGCTCGAGGATGCAAAGCTTTCGCCCGACGCCGAGAAAGCGTGGAAAAAGTGGCTTGAAGAATCGAAATACAAGCCTTCGATTAACATAGAAAACCGTGGACCGGTTTCGCGATCGTTTCCACCGTACTTTTTCGAAGACGGTAGTCCGAATCACGACACGATCGGCACGGTCGCGATGGATGTGAGCGGGAAATTGGCCGGAATGGTAACCACGCGCGGTCTAGCGTTCAAGATGCACGGGCGGGTGGGTGATTCGCCAATCATCGGGGCCGGCCTTTTTGTCGATGACGAAGTCGGGGCGGCGACCTCGTCGGGTGTTGGGGAAGAGGTGATACGCATCTGTGGTACGCACACGGTCATAGAACAAATGCGCGCGGGCCGTTCGCCCGAGCAAGCGTGTCGCGAGGCTGTGCGTCGCATCGTAAGGCGTACGAAGGACGTTCAGGTCGGCTTCCTCGCGTTATCGCGAACCGGCGAAATCGGCGCTTATGCCGTGCGCCAAGGATTTACTTATACGGTCACGGGTCCGGAGTATCCGAGCGGCAAAGTGTTCATGGCGAAAAGCTATATGTAGCTTCTAAGAGGTAGATACTGGGCTTTCGGCGATTGAACGAAGAAGCTAGAAGTCAAGCCCTACTTGTGTGCGGGAACTTTTTGGGTGAACTTCCGAGCTTGCATTAATGGGCATGCACACCGGCCGGCTTAACGTCGTCGCGTGGCCTCGACGCGATCCTCCATCAGAAACGATTGGTCCAATTCCTATTCATCGGCCGGGTGATTACCGCGTAACTTTGACAATTGATGGTAAGGAATACGTTAGAACGTTGCATGCCGAGGACGCCTCGTTTCAATGACTTTTCCACCAGACGTGCAAATTACACAGCATTAACTTTGAGCCGTGAGAAGTAAACGAATCTCAGGCCGCTCTTCTCTTCTTAACTCAACATTTATGGATAGACGAAAATTTCTTGAGCTTCCCCTTTACGGCCTGCCACTGCTCGTGGCCGGGCGCGTTGTGGGGCAAAATCTACAGACTGTTTCATCATTGAAGCAAAAGGCGCCTGTAGTCGTGCGAAGCCAGAGGCTCAGCGTGGCTAGAACCGATGTGAGCGGATATTAGAGTGCCGTGGCTTTGATACGCGGACACGACTCGGTGATCAGCTGTGTTCCTTATTATCACAATCTGCAACTCGCACGTGCGGCAATCGAGGCTCGTGTCAACTTCTGTGATCTCGGTGGGAATAACGCAGTCGTTGATGCTGAGCTACGACTGGATGCTGACGCCCGCGAAGCGGGTATCAACATCATCCCTGATTGCGGGCTCGCGCCTGGCATGGTCTCTATCCTGGTTGCTCATGGAGTCGACAGATTCGATCAAGTTAATGAAGTAAGGTATTCGTGTTGGGGGACTGCCACAGAATCCCAAGCCTCCGCTTGAGCATCAACTGGGCTTTTCCGTCGAAGGTCTTATCAATGAGTACCTCGGAAAGGCGCGCGTGCTGCGCGGTGGTGAGTTAGCCGAAGTCGATGCCATGACTGAAGTGGAATCATTGGAGTTTCCTCCGCCCTTCGAACAACTTGAGGCTTTTCACACCTCGGGAGGATCATCGACCCTGCCCGAAACGTTCAAAGGGAGACTCAACGAGTTGGACTACAAAACATTCGCTATCCCGGACGCTGCCACAAGTTCAAACTTCTAATTGATCTTGGTTTCGCGGAGGGTGGTAGCGAGGGACTTTATGGATCGGATATCTCGCCGGGCCGGTTTCTGTCAGAGATGTTAGTTCGTCGGTTGCCGGCGGGCGAGCCGGACATGACGTTATTGACAGATTCGATGGAGAGACCGGGTTGAGCGCTATGATGCGGGTGCGACTGACAACGCCGTCGAGGATGCGAAAGGCTTCAAGCGAAAGATCGATGGTGCCCGTGCCAAGACCTTGCCAAAGGACGGTCTGGGGACCGAGGCCAACGAAAGCAAGGGGATCTCGGTTTCTCAGCAGAGCTACACGCAGCTCGTCGAGCATCTCGATACCCTGATCCATCTGCTCCCGAGCGACGGCCACTACAACCCCAACGCGACCGCGCTCAAGATCGTTACGCTCACGGATTATTCGACCACCTTAAAGGACAACAACCAGGCCGTGACCGATTCGGCGACTCCGCTCAGCAACGCACGCATTTCGCGTGACAACACGCTCTACGCCGGCGACACCCGCGGCCTAGACGGCGCTCTCTAAAGAAGCCCGTACCAAACGTTCGGGAAGAGCCGCCCTCACATTTCATCTCCGATCAAAACACTTGAGCTCGCGGCCGGGAGGTTTAGCGAACTCAAATTTGAAAGACGGACCAACTGCCAGCCGCGCACACTATTTACGAACCAAATTCGGGTTGCGCTTGGGAGTTCGTCTTTGCGGATCACTCGTTCCTCAATCTCACCGGATTCAAGTAACTCAGCTCGAAGGGTGCCAGGAAGCAAACCACATTCAAGCGGCGGTGTCCAGAGTTTGCCATCGATTTCCACCACAACATTGCCGTGCGTGAATTCAGTTAACTCACCTTCTTCATTCCATAACAGAGTATGAAAGTTGGCTTGAGGCCTTGTTGCGTACTGCGCAACGCGCTATGATGCATCGGTGATCCAATCGTTCCGCCACAAAGGGCTGAAAAGGTTCTTTGAGTCGGGAAGCGTGGCGGGCATTCAACCTCACCACGCAAAGAGATTGCGCATGCTGCTGGCAGCACTCGACACTGCCCAGTCGATTGAGGACATGAATGTTCCTGGATTTCGTCTTCACCGTCTCAAGGGATCAGAACGCGGTCGCTGGTCGGTCTGGATAAATGGGAACTGGCGCTTAACGTTTGAGTTCGAAGGCGGACACGCCTACGTCTTGAATTACGAGGACTATCACTAATGGCTATGCACAATCCACCACATCCCGGCGAGTTCATTACCGAGGTGTACCTGAAACCGAACAACCTTAGCGCTCGCGAGCTAGCTGCGAAGCTCGGTGTGGCCCCGTCCACGCTGCATCGCATCCTTACTGCCGCCAGCAGTATTAGTCCGGAAATGGCCTTGCGGCTTTCCAAAGCTCTCGGTCGTTCTCCCGAGAGTTGGCTGGCTTTGCAGTCTGGCTATGACTTATGGCAAGTGAAGCAGCGCGTTAATCTGCGTAGAGTAGGGAAAGTCCGACTAACTGCTGCCTGATCTTTTCAGCGCCAGGATGTTGCTGGCGAATGATACGTCTCACTCAGATACCTCGAGCCCAACCCATCCCTGCACACTGTTGATAAACCAGATTCTTGTTGCGCTTGCCAGTTCCTCTTTGCGAATAACTCGCTCTGCGATTTCGCCAGACGCAAGCAGCTCAGTGCGAAGGGTGCCCGGCAACAATCCACATTCAACCGGTGGCGTCCACAGCTTGCCGTTCATTTCCACTACAACATTGCCGCGCGTGAATTCAGTTAACTCATTTTCTTCATTCCACAACAAGGTGTCGAACGAGTTTGTTGGGTCGACCAAATGTTCTTCGTAGAGTTTTCGCTGGGTGGTCTTATGGTAAAGCATTCTATTGCTCCGCGAGATCGGCTCCTTAGCGAGCCTCACCAGTACGGGCGTAGAGCCCAAGTCCTCATATCTTTCGCTTTCAAGGCTGAGTTCGCCGTCTAATGAAACCAGCAAACGCACACGCCGCACTTCACTGCAGTACTTGGAGGCGTGTTTGTTAAGGGCTTCTTTAGTGCTTGCGACTTGTATGGGAATGTCGAAATAGCGCGCTGAGTCGGCAAGTCGGCGAATGTGTCTTTCCAGCAGCAAGTATTCGCAGTCTTCGAGTCTCAACGTTTCGAGCAATTGAAACTCTGACCTTTCTTCAGTCAGAACTGCGGCTTTCGTGATGGCCTCGTCATACTCTCCTGCAGCAGTGGATCCCCAGGTAATCCCGCCGCCGACACCGTATTCGGCTGCGCCAGTCTCGCTATCGATTGTTACCGTGCGGATAGCAACGTTGAAGGTGCAGTCGCCGCCAGGCTCTATTAAACCAATTGCGCCACAATAAACTCCCCTCGGCGAATCCTCGAGATCCGCAATCAACCGCATCGTGCTGACCTTTGGCGCTCCCGTCACCGAGCCCGAAGGAAACAGAGCTGTGAAGATTTCGTCCACCGTTGTTTCATTCTTTAACGTCCCCCTCCACTGTAGAAGTCATCTGGAAGACTGTAGGATAACGTTCAATATCAAGGAAGGAACGCGAACGGAGCCAATCTCAGCGACTCGTCCCAGGTCGTTGCGAACCAAATCGACAATCATTACGTTTTCTGCCTGCTCTTTTTCCGAAGCTGCAAGCTGTGCTCGAAGACGATCGTCCTCTTCGGTCCAGCGACCCCGTGCTGCCGTGCCTTTCATGGGACGCATAACGATCTGATTGCCTGTACGACGAAAGAAGAGTTCCGGCGAAGCGGAAAGGATCCGATATGCTCCTGCGTCGAAGTAGGCACAATAGTGACTACGCTGAGCGGAACGCAGACGCTCGTAGAAGGCAAGAGCGTCACCCTCGACGTGGGAGCGAAGCCGCATCGTATAGTTGACCTGGTAAGTATCGCCGACCGCGATCGCCTCACGGATTGACGATACCTTCTGGCAAAACAACTCACGGCTGACCGACGGTCGCCAGTCCGAAAGCCAAAATTCGCTGTCAGTTCTTCTTAGGTCGACTTTGCTTTCACGATGCTCCGCTGATGCCTTAGTTGGCTCACGAAAGATCCCGAACCACAGAAGCGGCATCCGAGACCCTCCCTGTACCACCAGCGCTGGATCGAATGCCGGCGAAGCTTCGTAGCTCACGTAACCGGCAGCAAACAGTCCTTCTCTTGTCGCTTGCTCGACAGCTCGAAGCGCCGGTCTGACCTCAGATAATGAATTGGCGACGATGATCTTTAGCGGGTCAGCAAAGCAGAGGCGTTGCGCATCACTCCCATGATTGCAAAAGTCAAAGACGACGAAGACATCCTTGTTCACTGGACTCATTCTGAATCGCAATCCTAGCAGGTGTACGCCGACTTCTCCGTATGTGGAGAAATAACATACTTGAATCACCAATGTGGTTACTGCTTGAGTTTTTGAAATCTGGCCTAGGTCGCTGAACAGGGTGAAAGTTTCCCTAGAGCGATGGTGACCAGGCAAAGACTCAACGATTGCCACACAAAATCAGAACTGGGAGCGCAGCGACCAGCCGAAGACTCAATGTTGAATACCCTCTGAGTTGACCCAATTATTTTGCTTGTTTTCGCGACTTGACTGTTTGGCTGGTCGCTGTGCTCCCAGTTCTGATTTTGTTTGGCGACCGATGATTATTCACCCTGTTCGTACTGAACGTACACTACCGCGTCAATAACATCCTGCTCTGTCCATAAGTACCTCTTGCTCCCACGCTTCGCCCACGGACTTTCAGGAGTTCTACAATAGCCAATCTCCCTTAGTTTCTTGGTCGCCTTGGCCTTCAGCGCTGCCAACACGGGTTCCGGTTTGCAGGGTGCGGTTACCACCACATGAACGTGATTGGTTCTCGCATTGACAACCCAGAGACCCCACTTGCGGTCCTGGCAAGTTTCTCTGACAGCTGCTTCAACAGCTGCTCTCGCTTTTGGGGCTAATCGAACCGGCTTATTTTTCAATCTTCCAAGATTCAATTGCCGTCGTCGTTCATTTGGCACGAGTCGTGGAGTTCCAAAGCGATTGTGATCTCGGTCAATCGCGCCCCGCCTGTCCCCGTGGAGCCACGTGCCGTAGCCGCGAAAGGTTATGAAGTACGCTTGTGGGATATCGTGAAATTCAAAGTCGGGCTTTGGCATACGGAGAGTCATCGTAGGACTCTAAGCGTGTCTCTTGCCAGCACTGCATCGCCCTCCGCTGGAACCGTTCGTTGCAAGAATTTCTGCTTCGCCCCACAAAATCAGAACTGAGAGCGCAGCGACCAGCCGAAGACTCAATGTTTGAATACCCTCTGAGTTGACCCAATTATTTTGCCTGTTTTCGCGACTTGACTGTTTGGCTGGTCGCTATGCTCCCAGTTCTGATTTTGTGTGACCAATGTTGAATGCTCACTTTGTCAGCAGTGCGCGTGCTGATAGCCCACCGAGTACCGGTTCAGTTTGGGCTGATCACCAACGATTAGAAAAGAAATCAGAACTGAGAGCGCAGCGACCAGCCGAAGACTCAATGTTGAATACTCTCTGAGTTGACCCAATTATTTTGCCTGTTTCGCGACTTGACTGTTTGGCTGGTCGCTATGCTCCCAGTTCTGATTTTGTGTGACCAATGTTGAATGCTCAACTATTACTAATCCGCTGGACATCTAGGTCAACCGAACCAATCCCAAGTGAGTGATTCAAGTATGTTGCTGACGTTGGTAGGGGCGTCAAGCATGACACTTTGTCAGCAGTGCGCGTGCTGATGGCCCACCCGAGTACCGGTTCAGTTTGGGCTGATCATTCAACCGTCACGACACAAAATCAGAACTGGGAGCGCAGCGACCAGCCGAAGACTCAGGTTCCGAACAGGAAATCACTCAGCTGTAACAGCACAAAGTCAGAACTGCGAGCGCAGCGACCAGCCGAACAGTCAAGTCCCAAATATGCAACATAGTTACGTTTTCAAGTACAAAGGTTTATTCAATAGTGAATCATTGGCTGGTCGCTGTGCTCCCAGTTCTGATTTTGTGGCGACTGTTGGGTGATCGACTCGTGAAGGGATTCTGAGTCTGTTTGGTGAATCCCTGGCCGGTCGCTACGCTCCCGGTTCTGATTTCGTCCCCTAATCGTTGGTGATCAACCCACACTCAACAGTGCCCCACCCGAAAGAATTCTTTCCGGCGTCTTGCAGATCAAGCCTTGTGACTACGTCATACTAGGTGTAAGACAACAAAAGCAATGCTGAAGCTCCTAAAGGTCATGCCCCGAGACGAAGGCTACGCGGATGTTTTTATCGCGCGCTACGAGCGTCTGCTTGTTTGGTCGCTGCGACTGACAGATCACGACCGGTCGATGGCCGAAGACTTGGTTCAAGACACTTTTGTCCAATTCATGCTAAACCACCCCGATCTCGACACGGTGCAAAACCTCGAAGGCTACCTCTACGCAATGTTGAGAAACACCCACCTCTCTCGGGTTCGTCGCGCTTCACAGAAGCCTCAATATCATCTGTCATTAGTCGAATACGACTCGGCTGAAATCAGTCTGAAGGCGGCTGATGTACGGGCGCGCTTACAGGTGCAAGAGGAGCTGTGGAATGTTTGCCAATACGCTTGCATGCGAAAGGAAAGTTCGAAGGCGGGAAGCGTTCTAATCCTGCGCTTCTTTCACGGCTACTACCCCAGCGAGATTTCCAAAGTCATTCAAACTTCGCGCCAGACCGTCGATAGCTGGCTTCGCCTCGCGCGTGGGGAGGCGCAGCTTTATCTCGAGGATCCCAACTCTCTGCTCTCAAAAAAAGAAAATGCGTCGCTGGTCTCCGACGCAATCTCCCGAATCAGATCATCACAGAGCGAGGCCGAAGGAGCCGACGCATTCGTGGCGGCCCTCAAAACCGCGATCTTCGCCACGCGCCAGGGCGCCTGCTTATCGACCAAGGAGATTCGCCAGCTTTACACTCAGACTAGCGCAGCGTCCGACACGGCGCGCACCGCAATACCAACTGAAAATCTGGCCCACATCGTCAGTTGCCCGGTTTGCCTGGATGCGGTTAACAAGTTACTCGCTCTGCCGCTTCTTTCGGATCGCGACCCGACTGACTCGCTTGGGCCTGA
>DASXQM010000332.1:0-8907 GCA_036507195.1 Pyrinomonadaceae bacterium | reverse complement strand
CGGCTATGCGCGCTATGCGCGAAAAGTATGGTGATCGGGTTTACGGAAAGTATGGATTCGTGGATGCCTTCAACCCGAACACCGGCTGGATTGACAGCGATGTGATTGGGATTAATGCGGGGATAATCCTTTTGAGCGCGGAGAACTCGCGAACCGGAAATGTCTGGAACTGGTTTATGCGTAACCCGGAGATACCGCGAGCGCTGCAGAGAGCCGGGCTGGTGCGATATCAGAAGAAACCAGGTGAGCTACGCATTCGAAAAGCGGCGTGAGATTCTTTCGCGGTTTTGCAGCCGCACCCATACCGTAAGGTTCACTTGATATTGTTTAGCTAATCTACGCCTGCGGCTTTGCCGCCGCACAGTGCGGTAAGGCTCTGCCTGGCTCTGCCTTACCGTTGAGGCTCCGGAAATTGATTGGAGGCTACGCCTCCGATTCATGAGGCGTAGCCTCATGAAAGAAATAAATAACGCGCGCCGGAAAGGCGGAGCCTTACCGCACTGTGCGGCGGCAAAGCCGCAAGATAGTTGCCTGCAAACAACATCGGTTGTCGTTACTTACGGGGTGCAGCTAGAATACCACCTGACAAATCAGTTGAGAGATATCGTTATTAACAGGGGACTTATGAATCAAGCACCAATGCCACAGATGCCCGAAATTACTGCGACTGAACTCAAGCAGCGTCTGGATAATGGCGAGGACATTCAAATAGTAGACGTACGTGAAGCGAACGAAGTCGCAGTGGCAAAGATTCCAAACTCAATTCATATTCCGCTGGCCCAGGTTTTGAACCGAATGGCGGAGATCGATCCGGCGCGCGAGACCGTAGTGCATTGCAAGATGGGCGGCCGTAGTGCTAAGGCCATTGAAGCGCTCAAGCGTTCGGGGTTTACTGGTAAACTTCTGAATCTTGCAGGCGGCATCACGGCCTGGTCGAATGACGTTGACCCGAGCGTGCCGAAGTATTGATGTTGAGAGTCCAAGCTTTAGCGTGAAGAGAAGGATGCCGGCGACCAAGTCGCCGTAAGATTTTCCATTTCTCATTTCAAATTTTTCATTTGTCTTTGATCAAAACTGACTAAATGTGCAGACCATTATCGTCGCTATTGAGATGTCCGACAGTGACAGTAGTGATTTATCAATGACAAATGAAAAATTTGAAATGAGAAATGGAAAATCTTACTCATCGTCAACATACAACGTGAACGCTACCAACCCATGCGGGCTGCGATGTTTTCCGGGTGGACTCCTCAATCCGGTTTAGAGAACCCCCACTGAAAAATCTCGTCCTCCGCAACCTCTCCTGCGTCTAAGTTTCAGCAAGGGGGGTTTCCCGAAGCACCACTAGAACTTCTACCGGAGCGTGGTTACTGCGTTCTCAGGCTGAAGTGTGTCTCTCCTCCAGAACTTCGGCGAACTCGTTAACGCCAGCCATGCGGCTGTAGGGAAACTTTAGCTTATGGAGGAAGATGAAATGAGGAAAACACTTTTGCAAGGCGGTTTAATGTTGGCGGCGCTGTTCATGATTTCGACGACCGCTCAATCAACTCAACGTCGGATCGATCCAGGCGAACGCAGGGAGCTGCGTGCAGACCGCAAGGAGATCAGGGCAGACAGAAGAGACATTCGCTCTGATCGTCGCGACATTCGCGGGGATGTTAGAGATCGTCGCGGTGATGTGCGCGAGTATCACCAGGACAAACGGGAAGGCGCGTCGCAGCAGGAGTTGCGGGCCGATCGCCGTGAAATCCGGGCTGACACACATGAGATTAGGGCTGACCGCCGGGATCTGCGCGTCGACCGTCGCGACCGGCGAGGTGATTTACGCGACTATCATCGAGATCGAAGACGGGCATGGAGGGATTAAAAATCAGACCGGAAAAAGGGAAAGGGGAAAAGGCAAAGCTCAATGATTCCCCTTACCCTTTCCCCCTTACCCTCACGTCCTATTTCGTGATTCCGTCGAGCTTGATAAATTGGCTCATTGAAGTAATCTTCATTCCTTCGATCACTTCCATGCGGCAGGCGAGCCCGGGCTTATCGTTGTCTTTGGACTGTCCGCCGGTGTGATACCAGACCTGGCAATTGGTACACTCACCATTCCAACAAAAATCCCCGTAGGAAATTGTGTTCAGCGAGAGAAACTGAAAACAGCGTAGCAGGCGGTTTCTCTCCGGTACTACTACCTGCTTACCCAAGACTTCAATACCGACCAGCTTCTCATATGGGTCGAGCAAATCGTCTTCGCTGGTAGGTGGCTGCACCGGTTCGCAGGTCTGCTCGCTCATAAGCAAAAGTATAACGTGTCTTTTCCAAAATAACACCCGCGATCTTTTCGAGACACTCAATCAGAACCGGAATCGGTAATGACCGGGTCTTATGAGAAGAAGGCAAACTAAGACAGTACCGATGTTTTTGCTCGCTTCGCATCTGTGCGCATACATTGCTAAAATATTCCCTACACGGAGGTAAGATTATTTGACGCTGATTATTTACACGAAACCGGGATGTCCTTACTGCCAGCAGGCTCGGGATTATTACAATGCGAAGGGCATTCCCTTTACTGACTACGACGCGCAAACGAATCTCGCTCACCGCGCGGAAATGTTGTCTATCTCAGGCGGCGACCCCACGGTGCCGTGCATGGTTGAAGACGGCAAGTACAAAGGATCCGGTTGGGGCGACCCGCCGCGCGGTTGAACAGTCCACGACGATTAATGGCCGTGAGCCGTTAACAAACGAAGAGTCCGGTTCTCCTCCCCAGTAAAAACAGTATTTAAGTTTTCTGCGGTAAAGGTCCAATATGAAAAAACTGAAAACGGCAAATGTGCGTCTGTTGATCATTCTCCCGATTTTTCTGGCGCTTAACGGATCCGGCTTTGCGCAAACCAATTCCGACGCGAATACGCCTCAACCACCTATGACTGAAAAGAAAACCAAGACTACCACAATTCATAACGACACAATGGTCGACGACTATTTCTGGCTGCGGGAGAAAACAAATCCTGAGGTCATCGCGCATCTGGAAGCCGAGAATACGTATGCCGAGGCGATGATGAAGCCGACGGCCGCCCTGCAGGACAAGCTCTACAAAGAAATGGTCGGCCATATTAAGGAGACCGACGTCAGCGTGCCTTATCGTTGGGGAAATTATTTTTATTACACGCGCACCGAGCAGGGCAAGCAGTATCCAATCAGCTGCCGCAAGAAAGGCGACCTCGACGCTAAAGAAGAGGTCGTGCTGGACCAAAATGAACTTGCCAAAGGTCTGAAGTTTTTCAACGTGGGCGCCTTTGTTCCCAGCGACGACGGCAACCTGCTTGCTTATTCAACTGACACCACCGGCTACCGGCAATACAAACTTCAGATAAAGGACCTGCGCACGGGACAGATTCTTCCCGAGATATTTGAGCGCGTGGGAAACGTAGCCTGGGCTAGCGACCACAAGACAATCTTCTTCACTACCGAAGACGCCGTCACCAAGCGCTCTGACAAGTTCTTTCGCCACGTTCTGGGAAGCGACAAGACCGACTTGGTCTTTGAAGAGAAAGACGAACTATTCGACATTGGCGCCGGACGCTCGCGCGATAAGGCCGTAATTCTACTTGGCTCGGAGAGTAAGACTTCGACCGAGTGGCGCTATCTTCCTGCCGCTGCGCCAACTGCCGAATTGAAAATAATCAGCCCGCGCGAAGCTGATCATGAGTATGACGTCGATCATCGCGGGGACCTTTTTTACATTAGGACAAACAAGGGAGCGAAAAACTTTCGTGTTGTAACCGCGCCTGTCTCCAATCCCTCGCAGGCAAATTGGAAGGAACTGATTGCCCACCGCCCGGACGTAAAGGTTGAGGACATCGACCTTTTTGCCGGCCACCTGGTCTTGTCGGAGTGGGAAAAGGGCTTGCAGAAAATCGAAATTCTCGACTTCCAAACGAACAAGCGGCATCGCGTGGAATTTCCGGAGCCGGTTTATTCGGCTGCCGTCGCGCAGAATCGCGAATTCACTACACCCATAGTGCGCTACAACTACCAGTCGCTGGTTACGCCGAGCTCGGTCTTTGATTACAACATGAACACGCACAAGGCCACGCTCTTGAAAGAAACCGAAGTGCCCGGTGGCTTCGACAAGAACAATTACAAGTCTGAGCGTCTCTTTGCTATCGCTACTGACGGGACAAGGGTTCCCTTGTCGGTGGTCTACCGCAAAGAGACCAGGCTTGACGGCTCGGCGCCGTTGCTGCTTTACGGCTATGGATCGTATGGAATCTCAATCGCTCCGAGTTTCAACTCCAACCGGCTGACCCTGCTTGATCGAGGCGTCATCTACGTTATCGCTCACATTAGAGGCGGCGGCGAACTCGGAGAAGAGTGGCGCCAGGAAGGTCGCATGATGAAGAAGATGAATACCTTCACCGACTTCATCGCGAGCGCGGAATTCCTGGTGAAAAACAAATACACATCGAGCGATCGTCTCGTTATTCAGGGTGGCAGCGCCGGGGGACTGCTAATGGGTGCGGTCGTCAACTTGCGTCCGGATCTTTTCAAAGCTGTCGTAGCGCAGGTGCCATTTGTCGATGTGCTCAATACCATGCTCGACGCTTCGTTGCCGCTGACGACCAGCGAATACATCGAGTGGGGTAATCCCAATGAGAAGGCAGCATACGAATACATGAAGAAGTATTCACCATACGACAATGTCGGTCGTAAGAATTATCCGTCGATGCTGGTGAAGGTTTCACTCAACGACAGCCAGGTGCCTTATTGGGAGGGTGCAAAGTTGGTTGCCCGGCTGCGGTCAATGAAGACTGACAATAATCCGCTGCTGCTGAAGACAAACATGGGCGCCGGCCACGGCGGATCATCCGGTCGCTACGATTTTCTGCACGAAGTGGCGTTTGACTACGCTTATATGCTCTGGCAGATGGGACTTGCGCAATAGCATCGCAGAACACGACCGTGAGGGATGAATGATCGTTTGCGGCTCTGCCGTCTGATGTGCGGAAGGTCTCTGACTGTCTCTGACCTTCCGGCGCGGTCTAGTCGCACTCGATAGTCAAAACTTTACGCGATTGTTCAAATCTCGAAGAGCGGCGAGGTTTTGTTGTCTCAGTTCAAACTCAGTGTTACCCACCTTCATTTCAACCACCTGCGCCCGCACGATCTTAGTGAACATGGCATATGGCATTGCAACTTCCAGCTCTTCTGTCATCAGAGTATCAACGCTCTGGCTGACGAGTTTCATCTGACCCAGTCTTAAAGTCTCTCCGTCCGCTACCACTGAAAGTTGCCGCTGGTTCAGGGGATGCCGTTGATCCCAATCCTTGGTTTGAAAGATTAGTTGCATGCTGGCATAGCGAACATGATCAAGCTGGATGCCCGGGCAGTGGAGGGTGGCGATAAAGCTGACGCAGGCGTCTTTAAAATTCCCCTTCGCGCTCCCGCAGGTAATTCGCATTTTGTTGAGCGTCACGATTGTTTCATGAGTGAACCCATCGTACCTGCTTTCAATCTTTCCTCCGTGATCCGGAGCTTGTGATTTATCCATTGATGGGGCGAACGAATTCGAGCCCGCTTGAGCCAATCCTCGCCTTTCGGTTCCCCACGAGGTCACGGTTGCAAGCAAAACAAGGCAGCAGCACAGAATTTTAGTGGTCAGTTTCATAGATCGATCCCCCAGAAAGCGTACTGATTTACGAGACTGAGAACGAACCGGGTAGGCAAGAGGGGAGACTAAAACCCTTTGGATATATAGACGCCCTATAGAGAAAATAGCCAGCCGCCATGGGAATGTCAATGAATTAGTTAATCCACTGAAGAAATAAATTCCGGGCTCAACATAAGAAACGAGCACTGAGTGCCGGTTGCCTGGCAGAAGAGTGTTCCGCGACGGATTACCTTGGTCGTCGTGTCATCAGGAAAGACGAAATTGAAGTTACCACCTTTTAGCACAGTAGCCAGGTGACCCAATTTCTCGTCTCCGCGGATAAACTTCACCGCCGTTACCTGTGCGCTTCGCGACGGGCCCGGAGTTAGCACGACGTAGAATTGTGCTTCCGTGGCGCCTTTCACGCTCGCGGTCGGGGCGCCAAGCTTTATTGTGCGGGAATCTCTCAGCTCGGCATCGGCCTGCTTCCAGAGCGTCTCACTCTTGTCTTTGCCGGCAAGCCTGATCAAACTTTCTTGCGCTTCCGGCACGAGTCGGTCAGAAGCGGTCGCTAGCGCATACATGTGAATGGCTTCTTCTTTCTTGCCACGCTTCTCGTATATTTGCCCGAGGTGATAACCAACGTCACTGTGTTGCTCCAGCGCCCAGGCGGCGTTGATGTATCTCTCCGCAAGATCAATATTGCCTTTTTGAAAGTGGACCCAGCCAAGCGTGTCCCAATCGGCAGCGAGACTGCTGACCTGCGCAAGGTTCTCCAACGTCAGGCCTTCCAATTCGACATTCCTTAAATCAGTCGCGACCGCCGTCACTGCCGATTCCGCATATTGCTGAGCTTTGTCGAGCTGTACTTTACCGACGGCAAGGAAATAGGCCACATCATTCCACACGCGTTGTCCCGGAGCGAGCTTGACAGCCTTGTCGAAAGCTTCTGTTCCCTTTGTCGTCTCGCCAAGATTGAGATAAGCGCGTCCCAAACTCACGTAAAGAAACTCCTCTTCAGGATTCAGAGAAATCGCTTGTTCCAGTTCCGGTACGGCTTCTTTGTACTTACGCCAATCAACCAGCATCTGCCCGAGATTGCTGTGTGACGATTGGTCCAACGGAGTTATTTCGATCTGTTTACGAAACGCCGTCTCTGCCTCAGCATAGTTCTGTTGTTGCCAGAAGACGCGGCCGAGCAGGTTGTAAGAATAGTCGTCGAAAGGATTAATAGCAGTTTGCTCGCGCAGCGCGGTGATGGCTGGCTCAAACTTGCGCTGTGCGAACAGCGCCCATGCCAACTGCCGGCGCACCTCTTTGTGTTTCGGCTCTTTTTCGAGGACGCGTTTAAGCAACTGTTCAACCAATGGATAGTTTTCGTTTTTCGCGGCTGCCTGGGCGGCCTGAATAAGTTCCTCGACTTTAACGGTCTCGGGAATTGACGGCGTCCCCGCGACGCTTGTTTCCATTGACATGGTTTGCGCCTCGTCGGCGCGTGCCGCGGCGACAAAAGCGCGGTAATCCTGCACTCGCGCCGCGGGCAGCTCATGTTGGCGCAAGTGAAACTTTCGCTCCGCCACCAGACTGTTGCCTTCCAGCTTATAAGTAGAACTGTACTCCGCATAGTCGCGTTTCACGGTCAGCGGCAGCGGTAGGCGCGTCTGGTACTGGCTTGGCAGCGAGAGCTTCAGGCGATAAGTAATATCGATTGGTGGCCCCAACGGAATTGGCTTCGAATCATCCTGTTTGTCAGCCGCAACCTCGGTCAGGCGCAACGAGGGTAGCGGAATAGCAAGCTTCACCTTCCGGCTCGACCAATCAAGAAAATCATCGCTTGCGAAGTCGTAGTCCACTTCGAACGGCTTTTCGAATGCGGCCGGTTCGCTGGGCTTAATTTCGCTTACTTCCTGGTCTCTAATCCCGCTGACCATTGAGAGGTAGTAACGCAGGTTTTTCCAGTCGCTCTTTGGCGTTCTGCGGAATATGAGCCGGAAGAGGAGTTCGGAATCGCCGCGAACGGCCAGGTGAGTGTGACCGGACAATTTGCCGAGTTCATTAACCTGGCCCTCCATGTCTAGAAATTCCGTAGAAAGAAATGGGGGTTCGGCGGGGGTGTTTTCCAGCCGGGCCGGGCCACTTGCAGGAACCAGGAGCGCTTTCTTATCGCGCAACTGCGGCGCGATGAGCCGGAATGGGGCCACCTCGGAGGTCGAGTCCATCCAGAGCGTTTCGCCGGCCAGCGGGATCGCTGTGATGACGTGATCAAATTGGCCGGGTGAAGGCACGTCGACATCGAGCTTGCGCGATGAATTCATCAGCGCGGGGTAACCACGTAATCCCGCAGCGATCAACATCGACGATAGCAGTGTGTGTTTGTCTTTGCAGTCGCCATACTGGTTCGCATAGACGTCGGCCGCGGCGTGGGGCTGATAGCGACCCTGCCCCAGAGATAGACTGACATAACGAAAGTTCTTCGCTACGTATTCGTAGAGAGCTTCGATCTTATCCTTATCGCTATTGCGGCCGCGCAGTAGTTCCTCTGTCTTAGCGCGAATCTTATCGTCGGGAACGATCCGGTCGCGTTCTAATCCCGCATACCATTGACCGACTTGATCCCAGCTCTGAAAGGTAGTCATTTGGATTTGCGGGGGCTTTGGTTCGCCTTCTTCTTCCTTCTTCTTTGCCGATTCTGCCTTTTCGTCTTTGTCTTCCCGTTTGAGATTTGTGTACTTCCAGGTATAGATGCGACGTTCATCCTGTTCCCTCACGTTCGGATCGATACCTGGCGCCGTCTTCAGTTTCACCTTGCTGTCGAGCGGGATGTTTACTTCAAGCTGTTCGTCCAGGATGATCACAGACTCCGGGTTGGAAAAGTCCTGCTCGAGCCAGAAGTTGTTCTGAGCGAGCGGCGTGTGCAGGCGCCAAACAACGTGATACTCGAGCACGTCTCCGGGGCGAAGTCCACGCACTGTCACGTGCTTTTGCCGCAGATCGGTGTAAACCGGAGCTTCGCGGGCGATTGGCGCAGAGAGATCCTGAATGTCACCGGCGCCGGCGTTTATCACGCTACCATCCGCTTTGCGGACGCGTAGGAAATCGACGTCAAAATTCTCGTTGGCCGAGCTGTATGCGAATACCAGTTGTCCGAACCTTTGCAAGCCGGCTTCACTCTGGACCCGTACACGGACGCTGAGCTCACGCTGACCGGTCCCGTCTTTTTCGAAACGATAAAACATCTTGAGTTGCTCAAGAACAATCGC
>DASXQM010000331.1:0-4111 GCA_036507195.1 Pyrinomonadaceae bacterium | reverse complement strand
ATAGAGCCGATGCCGATGAATCCGAGCTTGGGGTCAACTGGAGCGATAGCACTCATTTTTAGTTCCTCGTCATGAGTCTAGATGCGACTTTGTTTGGACCTGTCACCTCGTCAAATCGAAAGGAGCAGAGATCATGGCAAGGAGGCGAAGAGATTTTCCTTGCATCTAAGTAACACCAGTGAAAGAAGTTTCAGTTGAAGATCGGTGAGGTTTATTTTCTGTTTCTCCGTCTTCGTGACCGAGAGATCGGTCGAAATATCGTAACGTGTCTAAATGACGACACGACGGTTTACCGTTCGGAGATGCCATTGAAGGCGACTTCGCTATCGTCAACACCCATAGCGTTAAACCGTATGTCAGGACTTACGACTCAGGTTTTTTCTTATTTTTCGTGTTCTCGGCGGCCGGCCGGTTGTCTGCGATCAACGTAAGCTACAGTCCCAAGTCCAGAGTGCGAACCTTTTGCAGGCGTTGGCGGACGTCCTCCCAGTTGACGATCTTCCAGAAGGCCTTCACCCAATCCCCCTTAACGTTTTCGTATTGCAGATAGTAGGCGTGCTCCCACATATCGAGCACGAGAAGGGGAACGGTGCCATTCCCGATGTTGCCTTGGTGGTCGTACACCTGCTCGGTCACAAGCCGCTTGGCGAGCGGCTCCCACGCGAGCGTGCCCCAGCCCGAGCCTTGGACGTTGAGCGCGGCCTCATTGAGCTGGCCCTTGAGGTTGGCCACCGAGCCAAACGACTCTTTGATGGCATCGAGCAGTTCGCGGTCGGGTTCACCACCGCCATGCCGGCTCATGTTGCGCCAGAAGAGTGAGTGCAACACATGTCCGGAGAGATGAAAGGCGAGGTTCTTCTGGAGCTGGTTGATGGCCGCGAAATCGCCTTTGTCTCGAGCCTCGGCGAGCTTCTCAAGGGTCGTGTTCGCGCCCGCAACGTAGGCGGCGTGGTGCTTGTCATGATGCAGCTCGAGCAGCCTCGCCGAGTAATGCGGTTCGAGCGCCGCGTAATCATAGGGCAAATCGGGGAGGGTATAACGTTTATCCATCCTTAGCCTCCATATTTTTGTGGTTCGTGACGATCGATGGGACTTTTGTCGGCCAAATACGGCGGAGCCGCGGAACGCCGGGGTATAAAAAAGGCCCCGCGGAAGCGTGATGCGATTGGCAACACGACAACCGCAGTGAAGAATCGCTCACGTTTGTAGAAAGGGGAGGTGGCACCAAATTTCTCTGCGGAGAGTCAGCTGCTTCGTGAAAGAGCAAACATTGAGCCAAACAGTCAAAGGGCTCGGCTCTCATAGACATCGATTACATCGAACGCCGCAACGCCTGCGGAACCGAGATGAAGAAGCGTTCAGAATCGGCACATGTCTTTTTATATTGGCTGCTACGCACGGAGATGTTGTGTCGATATATCGAACAATGTCGAAATACCGACATTCCTACGAGAGAAATCCCCGCGCTCACATCTTGGAATAGAAGATTGTCGTCTCGTCACAAGCTGAGCAGCAGCTTTGGACTCGTCCTCAGCTGATCGATGTGAGGGGAGCGTTGAGAAGTGGAGTGAAGAAGCGGTTCAGAATCGGCAGAGTTCCTTTTCTGTCGGCTGCTCCTGACCGAGATGTCGTGTCGATACATCGAACCAGTGTCGAAGTTTCAACACTGCCGTAAGAGATCCCTGGCGTTAAATGATGGACTTGAATTCGCGCTTGTTTTTCTTAGCAAACGAGACTCCAGTCGTCGGCGCTTTGCTGTCGACGCTCCGCCTCGATATAGGATCGCTGCATATAGTTTAGCACCTGATCCGCTACGCCCATGTCGTGCAGCTCCGCCAACTGCGCCGCTGTGAGGGGATAGACGGTATCCGAGTCACGCATTTTCTTGACGATGGTCTCGGGTGGCACGTTGTCCTTGCTCATCTGGATCACTTGACCTACTGTGATCGGCTCGGGCTTTTTGAGTTCGAGCGTTGCACACCCACTCAACACACTGATCCAGATTAGAAGTATCAACGCCGGATTTTTCCTCAGCGATAATTTTTTGCGGGCCTCAATCATTTCTTTCTCCTTGGAAAGCTCATGAAGACGGTTTGCAACGATCTAATAAGATACGATTCGTTGTCGCACTGGTGTCAGTGCGTCGCCATTTTCATGCCAGAGAAAAAGGCAATAAATTTATTTGCACTTTTAATGGGGAGGAAACCCCTGCCACCGATTGGAACACGCAATAGATAGTTTTGGATCACCGTCAGATTTATCTACGTTGAGGTGAAAGAAAGGAACGTCTTGTTCGATTTAAAGGTCTGAATAACGACACTATGTCGGAATAGTGACGCGCGGCCCCGCCTGGAGTCCCGGCTAAGAGTTGGCCTGCGACGGCATGGCGTTTGCCTCAACTAGCAGTGAAGGTTGTTTACAGAAGTCGATTTAGGAGGTGTTCGCGTTGAAACATTTGATGCGGTCAAATTTAATATTAGGGCTCTGGCTCATGATCTCGCCATTCGTCCTCGAGCTGGTAAATCGACGTGTGTTTCGAGTCGGTTGGGAAGATTTCCTCCTGGGTTTCGGTATAGCAACTTTCTCGCTATGCCGCTTGTCCTCGGGCAGAGGCGCTGCGCTTTTGGATTTCGGGATTATGTCGCTAGGCCTGACCACACTGCTTAATCCGATCATATATCATTACTTCAACGTTAAGGTGGCCGCCTGGAACAACCTGGGAGTAGGGTCCATGGTTTTGATTCTGGCCATCTATGACGATCGCAAAAATTCCGAATCGTCGAAAACGATTGAGGAAAACCGCGAGTGAGACATTTCGACTATGTTAACTATAATGCTGCTCCTTCTAGTTTCAAACGCATTCATGACGTTCGCGTGGTACGGACACTTGAAGCATCGGTCCGCGCCAGTGCTAGAAGTAATCATCGTGAGTTGGTTGATCGCCTTCGGGGAGTACTGTTTCCAGGTTCCGGCCAATAGAATGGCCTATGGTCGATTTACAGGTTACCAGCTAAAGATTATTCAGGAATGTATTACGCTATTGGTCTTCGTTGTATTTGCGTACTTCTATCTAGGCGAGACGATACGATGGAATTACGCCATCTCGTTTCTCTGCATTTTTTTGGCGGTACTGTTTGGTTTTTGGGGAAGGCTCTGAAGTCAAAGTGAGTCGTTACCCTGCTGCATCAACCTTTTTTAAGCAGCGGAGCCGTTCCTCCTCGAGGAGATCAAGTGTGGCCATTGCATAACACCAAGCTGGGGAAATCAGCCAATGACACTTGATATTAACCGTGTTTTCCGCAGCTGCCGGATTATGATCCGGGTTAGGAAGTTCACTACATTTTCGCAAAGGAGGAATCTCCTAAATTTCGCGTTTAACCTGTTTTTTTCGGCGTCTCTTCATACCGGATGCGGCGGGGCGAGAAAATGGATACCTATTCCTCGTGCCTCTCTGATAACCACCATTAAGCCTCCGGCTGCCAATCCCATTTCCGCTTTTCCATATCACTTTCTATGTCGCTGCTGGTGAAGTGAATAACGACCAGGATCGTATAGTCATCGTAGTTGGTTTCGCCGATCGCCGGCGGGGTCTTGTCGACGAATTTTCCGGTTCTGCCGTCGATGGCAAAGACCTCGACCTCGGCGTGGCCGCTGTGCCGCGCGTTTTTAAATAGCGTGATCTCCGGCATAACGAAACCCAGGATCGGAACCGTAAAAGCTGGAGCGCCAACAAAGGACTGCCCTTGGTCAACCGCGAGAACGGGAGCGAAAACCTTCAGGTGGAGCTGCGCTTGGTTCGGGTCCGTGGCGATTTGTACCTGTTGTCCTTGTAGCCAAGCCGTGAAGAACTCTTTGGCGAAATCTTTATCGGGGGTAAGACCGTAGAAATCCACGGTGACAGTTTTCCCCTTGAATTCCTGGGTGTCCAGCGTCGCTAAAGCCCGTTCCAAGGAGCTGATCAAGAGCCGTTGTTCTATGCTCGAACGCGGCGTATTGACGACTTGGATTGACGTCGCGCAGCCCGTCAGCAACGTGAGAAGGCATGCAATCGGAAAGAACTTCCGCATGGCGACATTCCTCTTGGAACTCCGCAGGGGTGGCGATGAGGAAA
>DASXQM010000330.1:0-12524 GCA_036507195.1 Pyrinomonadaceae bacterium | reverse complement strand
GTAGCCCGGACTTGAACCATCCACCCACTTCCGTGGGTGGGATTTCTGAGTTTTGACACAGGCTCTACCACGAGGAGGTACTGAACTCATTGGGCCGCGACTTGAGTGGCCCCGTGGCGAATGACCCACCCGCTACCCGCTCCTGGTTCCGTATTTGTGCGTCGCAGCATCTCGCTTTCGCTGAAAAGATGACTGCCAAAGCCGCGTAAGCAAAAACTCTGGCATCGGGGGTCAACGAATACAGAGCGACCGGGTCCGTGACCATTACAAATGAGTTTGTTGTTACTTGACCCAGTCGCTACCACTTCCGGTTCTGATAAGTCGGTTATCCCTGGTTGAGCATCGGGCCGGTCGCTACTGCTCCCGGTTCTGATAAGCCGGTTATCCCCTGGTTGAGCATCGGGCCGGTCGCTACTGCTCCCGGTTCTGATAAGCCGGTTAACCCTGGTTGAGCATCGGGCCGGTCGCTACTGCTCCCGGTTCTGATAAGCCGTTATCCCCTGGTTGAGCATCGGGCCGGTCGCTACTGCTCCCGGTTCTGATGATGACGCGGTCTTTGCGAATCCATTGCGTGCTTTGCGGTTAGTTCCCCGTCGCAAGCGTCTCTATTAGTCTCTCAATATCCGCTTCGTTATTGAAGAAGTGAGTTGCCACGCGAATGCCTTGCGGCTTCCTGGTGACGATGATCTTTTGCTCTGCCAGTCTCGCAACGAGGCCCGCTGGATCTTCTGCCTGCACCAGCGTCTCCGCGGAACGCGCCCGGTCGTCGTCGATTGGAGAGAGAATCTTCCGGCCAGCGCCGATTAAGCGATCGGTCAGAAATCGATTCAGTGAAAGCGCGCGCTCCTCAATATTCTTCAGGCCCACACTGGCAAGAAGATCAATTGACGCTCCCAAAGCGAACATGCCGGCGAAGTGTGGGCATCCAAGTTCCGCACGCGCTGCGGCATCGTGACGCAGACGAATCTCATCGTTTCGATCCGCATAGGGATCTTCTACGCTGAGCCAACCGATCGCACGGGGCCTGGATCGCGCCAACAATTCCCTCGATAGATAAACGAACCCGCTACCGTAACCTGCAAGCATCCACTTGTGCCCCGTCGCGCAAAGAGCATCGATTTTCATGCGCTTTACATCGATCTCAAAAACTCCAGCCGACTGGCTGGCGTTTATTACCAGCGCGTGACCGCCTTTCGCGTCCCCCAGAGCTTCCAGATCGCTCCGAAACCCGCTTGAGTATTGGACGTGGCTGAGACAGATGATGCCAGTGCGCACATTCATCGCGCCGCGAATGTCATTGATATGCACTTCACCTGCAATTGACTTCACCAGGTGCACGGGAATGCGGCGATTCATCCATGGCAACGTCGAAACAGGAAACTCAAGATCACAGGAAATAACTTCGCCTTGGGTTTCCAGGGCATCGATGATGACGTTCATTCCTGATGAGGTATTGGTGGTGAGCGCAATCTCGTCCGGCTCAGCATTGATAAACGCAGCAACTTTTCGTCTCACGTCCTCGCGTTTTGCCAGCCATTCATCCCAGTGAATGTCGGCATCGTTCATCATCTGCTGATAATACTCAGTTGCCGCGGCCATGGTCGTTCGCGCCAAAGGCCCCGCCGCCGCGGCGTTCAGATAGGTGGAGTTTTCCGTAACCGGAAACTGCTTTCGAATGTCATCCCAATTGATCATGTGAGGCCGAAGATACACGATGATTAGTTCAGGGCGGTAGCGGGCTCCTGCAGCAAAGAGTCTTTCATCATGCGGGCAACATAACCTCAATCGGTTCGCTGGCGCTCTTAACCAGGTTTATAGTTCAATGCTAGGGCCAAGCTGACTCAACTACTTGAAGGAAATCTGGAACAGTCAGATAATCACAGTCGTGAGTGACCGGAACACAGACGCGATGAACGGCAAACGCCCTTTCGAGGAAAGGGTATTCGCTCGCTTTGATGCTGTCGATACTCGCTTTGATGCTGTCGATACTCGCTTTGATGCTATCGATTCGGCTGTCCGCGAGGTGGATTCGCGGTTACAAGTACTGGACGTTCGAGCTAGCGATACGAATTCGCGATTGCACAAACTGGAGATTCGCGCTTATGACACTAAGCCAATCTGGGAACAGGCTATCAAAGAGATTGTAGAAACCAGACGCGAATTGTCTAAACGTTTGGATCGAATTGATGCGATGGCGCTTGAAACCCGCGCTGACCTGCGAGATGCCGAAGATCGTATAGATAAGATAGAACGTAAACCTCTCCAATAAACCCTCTCCCAGCAGCACTACTCCACTACTTCGCTAGCGGTCGGGACCCTAGCCCCGGCAAAGCGATCCTGGTGCGAAGCAAAAACTCTTTCATCATGCTTCTCTCAATGACTTCAGCCAGTTCGCTGGCCCTTTAACCAGGTGTATAGTTTCCTTAGAGGTTAAAGGACATGAATGTGGGTAGAATAGTTGCTTCAGTGACAATCGAAAACGCCACCGATCTTTCCAAGGCGGTGCGCTGCGACGCTTTGGTCGACACCGGCGCATCTTTGATGGTGTTACCGATTGCCTGGAAAGACCTCCTCGGTAACCTCGAGTTTTCAACAGAAATCGAAGTTGAAACAGCTATCCAGGAGACCGTCATAGCGAAAGCGTGCGGGCCAGTGCGGATTCAAATAGAGGGATTCCGTCCCATCCTTAACGAGGTGGCTTTTGTGGAAATGAAACCCACCGATGGTGAGTATGAGCCGCTGATCGGTTACATCGTCTTGGAGCAGAGTCTGGCGGGTGTTGATATGATCGGCTATCGCCTCGTTCCGATCAAACACATGGATTTGAAATAACTATTCATCTTTCATAAGTTTGCAGTTCAATCAATTCTTCATGACGCTTGTTTAGTTGGCGCTTCTAACCACAACGTTGCCAACGGCGGTAGGGTAATAGTCGCTAAATATGGCTGGCCGTGAATTGGTTCCTCTTCAGCTTTGACTGACTTGGCAATCTTGACCCCACTGCCCCCGTAAACCTCGGCGTCAGTGTTCGCGATCAATCGATAGCTTCCCTTCCGCGGCAGACCCAACCGGTGCTTCTCTCGTAGCACCGGAGCAAAGTTGCCAACACAAATCAACTCGCGACCTGTGGATGGCGATCGCCGGATGTATGAAACAATATTTTCCGACGCATTGTTCGCGTCAATCCACTGAAACCCCGCCGGCTCGCCGTCTGCTTCCCAGAGCGAATCCTTCTGCTGATAGATGCGGTTGAGATCGCTAATCAGGCTTTGTATTCCTTTATGCGCCGGGTCTTCCAGCAGATGCCAGTCAAGGCTTTCGGTCTCGTTCCACTCGCGCCACTGCCCAAATTCACCGCCCATGAACAACAACTTCTTTCCCGGGTGCGCCCACATATACGCGTAAAGCGCGCGGAGATTGGCAAACTTCTGCCAGACATCCCCCGGCATTTTATTCAGCAACGAACCTTTCATGTGGACAACTTCGTCGTGTGAGAGCGGCAGGATAAAGTTTTCACTCCAGGCATACAGCAAACCAAACGTCAGCGCGTTGTGATTGCCGCCACGAAAGAGCGGATCAGTTTGAAAGTACTTGAGCGTGTCGTGCATCCAGCCCATGTTCCATTTGAAATCAAAGCCGAGCCCGCCGGCGTAAACTGGATGACTAACCTGCGGCCACGCTGTCGATTCCTCCGCGATCATCATGACGCCGGGACATTCGCGATGAACCACTTCATTCAATTCTTTCAGCAGCGAGATTGCTTCCAGATTTTCACGCCCGCCAAACTCATTCGGCACCCACTCGCCTTCCTTGCGGCTGTAGTCGAGATAGAGCATCGAGGCCACCGCGTCCACGCGCAAGCCATCGAGATGAAATTCCTTGAACCAGTAGAGCGCATTCGCCAGCAGGAAGTTTCGCACTTCATTGCGCCCGTAGTTGAAAATATATGTGCCCCAGTCGGGATGTTCCCCTTTGCGAGGATCGAGATGTTCGTAAAGCGCCGTGCCGTCAAAACGCGCGAGCGCAAAAGCGTCTTTAGGAAAATGCGCTGGCACCCAGTCCATAATCACGCCAATCCCGAGCTGGTGCAGGTAGTCGACGAGATAACGAAAATCATCCGGCGTGCCGTAGCGAGCCGAGGGCGCGTAGTAGTTGCTGACCTGATAACCCCACGAAGGGCCGTAAGGATGCTCTTTCAGCGGCAGAAACTCGACGTGCGTAAAGCCGGTTTCCAATACGTACTCGGCCAGAGCTGCAGCCATTTCGCGATAAGAAAACGGACGATTCTCTTCTTCAAGGTTGCGACGCCATGATCCAAGATGAACCTCATAGATCGATAGTGGCTGGCGGAAGTGCTCGCGGCTGGTGCGTTTTTTGATCCAACGCGAATCGCGAAAGCGATATTTCGATTGATAGACAATCGACGAAGTGTTAGGCGGGACCTCCGCATAGAACGCGTAAGGATCGGCCTTCAAAAACGCGGGCCTGCCTGGCGCCTTGATCTCATATTTGTAAAGCTCGCCTGAACTCAGTTTCGGGATAAACGTTTCCCAAACGCCGGAATCGCCCAGAGGCCGCATCGAGTGTTGCTTGCCGTCCCAGGCGTTGAAGTTGCCCGCCACGCTTACCCGTTCGGCGGTTGGCGCCCAGACCGCGAAGGAGACTCCTTTTACACCTTCATTTGTGAGCGAATGCGCGCCGAGCTTCTCGTAGATGCGCCCATGCTTCCCTTCACCAAAGAGATGCAGATCGAGGGCGCCGAGTGTGGGCAAGAATTCGTGCTTAGCTTCTGCCAGTCTCTGGCGTACCGCTTTCCGTCCCGGGCTCTGAGCCTTTGCGTCTTTGCGCGCACTCTCAGCCTTTGCCGGCGCGCGGGCTACTGCCCCGCGCTTGCTAACCCGCGAGCTGTCCTGTTTGCCATTGGCCTGTTGGCCATTGGCCCGCTTGCTATTGGCGCGCTTGCCGTCACCCGCGTCATCCTTTGGTTTGCTTTGTGACTTTTTCGTCATGCAAGTGTGCCCGCGAGCCTTTCCTCCCGTCTCTTGAAGGACGGATTGCAGGGTTCAACCAGCCGGCGATAGATGGCGGCACCATTGCCAAACTCGGGGCGATTGCTCTTCGCGTGGGAAAGAGTTTCAAGGAATCGCCGGCGTGGTGTCGGCAGGCCAAGTTGATCTATGAGATCAATGGCGCGGGCCGCGTATTTCAGAATCTGGACCGGCTCGATTCCGCTAATGTCGCTGAAGAACCAACCGCAACTCGTATACATTAGCAACGCATTCCGCTGTACCTCGAGAAACAGCAGTGCTCTTTGTCTCTCTTCACGAGTTAAATCCCGCGGCGCCTGACGATGGAGAAACTCCTCGCGCGATTTCTGTTCGTCGAGTAGTAGACTGATTGCCTCGTCACGTGCAGCCCAAGGGTCAACGAACAACTTGCCGCGGGTTGCTTCAAAAGAGGCAGCGGCTTCATCGCGCAGAATGTCGAGCGCGTTTCTCAAAGGCTCGCGCCAGGACTGGTTCCAGCCAGGCTCCCCACCGGTGTGACAACCGCAATCTCGAATCCAGCGGCTGACTCCGTGTGTACAGCTCCATGAACTTCCTTCGCCTTCCTGGCCGTTGCTGATTTCGACTTCCATTTCTGCCGCATGCCGATCCAGATAGTCGCCGTAGTTAGTGACCACAAACCCACGCCGAGGCGCATCAAGTGCCAACGCGTAGGCCAGGCAAAGTTCGCCGAATTTGTGATGATGACCATAGCTCTCGCCGTCGGTCGCGACATTGACTAGCGTCCCAGCTCCGGTTGTTCGTTGCGCAAAACGTTCGACAAGAGAAGCGCTCGATGCTAATGCCAGCGGCTCGAATGCGATTGCGTGCGCCAGTTCCTGGTCATAAAAAAACACGGCAATGGATCGTCCCGAACCATCACGATGGAAGTACTTATAAGCAATGCTTGTATCGATCGTGTTGGGCGTAACTATCTGCCATTCGTCACTGGCCTCCATGGCGCCAGCTTCGTTTGGAGAGTCCGGACCACCCCAACGGAACTGCCCCGCCGGGGACCCCGAAGGAATGCTTGTTCTGACTTTACGAACCCGCGCGGCTTGTTGTGGAGCGAGGATGACAAACCGCAGACCTTCGTCGATTAGCAATCCCAGCACGTCGTCGTTGCAGGCCGTCTCGGGCAGCCACATTGCCTCCGGCTCGCGCCCGAACCGGTGACGGAAATCCGCGCGGCCCCAACGTACTTGCGTGCGCCGGTCGCGAACATTTGAAAGCGGCAGGTTCGTATGATTATAGGCTTGGGCTATAGCATTGCCATGCCCGTTGTTCCGGCTGGCGCTCTCGGCATCGGCGGCGATAATCCGCGCGTAGGTTTCCGCGTGGTTTTGTTCCAGCCACGAGAGGAGGGTTGGACCAAAGTTGAAACTGATGTGGGCGTAGTTGTTGACAAGTTGTTCCGTACCATTCGCATTAAGAATTCGAACGGATGTATTGGGCTGATAGCATTCGGCATGAATGCGCTCGTTCCAATCGTGAAATGGCTGCGCGCTCGGTTCAAGATCAATTATCCCCGTCCAGGGATTTTCCCGCGGCGGTTGGTAGAAATGTCCGTGAATGATTAGAGCGGTCATTATTTTAGAAGCGGGCAAGTCCCTTTACTAGTGCGAGTTCCTTCACTCCCGGCTGTGATAAATCCACAATCAACGATAACATCGTGGCGTGCTCAAGTAATATAAACTTTTCGAGGTCCATTCCGCATACTCGACTTCCAAATGAGACTTTTAGCGGTCATACCAGGTCTGGCGCTGATCCTGATAATTCTCTGGGACGCTTTTGAAACGATCATTCTGCCCCGGCGCGTCACCAGGCGTCTTCGCTTGACCAGTGTCTTCTACAGAACGATGTGGTCCCTTTGTTCAAGTATGGTACGGGCGATGCACAATCGCAAAAGACGCGAGAAGTATCTGGGAATCTTTGGGCCTCTGTCTTTGCTAATCTTGCTCACACTCTGGGCTGCCGGGCTGATTCTCGGCTATGCGACAGTGCATTGGGGACTCGAAACCAGGCTTAACATTCCGGATGAATCCGTAAGCTTTGCAACCTATCTTTACATCAGCGGCGAGACATTCTTTACCCTTGGCTATGGCGATATCGTGCCGGCGCAAACGCTCGGACGGGCCATCGCCGTAATTGAAGCTGCCAACGGTTTTGGCCTGCTTGCAATCGTCATTGGATATTTGCCGGTGCTTTACCAGGCGTTCTCGCGCCGCGAAGTGAGCATTGCACTTCTCGATGCTCGCGCAGGTTCACCGTCGAGCGCCGCGGAGATGGTGCGCCGGCATGGCGAGAGCGGACACCTGCATGACCTGAACAAAGTTTTGCATGAGTGGGAGCATTGGTCGGCGGAGGTGCTCGAAAGTCATCTATCATATCCCGTGCTCTGCTACTTCCGCTCGCAGCACGACAACCAGTCCTGGCTGGGCTCTATGACTACGATTCTCGACACCTGTGCACTGGTGCTCGTGGGCGTGGGAAACACCCCAACATGGCAAGCGAAGCTGACTTTTGCGATGGCCCGCCACGCGGTGGTCGATCTCGCGCAGGTATTCAGAGCTACTCCCACCGGTCCGGAATTCGATTCTTGCCGCCTTCTCCCTGGCGACCTTGAACGAATCCGGACAATCCTCGCGAAGAATAAGACACACCTTCAGGATGGCGCGGAGGCCGAACAGAAACTGACTGAGCTGCGCTCAATGTATGAACCATATGTCTGTGCGCTTTCTGAAATGTTGTTAATGTCCCTCCCTCCCTGGATCGTGGGAGAAGATGCGATTGATAACTGGAAAACCAGCGCCTGGGGGAGAATTACAGTAAGTGGAGACGCAATAGAGGATGAGGATTAGTTTTTACGTCAAGTTACCCCGGTAACGAGATTCGATATGAGCGTAAGGAGCTGGATTAAGAAGCTAGGGTTCTGGGGATTCCTATTCTTCCTCTTGAAGGGCTTATTGTGGCTCACCATCCCAGCGCTAATTACGATTTTCGCTGACTAATCGGACTATTGATGCCAACTATGAAAGCTCAATTCAAGAGCTCAAAAAGGCGCCCGCTGAAAAGGGCAAGAGATCGAGGTTCCCACGCGAGCATTATTACCGGGCCGGTGATTTTTATTCTGCTGTTAACGACTGTGGCGTTCGCTGCTCATCCATTCATCTCTTCAATCCCGCAGGAACAGGAGCGCCCGCGTGCGCGCGAGCTGGGGCTAAAGGTCGGCGTTCTTCCCGTTGGACAGCTCAATGCAATCACGGACGTCAACGGTGTGATGGTGGGCCACACCACCATCATTCGCGGTGAGAACATTCGCACCGGAGTCACCGCCATACTTCCGCACAACGGAAACCTTTTTCGCGAGAAAGTTCCGGCTGCAATCTTTGTCGGAAACGGCTTTGGTAAGTTAACGGGTTCAACTCAGGTAGCCGAGCTGGGCGAAATTGAAACTCCAATTCTACTGACGTCCACCCTCAGCGTGCCTCGAGTTGCCGATGCATTGCTCGACTACATGTTGTCTTTGCCTGGTAACGAGGACGTTCAGTCTGTGAATCCCGTTGTGGGCGAAACGAATGATGGCTACCTCAACGACATTCGTGGGCGAGCCGTTACGCGCGACGACGTCTTCAATGCAATCAAGGGCGCGAAAAGTGGTGCAGTCGAGGAGGGATCTGTTGGCGCGGGAACTGGGACTGTGGCCTTTGGATTCAAGGGAGGGATTGGCACCGCATCGCGAAGGCTTCCGGCCAGCCTCGGCGGCTTTACGTTAGGTGTCCTCGTACAAACGAACTTCGGCGGCATACTTACGATTAACGGCGCACCAGTTGGACAAGAGTTGGGCAAATACTACTTAAAGGACCAGCTTAGCAGCGCCGGCGTCAACAAGTGCAACACTCGAGCAGGCCGCGCAGGCCTGGAGCTAAGCCCCTGTTATCCCAGCTCCCCGGATGGCTCCATCATCATAGTGATTGCCACCGACGCGCCGGTCGAAGCCAGCAATCTCAGACGCCTCGCTGCGCGCGCCATGCTGGGGCTCGCCAGAACTGGCGCGGCTGGAGGTAATGGCAGTGGAGACTACGCGATTGCGTTTTCTACGGCCCCGGAGCTGCGAATTCACTTGTCAAACGACGCGACAAGCCGAAACTTGTCACGCAGCCTCAGAGCCTTACCTAACGATGCAATGTCGCCACTATTCCTCGCCGTAATCGAGGCCACCGAAGAGGCCATCTACAATTCGCTTTTTCGAGCCACGAGAACAAAGGGCCGGGGCCACACAGTGGAGGCCCTGCCGTTGGATCGCACTCTTGAGATTCTTCGCAAGCACCGAGCGCTCTGAACGCGCCGGCCGCGGGTCATTACCGTCGGGGCAGAAACAGAAGAATTTCCATATCATTTCAAATTTTTCCTTCCTCATTTGTCACTGTCCAAAAAAGTCTCCCCACGCCATCGTTTAGAAAGCGGACTTGTCCGCCTGACGCGGCGGGGCACAAGTGCCCTCTCAAAACGGCGTGAGATGGGCTGAGGCGATGGCAAATGAGAAATTTGAAATGAGATATGGAAGTCTTTTTTCTGACTTTGAACGTTTGGCCTGGCTACCTTGACCTCGAAGCCCTGATGGTCTATTGACACAGCAATGATGGCTGCATAGAATTCCAGAACCCCCAACAACTGAACCGGCGGAGGAGGGTGTTAGAGTGAAAACAACTATACGTGTCAATCGCAAGCGTCCAGAGTCCATGACCAAACAGATTACCGATCAGCTCACGGGTCTTATCGAATCAGGGGCCATGACGGTAGGCAGTTATCTGCCTAGTGAACGTGAGCTCGCCAACTCGCTGAAGGTGGCGCGCAACGTCGTGCGCGGAAGTTATGAGAATCTGATGAAGGCAGGACGAATCCAGAGCGAAGGTCGCAAAGGTCGGACGGTCAGATCTTCGGGCGGAAAAAAGCGCGCGGCGGTCTCCAAGAAGGCTGGGCCTAAAGCGCGGAAGAAATAACTCGCCAACAGTTTGGCGTCAGATCGGTTCCCCCCTCCCTCGCCTAACTTTTACAAGCAATCACTGGCTGAGATTCGCGGTCTCCTCGCCGAGAGCGAGGATTTCGCTGCGTATTGCCTTGCGCTCGGCGAGCAGACGCACAAAGAACCTTCGTCTCACCAGAAAGAAGGCGAGTGCGCGCAATCCGCCCAGAAACTTGTCAAACTCCTCAAAAAACCGGATCGCGAGATAGCCCGCCAGCGGAATGCCCACGGTTGCGATTAGCGCAATCTTCCAACTTTCGAATTTGTAAGCCACAACTCCAACTGCCACCCACGTCAGGGGAAACAGCAACATTGCCGACAAGATCTTAACGGTGGAAACAACGTCGTCATCATCCTTCGAAAACCTTGTAGCCAGGTAACCTCCTAGCCGGTATGCGGGATAGTGCAACAGAGCTCCCAGCACTGCGGGCACAATGAGCAGCAGAAAAAGAGTAACTCGACTTATTAAGTGTGTGAACACGTCAAGCGTTGATGTTGGTGGGGAAAGATCGTCAGGATCCACGCCGGCCTGGTTTAACTCTTCCTCAAAGCGGGTCATGCGCACTTCCAGTTTGCGTAAACGTTCGGGCGCTCGCTCTCGTAAGACTGTATACGCTTTGACGAAGCGTTGCTGCAGCTGCAACTCCCCGGCAAGGCTCTCGCTTTCCCCTTCGTCCGCTTCCGATGAGAAAATTCTTTCGGCTTGCGTGATCGTCTGCAACGCCTCCTCATGTTCGGCATCGAGGATTACTTCACGAAGGGCACACTCAATGCGATTGGAAAGCTCCCGGACAGCGGCGCGAGGCGGGTTTCCGTCAGTCTCCAGAGCAATCGGCTCCACTTCGATTGGCTTTCCGAAATACAGCAACACGGCGCTACGGAATTTTGTTTTAGAAGTGTAGTAAAGACCCGCGGGAACGATTTTTAAGTCCATTACTTCACCGGTGGAGACGGCGGCAAGAGCAATGCGCGCGGCTCCGGTTTTGATGGGCCGCAGGCGCGGCTCGTCGTGTGAGACGCCCTCGGGACAAATCCCAATGGTTCCACCGCGCGCGAGTAACTTTCGCGCTGCTATAAACATCTCGCGATTTTTAGAAACGTCTTCGCCTTCATCCTGCCGGCGGTAGACCGGCAGCGAGTCCATTGCGCGTACAAGGTAACCAAGCACCGGCATGCGAAACAGCGGCGACTTTGCGAGAAATGAAACTCGCCGCGGCGCCAGCGATAAGAGGAAAGCCGGATCTACCAGGGCGTTCGGATGGTTGAGCACAAAAATAACCGGACTCTTTCGCGGCACATTCTCAACACCAAGCACTTCAACGCGCCGGAAATACACGCGCATTGCGAATCTCAGAATGGCAACTATAATTCGGCGAGTCATTGGGGATATGTAAGGATTCTAATCTATTGGATGCGGATACGGTGAGGTATTTGGAGTGCGGCGACGTGAGCACCCCAGCGCGGCTGCCGCGCCGGGGACCCCGCCTGTCGCCGCTTTGGTCTGCGACCGCCTGGCGCCGCAAATGTTAGCCTGGAGTCAACTCGCGGCAGGCTGCGACAGGTCACAGTCGACCAAAGCGCTGACACCGGGGTCCCCAGCCGGGCAGCCCGGCTGGGGTGGTTGTAAGGTCAGCGCAGTCCAAAAGTTACTGTGGGAAACGATCGCGGTATTCACCGGAGACGATGAACGTCTTGACCATCTCAGCCTGCTCGAAGTTGCCACCAAACTCGTTTAGTTTCTTGAGCCAAAACTGGTAGCCACTATCGTCCGGGTCGCGGCGCAGGTAGCCAAAGTATTCCATCATCACAAAGGTCTCGTTGAACTTGAGGCTTACGAAGCGTTGGTCTTCAGCGATCTGCCGCAGCACGGACGCTCGCGTTGCGGTGTGATTTACCAAACTGGCCACCAGCGCCGTGCGCTCGCCGCTGGTAAAGTTGACGCCGGTATGGCTGATTAACGTATCAACGTACGCATCATCCGACAGACTGCCATACGCATTTACGAACGGCGTGCGCTGCACCCAGGCATCGATAAATGTCTGCTTGTTAGTCGCTAACTGTTGTTCCCAACCGGTGACGCCCACGATGACGTTATTTCCAACGGTCTGCGTGTCGGGAACAAATTCGTTGTGGAGCGGGCGCCGACCATAGCTGGCACGGTATAGACTGTCCACCAGTCCGCCTGTCTCCTGGAACTCTATCGAAAGAAAATAAGCTGCCGAAACATTTACTCTTCTCCGATCAATACAAGTCAGATCACCGCCGCAGCCAATTATTTGATCGCTCCAGAAGTTGAATCCACTTTCTTCAGGCTCGCGATTTAAGAAATCGACGTAGTGTTGGCGCACGAAATACTCAGCCGTATCCAGGGGATTGTTTGCTCCGCCGTTGGATATAGCGGTAAACGGCGCATCGGTGGTATTACCGAGCTGGTTTAGTGAGCGTTGGCCGGG
>DASXQM010000329.1:0-9259 GCA_036507195.1 Pyrinomonadaceae bacterium | reverse complement strand
CCACCGCAGCGCAAGACTCGCTTCCGAAAGCGGGTTAGGCTTTCCCGGACAGGCTTGATTACCTGCAAGGTTTCACTGAAAGGTTTCCGAGTTGTTTTCTACATCTCTTCCCCCTTTCCCAAGTTGCTTGGCGCGATCCCCGTTTGCCTCCCCCGAGCAGGTCGACCTGCCGCCCATACTCATGTTGCTGAAGGCGAACGACCGCAACCATCCGCTGGAAATGCAGGAGCGCTTCATCGCGTCCTATCGCAACCGCGGCGGAGCGATCGAGGCGCAGACGTTCGATGGCCTGCCGGAGCACCGAATCGTCCCGTCGCCGGCCGAGCCGGCAACAATGCGTCTGATCGAGGCCATCACCGCATTCATCCGGCGGCAAACTGAAATGCGCCAGGCCTCTTGATTCTTGACGGTCGAGTTAGCTTAATTTCGGGGTTTGAATTTCGCTTTGAGATTTTCCCGCCGAACTTGCCACAGCACCACCGCCTCGTCCCGCAGATTCGAGCCGAATTGTTAGATATCCAACGCTGGAACTTCAGGGTTTGAGCTGACCCGGATTTCCCCGTATTTGCATCAAGCGGTGAAGACACTCACCTCCACCGGCGGGCAGGCTGGGGCAAAAGATCATCAGTCATGTGCGCACCCGAACAGCCAGTATTCGATCGGACTTTCGTCAAGACGTGATTGTGTTGAAATATTCTCTAGCCGGGCTCGGCATTCATGAACGCGGGTTCTGGTCTTTCACCCTTTCGAGCAGCTCCTTAAGTGAGGATTTGGCGATTACACGTTCAAATTGAGCGCGAAAATTCCTGGCGAGATCCACGCGATCGATCACCATGTCGTACACTTTCCACTGCCCATTGACGTAATGCAGCCAGTAGTCAATTGGCAAATCCTCACCGTAGCGGGTGACGATCTTGGTCTCGACGTACACATCCTTGCCGTTCTGAACTTCACGCTTGAATTGAACTTTCTCGCGACCGGAGGAGCGCACAGTTCTGCCGAAATAAGTCAGTTGCCGTTGCGTAAAAGCCTCGACAAATTGCTTCTGTTCCGCCGGGTTCAGCGAGTTCCAATGCGGGCCCAACGAGCGTTTCGTCATCTCAGAAAAATCGAAACGAGCGAGGACCAATTTACGCGCGCTCTCAGGCAAGCCGGTCGCCTGCAATTCCGCGCTCGAGATGTTGGTGATGATAGGCACAAAACCATCGATGGTAGCGCTTATCTGGTTAGTAGCCGTGCCGGCGGTGAGAAGCGAAGGCACTAAAATCAAAAACGCAAAAATCCACATACCCAGTCCAAATCTGAAGATTTTCATGACTCTCCTCCTCTCTGTGTATGAGTTTATGACCTTGGGAGCCGTTGTCAAGGTATCTAAATGGGTGACCCCAACGTGCGACAATAATTGCGGACATATCCCGAATCTTCCGGCTCGCGTGGCGGAGTCGATTGCATGAAGGCGTGGATGATGACGTATACCGAGAAGATCATAATGTTAGTAGAGTTAGGCAAGGCTGGCATAATTTCCCCTCCCTGTCTGACACGGCGGACCATCGAGTACGAAATGGGAGCAGCGCCATCTCGAATCGAAGACGCCGCTTTGCTTCTCAAGGACTGGAACTTGAGGTAAAGCTGAATCTTAGGCTTCTGGGATGGCGACCACGAAGCCAGACTGGGGGCAGACGCTTTGAGATGTTCAGTTGACTCGAAGACACTCCGCAACCGACCATGGCACAATGCAGCAAGGCGCCCCGTCGGAACATATATCTCCGGCTCCACCGTCATGTGGCTCACGAGGGCGGCAACGTTTTGCTTGCTGGTTCTCGTAACAGTGCTGCTGTGGCTAGGTCCGGCCCCGGCGGCCCCGGTCTCGGTGCGCTTCGTTGAGGGCGCCACCCATGGTTTCCTTGTGCTTCGCACGGTCAACGGCGTCCTTGTTGCGTCGGGCGAGCTCCTCCAAGTTGGCCGGGGCGGACAGGTCGAGAGCCGCATGGTATTTCGCTTCAAGGACGGCTCGGTATTCGACGAGACCGTAGTGTTCACTCAGCAGGGCGTCTTTACCTTGCAGAACTACCGCTTGGTCCAGCGCGGACCCGCATTTTCCGATGACACGGAAATCTCGCTGGAGCGAGCCTCCGGGAAGTACCGCGTAAAAACCAAGGCCCGCAAGGACGGGCGGGAGGAGGTGCTCGACGGCACGCTCGAGCTACCGCTCGATGTCTATAATGGCATGGTCGTTACGGTCGCGAAGAATCTCTCCAAGGGAGCAAGCGAAACCGTCCATACCGTAGCCTTCACGCCCACGCCCCGCCTCATCCAACTGGAACTGGCACCGGCGGGCGAGCAGCGGGTGATGATCGGCGAGCTTGCGAAAACCACAACCCACTACGTGTTGAAGCCCAGGCTCGGCAGCTGGCTCAAGCTTTTCGCCACACTGCTGGGACGCGTGCCGCCGGACTCCCATGCCTGGATCGTCGCTGATGAGCCGCCGGCGTTCGTGAGGTTTGAGGGACCACTCTACACGACGGGGCCCGTCTGGCGGATCGAGACGACGAGCCCACGCTGGCCCGAGTGACCGAACGTGGCAATTTGAGATTTTCCCGCCTCATTTGCGCATTTGCGCAATTGAGCAAACGTGATAAATGAGGCGGCATGGAAGAACGGGCTTACAGGCAATCGCGGCTCTGCCGGGTTCTGGGCAATCCCCTGGCTTACTCGATCGTCAATCTACTCGTGGAGAACAAGGACATAACCCCGAGTCAGATCGCGCGTGGAGTGGGACGAAGCGTTTCACGGGTCAGTCACGTTTTGGCGGCGCTGCGCATGATGGAAGTCGTGAGATACGAAACCAACTGGAAGCAGGCGAGGTACAGGCTTAAGCATCCGCGCCAGATCCGGCAGATCATTTCCGCCCTGGAGCAATTTATCGACTCGGCTTCGCCGTCCAAGCGATAGCGCGCGCCTTCGCGCAGCAAGCTCGAACTCATTTGCGCATTTGCGCAATTGAGCAAACGTGACAGGGTTGCTTCTGCGTGAAGAACTCGGGATCAAGCTGTAACGAACTTTTTGAAGCAGATGCCCTCGAACAGTTCCGCCAATGACCAGACGCTGAGTCGGCAGTCACGAAACCTACTGTTTCTCTTCTGGACAGTCTCCGCGATAACTACGGCTAATTCGAACTAAAAATCTCATTTGCGCAATTGAGCAAACGTGACAAGGTTGTCAGAGTGAAAATGCTGATTCGGGGTAGATCAGAGTATGAGGTCTGGGAGCAAGTGTTCTCTACGAGTTAGCTTAATTCCGGGCTGAGTCTCCCTTAAATTTCCCGCGCAACGGCCGGCGTTCGTGAGGTTCGAGTGGCCACTCTACACGACGGGGCCCGTCTGGCGGATCGAGACGACGAGCCCACGCTGGCCCGACTAACCGGACGTGGCAATTTGAGATTTTCCCGCCGAACTGGCACAGCGCCACCGCCTCATCCCCCAGATTCGAGCCAATTGTTTAGATATCCATGCCAGGCCCCAAGTCGCTGACCGGCCCCAAGTCGCTGACACAAGTCCTTTGAGGAAAGATCGTTGGTAGAGAAGCTTCAGGAGCAAATTGACCCCAATGAGACGAAAACACCGACTATTTAATCACCGAGTCCCTTTACCTTGATGAATGCAAATCCGAGAATGATCGCCAGTAAAGCCACCATTACGACTTCTATTCGGAGTAGTATTTCGGCCGATAAACGTGTGTCTCCTGTAAACGAGGCGAATAATTCAAGACCAGTGTATGCAGTGAAAAGGATGGCAAATGCTAAACCCGAACGTTTGAGATATCTTAAGGAGTCCTGTTCAGACCTTGACCGTTCTTCGAACTTCGAGTACCAACCTTTGCCACCTCCAATTATGAAATAGGCTACTGCCGTGTTTGAAAAAATATTTAGCTGTAGTACCTCCTCCTTGTATGCACGTTTAGGGTTCAAAAACGGCCTACTAACGGTGAATGACTTGTCTTGCTTTTGAACATTTGTCTTGTTGAGAGGATCGAGCACTTCAACTTCAAAATATTCAAGGGACCCTTCGACTGAAGACAATACTAGTTTGAATTCCATACTTTCGATTGTTGCCGTGCCTGTGTTGGTTACGCGTAATCGATTGAGAACAATGGTCTCAACAGAATTACCTTTGTAACGTATTTCCAAGCTACTGCGTAACCTCTCGGAGACTCGAACTTGTGGTGATTGCAATACGCGTGATACGACGACTCGATTTCCCCGCCGGTTCCTAAAGAATATCACTACTGCTGTTACTATGGCTCCGACCATCGCTGGTCCGGTCCAATTAAGAACACGGTCAATAATTTGCGCTAGCTCCAGACTCACTTAAATTATTATTAAAGGCTCTATGAGCCGAGACACGCTTTGACGTTGAGATTTGCTTGGTAAGAGTACGGCAATTTTGGAACAACCGTCAAGGGAAAGTTTTCAGGGCCTTTCTATTCTCAACAATCTTGGTCTGTTCCCCGGAATTCTCAGCGACCCACGGCTTCATTTACTATTACAGGAGGTGAAGCGGGTTCAGCAAACTTCTATTCCTATCGAAAGTGGAAGGACGCCCTACCTTTTCGCTTTAAAGCGCGCTGGCGTGGGGGAGTTCATTCATAATGCGCCAACTTCAATGCTACTAGAGGCGATCGAAACAATACGTCATAGAAAGTATACTTTCGAATAGACGTTGAGCTAACCCGTAAGCTTCTCCTAAATTCGCTGCCACAGCGACACGCCTCATCTTGCAGATTCTCCAATTGTTTAGATATCCATGACCCCAAGCGGTTTTCCCACTATGTAGAATCGCTACGTTGGTTGCTGTGCCGCGCGGTGCTGCGCTTCGGACCGCAACGTAGGAAGCGATTGAAGAGTAGCGTGATACCATGCAGTAACCGTAGTCTGCGGAATCGCCGCCTGGTACTGTGCCTGTCCAAGCATATCAACCGCAAGCTGACAGTCTCGTTGACTAACGGTTAGCATCTGGAGAGTAAGTTTTTCATTTTCAGTAGGATTATTGAAATCGGCGATATGCGCTGCTTGTAATCCCAAGTTTGCTAGGGCCGAGTAAAATGCGACACAGATCAGAATCTGAACTTGAACGGGAATAGATACCACTTCTTGCGAATTGATCTGAGGGACCGCCTGCGTTAGTGGACGGACAACTTGAAGTACCTGAAGCAAGAAATCGGGCGATTCTGATGGAGGCCGCTCAGCCAGACGACGGGTCATTTGAGTAAGAACTTTTGATATAATTTCGCTCAAGATGCGAGTATTCTCCTCTATTTTACCCATGGCCTGAGAGGCGGAGGCTTCGTGCGCCTGCGAGAACCGATAGAATAGAATTGCAATTACTAGCGCGACGATCGCCACGACTATTCCTGCTATCCCCACCATGAAATTAACCACATCCAAGAAGGCCGTCCAGTGAGTAGGAATTTGAGTTGGCATAAGTATTCCTCGTCCCTAGAAAGATCTCCTTACAGACGACTCTCCTTTATCGATATTTTTCGACGAGTCGCCAGAATTATTTCGAAACTCCTGAGTGGCGATAATATATGTCATAGACCAATTCAATCCAAGGGGAACCGAGGCCTTCATAGTCAAATCTTGAGGAGGCAATTCTTAGGTTCCCCGGATATCCTCAACCGCGGAAATTTAGCGAACTTTAAGCGAACTTTAGGGGACGTTGTTGACTAAGTTGACTTACCCACCAGCAAATAACCCGGGAGAAAACTAAACGGGATAGCCTACTGGTCTTGCAGATCGTCCCTCGCGGCTATAGATTGCCGGCATGGAAACCAACGACAAATTCGAAGTAAGATCATCTCTTGGATCATCTCTTGGGGACAGGCATTGATGTGTTGACAATCTTTCATGCGGCAAAGGATCTTTGGCGCCGATCAGAAGAAAAGGAGGGGAAAGACAAAGAGGCACAGGCTACTTTTCTAGCCGTCTTGCAGATCGTCACGCGCGGCTATAGATTGCCGCAGGGAAACCAACAACCAATTCGAAGTAGACATGCGGGATGAGGAGGTGTTCCCATGATGACGCTTTATTTCAGTCCCGGCGCTTGTTCTTTGGCTTCTCATATCGGTCTCGAAGAAACCGGCGCGCCCTACGAGTTAAAGCCGGTCCTGCTCGCCAAGCAGCAGCAGAAGACCGAGGCCTATCTGAAGATCAACCCACGGGGTAAAGTGCCGGCGCTCAGCGTCGACGGCAAGATCCTGGTCGAGAACACGGCGATACTCACCTACCTCGCACGGCGGTTCCCGGAAAAAAAACTGATGCCGGCCGATCCGGCCGAGGAGGCGCGCGGCATCGCGACGATGTGCTGGTTCTCGAGTGTCGTGCATCCGTCGTACCAGCGCTGTAGGCGGCCCGAGCGTTTTGCCGAAGGCGAAGCGGCGCAAGCCGCGGTCAAGGAAAACGGGCTGAAAACGTTCTGGGCCAATTGCCAGGAGATCGACTCCATGTTCCAGGGAAAAGACTGGATCATGGGGAGCCAGTACACGCTCGTCGATCCCTACGCGCTGGTTTTCTACGGCTGGGGCGTGGCCGGCGGATTTCCCATGAAGGAACTCGGCGCCTATACGGCGTGGCAAGAACGCATGATGAAGCGTCGGACGGTCAAGAAAAGCGTGGAGAGCGAGCAGAGCGTTTCGACATCGTAGCTCGTCGTCGCCTGCTCTCCCCGCTTTCTGGGGCGCTCTCACTTCGGCTTGAAGGTGGAATCTAAAGTGTCATGAGTTCTGCTAAAAAAGGCGGCTATCATCACAGGAGGGCCGATTGATGGAAAAGCAAACATCGTCCACGGCGAAGAGCGATCCGATCATTATCGAGCAGGCCGGAATGCGCATGACCGTCGAGCATCGCCACGGTCGCGGCGGCAGCGATGAAGGGCTGACTTTCGACATCACGACGGTCGGCTCATCGGACGAGGGAAAGAGAATCCTGCGCTTCGATTGCTTTTACAAAGAGCCCCATTATCACGTCGGCGCCTCCGGCGGCGAGAACGCGGCTCGCAAAATGAAAGACGAAGGCGTGGAGGACCCGGTCCGCTGGACGTTGGAGCAGCTCAAGACCCGGTTTCCCGCCATGATCAAACAAGCCGGATACGAGGAAATCGCCGCGAAGATCGACCAGCGAGCGATCGCCGATCAGCTCACGCGCTTAGAGCCGGAAATACTCGCCAAATACTAATCGGCGTTGGGCTCCGGCCGCGAGTCGTCACAGATTTGTCAGGCTCGCAAGGCCCCACCGTCAAAGTTCTAGCAGGTTGCTGAAAAACCCCACTCGTGCTTCGAGAGCCTCAGCACGAACGGAAATTCGCCAATGATTTCAATCCATCCTCCGTTCGTCCTGAGCTTTGTCGAAGGATGAACGGAGTTTTTCAGCAGCCTGCTACGGTTTCCAGCCCGCTTGCGTCAGCTCGCTGTCCGCTTTCTTTGCGAAGCTGAAATCGTAAGCGCGCTCGATGGGAACTTCCTTTGTGGCTTTGAGGACTTCGCGAACGATGTCGAGATCGTTTTTCTGCGTTTCCTCGTCGACCACGCCGTTGGTCGTAAAAGTTCCAATCATGCCGTCGTAAGTGCGCGCGGCCAATACCCTGTCTAACTCGGAAAATTTCATCATCGTGTCCATTGCAATCTCCCGTTGCTGCTTGACCAGGCGCAGCGCTTTGAGCAGGGCGCGCATGAATCCATGCATCAACTTGGGTTTCGCTTTGATGAATTGGTCGTTGGTGGCCACCGTGCCCCAGGAGTTTTTCACTTCTTTGCCCAGATACAAGATCTCTTTCATGCCTTGATCGAGGGCGGCAAACCGTTCCTCGGAACTCAATAGTCCCGCATCCACGGTCCCCGCCTGCAGCGCCGCAAGGCGCTGGCCCGGCGGCAGCGCGAGAAACGTCAAATCCTTGTTGCCGTCGAGGCCGTACTTGGGGGCAACCTTTTTCAACATGAACGTCGCCACTGCGGCGACGCCGGTCACGGCGACCTTTTTATTCTTGAGTTCTTTAAAAGCGTTATACTGGGGCCGGACCATGAGCCACTGCAGCACCTGATCGTTGACGGCCAGCACGGTTTTGAGCGGAGCATTGCCTTGAGTGATGGCGACGAGGGCGCTGCTTCCGGAACCGGTGAAATCCATTTCTCCGGCCACCACGGCTTGAAGGCCGGGGGTGGAGGCCATGAAGACGATATTGAGATCGATCCCTTCCTCCCTCATATAACCCCGCTCCTTGGCGAGCGGAAAGATGATGAACTGAAACGACTTGGACGGCAGGGTGACGTTGATTTTATCGGCGGATGCCGCTTTGCCGGGAAGCAATAATACGCCGGCCAGCAGCGGCGAGATCATCGACAGGATGATTTTTTTCATCGTTCCGTCCCTCCTGGGCATGAGATACGGGTGGGGTTTTACCGTCGCGCTATTTCTTTCCGTGCTCTCTTAACAACTGCTGCATCTTGTCCCGCGCCTCTTTCCTCCCGCTGACGGTCCAGCTCCATTCCGTATCAGTTGAAATAAGACGGCTGATGAGCTGTGCCAAAGCAATTTTTTTCGTGCAGTAAGCATGGCCGATCAGTATAATGCCCTCGATCCAATGGAGCAACGGGGCATTACACTCGAGCGGTCGCTGAAGTGGGTTGGCGGCGTCACCGCCGTCCTCTCGCTGATCTTTGGGCTGCGGCAGTTGACACAGATTGTTTCGGACGCCCGTGAACGGCAACGCCAGGTCGCGGAGCTGTCTAGGGTCGGGAAGCAGCAGCAAGACGCCGGCGATTACGAGGCGGCATGGGCGAGCTTCGAACAGGCCTTCAAGGCTGCGGAATCGGGCGGGCAACTTGCGAAGCTGACCGGGCAACTGAGCGAAGAGAGGCGCGAGTTACGCACGGCGCAGGAGGATCTCGCGATGGAGTGGCTGGAAAACGCGCGGCCGTCCGGCGGACAGACCTTTTCAACCATCGTAGATAAACTTGTTCCCGTGCTCAACAGAGGAATTACAAGCGCAAGCGGAGCGCGCAAGGCGGACCTGCTGGCGCATTTCGGGTGGGCAAATTTCCTGCGGTCGAGAGACGGCCGACAAGATCTGAATCCGGAACAGCAATACCGGGAAGCCTTGGAGATAGATCCCACTAATCCCTACGCTCATGCGCACTGGGGCCACTGGAACCTCTGGAGGAGCGAAAAAAAGATGGAGGAGGCGAGAGGGCACTTTTCGGCCGCGAT
>DASXQM010000328.1:0-8182 GCA_036507195.1 Pyrinomonadaceae bacterium | reverse complement strand
GCGCTTTTGCTGTCAGGATCAAGTTCGAGGGCCCGGCGTGAATGTTGCTCGGCCTCATCAAAATGCCCTTCGTGATAAGCGCGGGCGGCCTCATTCAACTCATTCTTGGCCCGGATTCGATTTATCAATCCACAACCAGAGGTTGTGACAACAAGAATCGCCAACGTTATGGCGATTCTAGTTTGAGAGAGTTTCATTTATGAGTAGCTCCATTTTAAGTGATTGGGCCCAACACCAACTGGGGCTAGAGCTGTTCGCATCGTTTGTGCGGCCGGTAACTAGTTTGGCAGATCGTCTACCTGCAGTCCGACCGGATTGGCGCCAGCACCTTTGATCGCATCGATTACCTTCACCACATCACCATACTTGACCGACCTCGGGGCCTTCACAAAAACTGTCTTTTCTATTCTTTCGTTTTCGGGTACATCGACGCGGGTTTCCATCCCGGGCTTGTAGGCGCGTGTTTCCTTGCGCTGTTGGAATAGCTGAAGGAGTTTTTGGCTCAAGGGAGCTGTGTCGTTAACAGATCCGATTGAGTCCTGGTTGAGCTTTAGTTGAAGATCATTAGAAATCGACACGACGAGCGTCAGCGGGTTGGGTTTCAACTGGCTCAAGTCTTCATTTGGATCCCTTTGGGTAGGGATGTCTGCCTGGAAGCGGCTGGGTTTGAGCGGCGTGATCACCATGAATATGATCAACATCACCAACAGCACGTCGATCAGCGGCGTTACGTTGATATACGGAACCGCTTTGCTTTCCTTCGCCTTGTGACTTCCCAATTCCATGAGTCTGCTCCTTTAAAAAAACTGCCAAACGCTTATCAAATCGAGTTAGACAGGCTTAGCTGGCGCTGCCTCTGCGCCCTTTTTCTTGTCGGCGACTAATCCGATCTTGTCTACGCCCAGGGCCCTTACCTCGTTGATAACGTTGACCACGTCTCCGTAGCTGACGCTCACACCGCTCTTGATGTAAACGACCTTGTCCTCTTCCTTCTTGATGAGGCCTAACATCTTCTCGACTTTGTCTTTGAGTTGTTCCTTGCTGACCTTATCTTTCCCAAGGTAGTACTCGCCATCATTGGGGATCGCGATAACAATCGAATTATCCTTAATAATCCGCTGATCTTCCTCGGGGTTCTTCAGATCTTTCGGCAGGTTGACCGTGACGCCGTGCTGCAACATTGGTGTGACCACCATGAAGATAATCAATAGCACTAACATGATGTCGACCATTGGGGTGACGTTGATTTCTGATTGGAAGCCGCCGCTTCCGCCTGCTGCCATTCCCATAACTAAAACTCCTTTTCACGAACTGCCCTTACGCCACTGTCAATAACCCTCGGTGGGACAGCGAAGCCCCACCGATTATCTGTTTTGAGCTCCCGGGATTATTGGTCACCCCCCAGGGTTTACGGTCTCAGCTGCTTCGTGCGGTTCTTGATAAAGTAATCAACCAGTTCGGAAGCCGAGTTATCCATCTCGACGATGAACCCGTCGACTTTGCCGGTGAAGTAGTTGAATAGCCATACCGCCGGAACTGCGACCAGCAATCCCAGAGCAGTGGTAAAGAGCGCTTCCGAAATACCACTGGCTACTGCGCCAATACCTGCCTGGCCAGCGTCACCCATGGCGCTGAACGCATTAATAATACCGAACACTGTACCGAACAGCCCCACGAAGGGAGCGGTTGATCCAATGGTCGCAAGGCCTGACAAGCCACGCTTAAACTCGGCAGTCTTTATCGCAATAGCCCGCTGCAGCGCGCGCTTCGAAGCTTCGATTTCATCGCCCGAAATGTCAGACGATCCTTCATGAGCTCGAAACTCCTGCAACCCACTGCTCACAACCATCGCGAGATGCGACTTGCGATGCTTATCGCTGATATTAATCGCCTCTTCGATGCGATCATTCTTCAGCGCCTGGGCCACGCGCGGGGCAAACTCGCGCGATTGCTTCTTGGCTGCGGTATAGGTCAAGTACCGTTCAACCATTATGGCAATCGAATAAACTGACATGATCAGCAGAACGATCACGACACCAATAGCGACGGCGCCCATACTTTTAACCATGGCCATTGGAGAAAAGTGATTAACTCCAGGGGTTGCGGTAGGAGTGGCTTCTGCTGCCTGCCACATATAAACCATTAAGCCAAACGCTTTCGTTCCTAGAAGACTGGTTAGAATAGTCACGGTAAACCCTCCAAAAGGTTTTTCTTACATTGATAGCTCGCAGGGAACCCGCAGAATGAGCCCGCAGAGGCTCGCACGGCGCTGAACCTCCACAGTTTATTGGGCCACGAAATTGTACGTGATAACACCTGTCACCTTAACGGGCTGTCCCGACAGCTTGGTAGGTGAAAACCTCGCACCGCGCGCAGCCGCCACAGCTACTCCCTGCAGTAATGGGTGACCAGACACTGCATGCGCAGAGATCACGCTGCCGTTCTCGTCGATTGTTACTTGAACCACAACAGTCCCCGAAGCGTGGGCTTGCCTTGCTATCGGCGGATATGCGGGTTTTGGCAGGCTGATGGCTTTTCCGTTAAGCACGCCACCGGAGATGGGCGCCCTCGGTTTTGGCGGTGGTGGCGGCGGGGGCGGTTCCTCGGAAATATTCACCCTCGCCGGGCCTGTCGCAGCCCCTAGTCCGCTACCCGAGCCGGCGGCGACCGGGGCAGCCGCATTCGACGACTCGCTGCCCAGGACTGTAGTGACGCCACGTCTAACTGGCGGAATGTCGCTCGCCTTGGCGGACACCTCTTTGGGTGCAACGCGAGTCTCCGTGACGTCCGCAATCAGTTCTTTGCGAACGTCAACATTCTGATCCTTGTTTTGTGGCTTCGCCTCCTCCGGTTTCTCGGGCGCGGCTTGTTGCGGAACCGGTACCGGCGCAACCAGCGTTATGAAGTCCAGATCCTGACGATCGAGATCCGCCTGCGCGTAGAGAATGCCGAACACGAGCAACGAGGTGCCAATAATTGCGTAAATGGCCACCGTGCCTAAGAGAAATGAGCCTTTTCGCCCAAGGTCTTCTTTGTGCGAACCAGACTCGACAAGGTTTTCGAACATTTTTATCCTCCCTATTCCGGTGCCAAATGGATCAGGGGTACAAAATAGTCTCGATACTATTTAATTGCTTTCTCAAACGTCGATCTACCGTCCCGCCTGAGTTCCTGCAAATGAAGGGGAAACCGCAGCTCAATGATCTTGAGCAACTCGGGTCAAACTGAAAAGCGCTAAGCGAGAAAAAACTCGCTGGCCCTCCTCAACAGACCGCCGCGCACCCAACCTTCGCTTCAACAACGCGGGTCGACTCTTGAGTATTTAATTGGCCAGCAACAGCTGCAGTCTATGCCGCATCGCGCGGCAAAGTCAAGTGCAAATCGAGTTAATAAAAGCGAGACTACTGTGTCCGTCGATAGCTCTGTAGTGCGAACTTCTAAGCGCGTCCCGCACCTCGAGAGCGCTTGCTGGTGCCGCTCGGCAAGGGTTCGCGTTTTGGCCCGGTTGTCACCCGCGGCGCCCGTGGCTCGGAGCGATTTGCTGCAGTCGCAGAGGCCCTGTTCGCGATATCCAGGCGTTGTTCCCACCAAACCATGATCGGGCTGGCGATAGCAATCGACGAGTACGTTCCGAAAGATATGCCTATCAATAATGCCAATGAAAACCCCCGCAGCACTTCACCGCCGAAGAGCACCATTGAGAGAACAGATAAAAATACCAGACCAGAGGTGATAACGGTCCGAGACAGCGTTTGGTTGATTGAATCGTTCGTGATTTTGTATAACGATTCGCGACGATGCAGGCGGCGATTTTCTCTGATCCGATCGAACACCACGATCGTGTCGTTGACGGAGAATCCCACCAACGTCAGCAGTGCCGCTATGACCGTCAGACTGACTTCCCACTGAAAAATCGAGAAGAATCCCAGCGTCACCAGCACGTCGTGAAACACAGCTATCACAGCCGCGGCGCCATATGTCCACTCAAAACGGAAGGCAATATACAAAAGGATGCCCACCAGGGCCGCCAGAGTTACCGCAATAGCCTTATTGCGAAGTTGCGCTCCGGCAACGGCACCCACCGCATCCGTTGCTTCGATCTTGAAAGCCGCATTGGGATCGGAGTTGAGGTCACCCTGAGGCGCCGCCTCTGAACCGAAAGCTCGAAGCGACTCACGGACCCTGGCTCGACCGACCTCAACTTGCGCTTGCGACTCAGCTGAGCCCTCGAGCGGGATCTTGATCAGGGCAATGTCGGGCTTATCCGTGACGGGCTGAATAATGGCGTCCTTCAATCCGGCCTTTACGAGTGCGTCGCGGATGGTCTCAGCCGGTGGCCGCTGTTTGAACCGGACCGTGACCACAGTTCCGCCCTTGAAGTCCACTCCGAGATTAAACGCTTCGGTCCCGTTCGGATGTTTATATTGACGAAAAACGGCGGAGCTAAGACCGGCCACCATAAGCAGGATGGAAACAGCTATAAACTTGCGGCGGTTAGCCAGCCAATCAATCTTAACGTCTTTGAAAAATTGAATCATATTAACTAGTCAGCGCGTTGCACCGTTTGCATTAACAAACCTCCTGCCGCCGCGCTCTAAATACTTAACGATTCCAACTTCCGTTTGCGACTCAACTCCCACATAAAGATGGTGCGCGAGACATAGACAGCGGAGAACAGATTTATCAGCAAACCTATAACGAGCGTGACAGCGAAACCACGCAGTGGCCCGGTGCCGAAAACAAACAGGAACATCGAGGAGATGATGGTTGTAACGTGCGTGTCGATGATAGTCACAAACGCGCGCGCAAATCCCTGCTCAATTGCCGAGGGGATAGTCTTGCCGGTTCTCAATTCTTCCCGAATGCGTTCAAAGATCAGCACATTTGAGTCGACTGCCATACCAATTGTCAGAATAATGCCCGCGATCCCCGGGAGGGTTAAGGTCGCCTGAAAAAGGATCAGAGCGGCGAGCATCAGAATCATGTTCAGGACCAACGCTACAACAGCGTTCACGCCGGCGCCGCGGTAATAAACAAGCATGAAAACAACAACCAGGATCAATCCAACCAAAGAGGCCCGCACACCCGAGGTTATCGAATCCTGGCCGAGGCTCGGTCCAACGGTTCGCTCTTCCATGTATTCGATTGGCGCGGGCAAAGCGCCCGATCTCAAAGTAAGCGCCAAATCCTCGGCTGATTGTTTGGTAAATCGGCCGTCAATTTGGCCCTGATCGGAAATCTGCGACTTAATGTAGGCGATCGACTTGACCTCATCGTTCAAGACTATGCCCATGTACTCGTTGATATTGGCGCCGGTCCAAGCGCCGAATTTGTCTGCACCGGTAGGCTTAAGCGCAAAGGCAATCTGATAGTCGTTCGCACCGGCCCGTGACTGAGTCGCACTAGCGTTGCGAAGCTCACTGCCATCAACTACGGCAGGCGACTCGACAACAACCCATTTTTTCTGTTTCTGGGACTGGTCAGCGGCGGCCTGGTCCGTAGCGCTGGTAGGCTCATTTCGTTCCGCATAAGGCAACGCCCGACGATTAGCCGGGATCGTGCCACCGAGCGAGGCTTTCGCTTCTTCTTCGGTGTTATAAGTTTGGACAGACTGAGGGCTGGGCGGGCTGACAACGTGAACCAGCTCGAGCTTAGACTCCGCCTTTAGCAGCTGCTTCACACGTTCCGGGTCATGTATTCCCGGCATTTGAACCAGAATCTGATGCGAGGTCTGCGATCCGTGTCGCTGGACGAGAGGTTCCGCGACTCCGACAGCGTCGAGTCGACTCTCAATGATTCTCTTCGCTTGCTCCGTGGCCTGCTCGGCTAGAGCGGCCTGCACGCTGTTTGGCAACGTCCAAACGATAGTGTTACCGCTGATCGAGGATGTCCAATTCGAAAGATCAGATCCTAACTTCTGCTTTGCGGCTTCCTCTATCTGCGCAAGCTTCGACGCGTCTGTCCCCTCGAGGATAATGCGATAGTTACCCCCGGTCGTTTCCGGCTTCACCTCCTTCACTGGTAAGCCGGCGTCTTTGGCTGCCTTCTCGATGGCGATGGCATCGGCGAGCGTGAGGTTCTTGAGAACCTCATCGGTTTTCACGCGCATCACCAAGTGCGTACCACCTTTGAGATCGAGCCCCAGGTGGATATTTGATGCCAGAGTGGCTTTGATGCCGGACCAGCTGAAGTCGTGGAGGGTAGGACGACGACGAGGGCCAATAACTATGTAAATACCGGCCAGGGTAACAAGCGCAATAATGATTGTACGCTGAAGGAGATTCTTCTTTTTCATCGCCAGGAAATCTTCACTAACTTAAAGCACCGAAGCTATTTTTTCTCTTCCTCTTGAATACCGGCTACAGCGGATCGAGCAATCTCGAGAATCGATTTATCTGCACTTCTGATAAGGAAACTCGCATCCCGCACAGTAGTTATAGTTCCGATTACTCCGCCCGTAGTGACAACGCGGTCGCCCGCCTTTAGTTGAGAGATCGTCTCTTGTAACTCTCGTTGTCGTTTTTGTTGGGGCCGGATGAGTAGCATGTAGAAAACGCCTATGATCAGGAGCATCGGCAGCAATCCACCCAAAGCCCCCAACCCGCCTTGAAACATCATTAATAAGGTTGTCATCAAAATGGTTTAGTTGTCGCTTGGTAGTTCTTAATCGCCTGGGAACTGCTCGCCGCGATCGCTACACCTCAGTACTGCTGAGCGCCTTGTCTAGTTCGAATGCGTTCAGCCCCTCGGTGAACTCTCGTCGAAATTTGTTGAAATCGCCAGACCGAATAGATTGCCTGACGCGTCGCATGGTGTCAAGGAAGAAGGCCAAATTGTGGTGCGTCAGCAGGACGCTAGCGAGCAGCTCGCCTGAAAGGTAAAGATGACGGAGGTAGGCACGGGAGTATCGCTTGCAAACTGAGCAATCGCAAGTCTCATCTAAGGGTCTCGTGTCCACCGCCCACTGCGCGTTTTTCACGTTTATCTTCCCGCAAGTCGTAAACGCCTGGCCGGTTCGCCCATTTCTGGTGGGCAACACACAATCAAACATGTCAATGCCTCGCGATACGGCTTCGACCAGATCCTGCGGCGTACCCACACCCATTAAATAGCGCGGCTGGTTCGGCGGCAGTACCGGGGCGATATCCTCGACTATCCGCCACATAGCGCTCTTCTCTTCCCCCACGCTCAACCCACCAATAGCGTACCCGTCAAATCCTATTTCCATAGTTCGTTCCAGGCTTTCACGCCGCAGATCCAGATGCGATCCACCTTGTACGATGCCAAACAAACCCTGCGCGCCGCTAATGGTCTCAGTAGGTTCGGTTCGCCCGGTATCCAACGCTGCTGACTGCAAACTGTCAAACTCGTCACGGGAGCGTTTTGCCCAGCGAGCCGTTAATTCCATGCTCTGTCGCGAAACGTCAGGCGGCGCGTCTCCGGCCGCACACTCATCAAACGCCATTACGATATCTGAGCCTAACGCCGCCTGAACCTCCATCGAAATCTCAGGCGACAAAAACTGGAGGCTGCCATCAACGTGAGAACGAAACCGCGTGCCCTCTTCAGTGATCTTTCGCAATGCGCCCAAACTCCAAACCTGAAATCCGCCAGAGTCAGTAAGCAGTGCTCGTCGCCAGCCCGTGAACTGGTGCAGTCCACCGCATTGTCGAATTACGTCAACGCCAGGGCGCAACCAGAGATGATAGGTATTTCCCAGAATGATGTGCGCGTCAAGCTCTTCTTCCAACGCTTCGAAACGCATGCCTTTGACTGTGCCTGCCGTGCCCACAGGCATGAAGACGGGCGTCTCGATCAGCCCGCGGCGCGTGGTCAGTTTTCCGGCGCGCGCTTCACCGTCGCGGGCAAACACTTCGAAAGTGATCGGGGGCTTGTCAACCATCGTCAAGGTTTGTCCTGAGATCTGAAATCTGAAATTATCTGAAATTAGTGCTGGCCCAACGTTTGTCGAACAGGATCAGTCATTTGGCGACAACACTGCCTTGAGTTTGGGTGATTACTGGTGTAAAACGGAAAACCGCTGACCTTTTTGATAACTAATCACAATTGGTACTGATGTAAATGTGTAGGCCCATCGGCGCCCGGATCCGTTCGGGACTGGCTTCTAACCACGAACTGTCAGCACCGCACGCTGCCACTCCACTTCGCAAGACGGCGCTCA
>DASXQM010000327.1:0-11893 GCA_036507195.1 Pyrinomonadaceae bacterium | reverse complement strand
ATGGGCAAATAAACGCTGATGGCCCTTAATCTCTAAGAGATCCCCTTCGGCGTACCCGTCCGCGATCAACTGTTCGTTATGACAAATCGCGTCCAGTGCTCTTAGAATTGACGGCTCATCGGCTTCAATAGTACGGCGCTTCTGCTCCATCTCACGAATCAGACTCGCAGTCGGCGCAGCGATACCGATTATTTCCTTCTCTAAATCAATAAAGCGCCTTCTTAAATCTGAATGCTCTCGTGCTTTAGCGTTCACGCCAAAAACCAGATCGATTGCGGACAAAATTCCTACGGCTAAAGCCGCAATCATCAGCACACGGTTGGCTATGCTATTCATCAAAGTAACCATTGCCGCAGACCCGACAACTATTGCTACCAAGCTTTTGGTTTTTTGGAAACCCTCAAGAAAGCCACGCCGCTTATCGTGATAACGGATAGACCTACGTACGTGAAACAATAAGTCCTTTAGTTTTTCTTCTTCCGGGTATTCAGTTTCGGCCATTATTTTTTAGGTCGAGGATAACTGGTCATCACTGACACTTCTCTGCCTTCATATTTATTAGGCTTAGACGCTGCCTTGGACAAGCTTTGAGACAGAGCACTCGCTGCCACAGATTTTGTGGTTTTATTGCTACGCTTGTCCCTCAACAACTTCGAGGCTGCCTTGGCCACTCGCTTTGACGTTACTTTCTCTCTCGACTTTGTCCGTGATAGCGCGCTACCGGCAGTTGCCTTTGATTTACCCTTCGCTGAGTGGCTCTTTAGGGTCTTAGAAGTACGTTTGGCCATTTAATCTGTCCTGCTTTTGAGAGGGATTTGAAAACTTGATTCGTTTAGTAAACATACTGCGCGGCCACCCAGTTGAGACGTGATCTCTTTCCTTCAAGGAAGGCGGCTGTTCGAGCTTTTATCTATGTATCACCATTCCCGGCCCAAAATTTGTGATGTGCTTAACTTCCGTAAGTGCCTTGCCAGCGCGGCGGACAGCAATAAGCGAAACAACGACAGACAGAAGCGACACTCCCACAGAAAGCACCGCCGCCACGGCGGACACCACATTAGCTAAGGTTAAGATGTCCAAGACTTTGGTCTCCTTTCTTCCAAAGATTTCACGGAAGATTTAGTCTGAGTAAGAAAAAGGATCGCTTCATGGCATGAGTCTCCGGGGCGAGAGTGAGAACTACGGTAGGGCTTATACACCTTAACTGCCGACACCTGCAACATTTCCGCAGGTCTTGAAGAAGGGCCTCGCACCGTACAACGTGTCCGCGTCTCACGGCCTCGCTCTCTGAGCGGCGCGACGATCTTACGATGACAGGCTTCTACGATGCGACGTGCGAACAAACTAAAACCGTCCACCTCAAGACCAACAACACCTACAAAGTGTTCCGGGGCTAGCGACGGACGGTTAGATTGATAATGGTCACGCAGCGCGCGTTCTAGGCGATGCTTGGAAACATGGCGCGGTGGCTCTGAAAGCGCAAATAGCGGCGGCTTCGATGGCGGCGGCATTACTTACGTCCTCTGCGACGGCTTGCCTGTTTCGTTAAGCAGCGGCTAGTGAAAATTCCTTTGCCGACACACTGTCAAACATCGCGATTGCCACGCATCTTAAATCGCGATGTTTAGAAAAGCAAAGCAACCCTGGCTATGACCTTCAATCGGCACAAGCTGAGCCGGGCTTACAGGCGGCAGACATCGGGGCGTATGAGTTTAATAAGCTCGCACTGCACTGTTTAGAAAACAACTACGAGATCGATCCGAACGTGGTGCGAAAGTCAGTGCTGAACCTCTGCCGAGAGCCAAACAATAACTTTCCTCTGCTTCTAGCAGGCGAGCGGATGAGGCAAGCGTTTAAGGCAATGGCTGCGTTTAAGAAAAGGCATGGCGGTACCTTTGGGCAGATAATCTCACCGCGCAAGAAATAATCGGCATGTTTTCTCAGATGACTAAAGATCGATTAAGTGAAATAAGACTAAAGGTTGAACGGGCGATCAAGCACATCGATGATCTCGCAGCAGTCTGCAAGAGCTTCATCGACTCAACCCCTTATAGTCTCGGACGTGAGACCGATCCAACGACCGGCTATTACCACTTTGGCGTCAATAACGTGCAGACACCGCCGGTCGCAGTTGGATTGATCGCCGGGGATGCAATACACAATCTGCGCAGTGCTTTGGATCACGTGGCATGCCATCTAGTGCTTGCTAACGGCAATACGCCGTCTCGTCAAACGTGTTTTCCGATCTTCGACAGCGCGGCAAAATATCAAGCTATGGATGCGAGAAAAGTGCGCGGCATGTCGCAGGGTGCAATAGATGCAATCGATGCAGCCAAGCCGTACAAGGGTGGAAACGAGGCGCTATACACGCTGCATGAGTTAGACATTGCCGACAAGCACCACTCTTTGCTCGCAACGCTAGTTTCAGTTACGCAAGCGACAATTGATGTACCTGGAAGCCTTCGCGACTTTAGGTCGCCCCGCTTCGCTTTGCCTAACTTTCAAGAGCCGTTGAAAGATGGCGATGTATTCTTTATCTGTGAGCCGGGCGTCGAGAACGACACAAAGATCGCTTTTGACGTAGGGCTATGCGAACCTGAGATCATTAAGGGCAAGCCGATAGTGCGGGCATTAGGTCAGATGGTAAAGCACGTCAACACCACGATCATTAGCTTCGAGAAGTTTCTAGTGTAGACGTGATCGATTAAACGTGCACTGATAGACCATGCCCGGCGTTCATAACTCAAGGTCGGTGAGAACCGGATGGTTTTCGATTAACTCCGGGGCTATTTGCATGGCCCAGGTCTTATGTTTCGATCTGTCCATCCATTGTCCGAAGGCATCATCGATCAACTTGTTCGCCTCTTTTTTCTTGATGCCGTTGACTTTCATTAGTTGCTTTACGGCTTGCTCCCCGCGCTCTGCCGTTCCCTCGTCGCCTCGTTTGCCGCCGATCAGCAATGACTTGCCGAGATGCAAGACTGAATCACAGTCGCGGCAGACAATCTCAAAAGCCTTGAGTGTGGCGATGTGTTGTTGATCATCGTATTGCCATATCTCATTGCAGACCATGTGACTGTCATATCGTGCAGCACAACGGGCGCAAGTGTTAGCGGCAGCCTCAAGCACAGTACGGCGCAGCGCTTCCCATTGCTTGCGGCGTTGTGTTCTACGTAGTTCGTTGTAAACGCCTCGGCCCCACAGAGGGTGAGGCACCATAGCAGGCATGAGCTTGTGAGGTTTATTCGCCATTTTCACTCTGCAGAGCCGGACTTATAGTTGAACCGGGTTCGTTCGTCAAATATATGTACTTCAAATAGCCAAGGATCATGCGTTTAGCAATCTGGCGGGCGGCGCATCAGCGTTCTTTGTCTCCCGGGAGCAGCAGACTTTGCCGCCTTTCGCTTTGATACCTATACTGTTTGGGAAGTATTGGATTACTGGAGCCGGCTGCCGGAGTTGAACCGGCGACCTTCTAATTACGAATCAGACGCTCTACCAACTGAGCTAAGCCGGCTTCGGATGCAGTCACTGAATCGAGCTGCGCACGCTAGCTTGGACTATACGAACGCGAAGTTTGCAGTGTCAAGCAGGCAGTGTAACGCAAGTTGTTAGCTTGCGCGCAACCTGGCAGTCGAGGGCTACAAGAACGCGAATCCCGCCGCATACAAGCAGGCGAATAGAAAAGGGAGGACTGGAGCGATATGGGCAGAGAGCAGATGAGAAACCTTGATGTTGCCAAGGTTGGGGCTGGGAACACGATAAACGAATTTGAGTATCAAAAACATCAGGGCGAGATGACGGAACAAGACCACCCGCATGAACAGGGAGGAAAAACTAAGCGACTAACTCAGGCGGAGCGGGTGGCGCAAGTTACCGCCGCGGCCCACAAGAAAGTTCAGAAGAAGCGCAAGAAGGAAAAGAAGTCGGGTAACAAAAAGAGCCAGGGCGGAGGCGCAAAGAAGGCCCGTTAAGAATCGATGAAGCCATTGCTCGACAATGTGCACGCTACGATGTTTGTAGTGTTCGTGATAAGCCTGCTCATCAGTTGCACCGCAGCTTTGGGTATGGAGCAATCGGCAGCGGCACCGCGAAAGTTGCCCTCGGCCGAAAAAGTTGTAGACAGCTATTTGAAAACCATTGGCGGCAGGAAGCGAATCGCCACGATCAGGGATGCGACCTACGAATGGACGATTCAACTCAAAGACCGGGCCATGGGACTTGCTAAAACGCAGACTAAGACTCCTTCGTCCATCCGCATGGAGATGAGTTTCGGGAACGGGCAAATAATCTCAGCTGCAACTCCCAGGTCGGCCTGGTCACTGGGGCTTGATGGAAAACTACACACGCTGACCGACGCAGAAGCGGCGGCGGCGCGACTTGAGGCCGTGCTGAATGCCAGCCACTTACTCGATACTAAGAAGAACAATGTGCTGGCGCGGGTCGTTTCGCTCAAAGATGTTGAGGCCGGCTCCGCTTACGTCGTGGAATTCTCTCTTCGCAGTGGCGCGCGGTTGAGGTATTTGTTCAGCTCCACGACGAAATTACTCCTGGCTATTGAAGATGATGCCCGCAACACCAAGACTCGCTTTGAAGATTATCGCTCTAAGGGAAACATTCTTGAGCCACATCGTGTGAGTATAAACAACGGTGGCACGGGAGAGCTGACTTTTCTGCTTCAACGCGCAAGTTACAACAACGGTATTTCCGATTCGAGCTTCGATCCGCCGCGGGCCGGCGAAGCCACGGATGTTGCGGCACTCCTGCGGGAAGTTTCGCGCAATCAGGATCAGCTCGAGCAACGTTTTACCGAGTACTCCTTTGTACAGAAGGAAACTTCTCGCGAGATCAGCAGCAAGGGCGAACTGAAGAAAGAAACGGTCAAGGTGTTTGAAGTCTTTCCGATCGCCAACCGCGCGCCGGTAATGAAATTGATAAGCGAGAATGGAATTCCGCTTTCCGGCGAACGAGCAGCAAAGGAACAGAAGCGTGTTGAAGAGGAGTTCGAAAAGGCGGAACGCGATAAGGAAAAAGACAAGCAGCGAGTGGAGAAGAATCGCGCCGAGCGCGAGCGAAAGAAAGCTGCCAAAGTTAAGGAAGGCGAGGACGACGACGTCGACATTTCTCAGTTTCTAAAGATTCATGAGTTTGTCTCACCGCGTCGCGAGCGCTTCCGCGATCGGGATGCGGTGGTGTTCGACTTTCGACCTCGTGCGGGGTTCAAACCCGGTAATCGACAGGAGGATCTGATATCAAAACTCGTTGGAGTAGCGTGGATCGATCCTGTCGACAAACAGGTGATGCGGCTCGAAGCGAGGCTGGCTGAGGGATTCAAAATGGCGGGCGGGCTGCTGGTAAATTTGCGTCCGGGCGCGGCGTTTGTGATGGAACAGACGCGCATGGTGGAAGGAGTTTGGTTGCCGCGCATGGCCCAGATCAATCTTTCGGTGAAGGTCCTCCTATTTGGCGGCGGCGACTATAACCAGACAATCGAGTGGAGCGATTATAAACATTTTTCCGGCGATGTCGGTGACTACAAACTCGACGCCCCTAAGAGTGAGACGGCACCTGAAAAGAAACCATAGTCGGCGTTCGGACCTGTCAGAACAGGGAGCGGTGGCGACCTGGTTGCAACTGGTAATAGCAACTGCTGTGCTGAATAACAGATCCTTTGTCCTATTTTCTCCCGCACGATCCAGTAGCTTGTCTTAGCGCGCGATCTTAGTGGTGAAAACTTATTCTCAGATCAAATGATTATTTATCAGAGGAGTGTGCACAATCGTGAAGACATCACCAGTCAGAAGTCTCGCCCACTTGTTTGTTATTATCGTGCTCTGCGGCGCGACCTTCGCGCAATCAAGCAAGCGAGCAGCGTCTCCAAGTCCGACGACGGCCCAAACTCCGACGTTACCTCAAGCATCGCACCTTAGAGGAGTTGTCACTGGATCAGTCTATGAAAACGATTATTTTGGTTTGCGATTCGCCGTTCCAACGGGCTGGAGCATTCACGACGATGCAACGAAGAAGAATTTCATGGAGCGCGGCAAGGCTGAAATCGTGGCAAAGGACGATCAGGATAGAGCTGGGTTAGACGCCGCTGCCGAACGCACTCTAATTTTATTTACGGCCTCAAAAATACCTCTAGCCTCGACCGGTCAATTCAACGCGGTCTTCATGGTTTTAGCGGAACCCGTATCGCTCTCGACAACTGTCCCCGGCTATATTGAACAGTTGAAATCCATCTTGCAGCAGGGTAAGACTCCGGTCAGCTTTTCGGAGGAGCAAGTGGAGACAATAAACGGCGTGCAGTTTCACACGTTCACTACGACTTTTGGTTCTCCGGCGAATCTAGTGCGACAAAGATTTTATCTCCTTATTAAGAAGGGACATGCGCTTGCACTCATTAGTACGATCGTTAGCGATAGCGACACTGAAGTAATGAACAGCATCATAAAATCTGTGAGCGTTAAGTAAGTATCGGAGGGCGGGTGGAAAAAGTTAACGTCATCGGTGGTGGTCTGGCGGGCGTTGAGGCTGCGTGGCAGGCAGCGCGCGCCGGAGCGCAGGTGCGTCTCTTCGAAATGCGACCCGTCACCCAAACACCGGCTCATCGCACCGACAAGTTAGCCGAGATCGTCTGTTCAAATTCGCTGAAATCGGACGAACCGGGTAGCGCGCCTTATTTGCTAAAGGAAGAGCTGCGCCGTGCGGGTTCGCTCGTGATGGACTCCGCGACGGCCACTCGTGTCCCCGCGGGAGCAGCGCTTGCGGTTGATCGCGATAAATTTGCAGAGCTCATCACCGAGCAGATCAAGAGAAACCCGAAGATCGAGCTCGTCCGCGAAGAGGTGAAGAACATCGCCGCTGATGAGATAACAATCATCGCCACCGGACCGCTCTCGTCGGATGCGTTGACAGCCGAGATCATGAAGCTCACTGGCAGCGACCAACTTTACTTCTACGACGCTATCGCTCCGATCATTGCTGCGGATTCAGTAGATCGGTCGGTTGCGTTTCCGGCTGCTCGCTACGGCAAAGGCGGCGACGACTACTTGAATTGTCCATTTGACGGGCAACAGTACGCACGCTTCTACAACGCGCTAATCGAGGCCAAAAGCGTACCGCTGCAACGCTTCGAGGAGACGCGCTGGTTCGAGTCTTGTTTACCAATCGAAGAGCTGGCGCGCCGCGGCGTTGACACGTTGCGCTTCGGACCGATGAAGCCCGTTGGGCTGGTTGATCCGCGCACTGGACGCGAACCTTACGCGGCGGTGCAGTTGCGCCAGGAAAATTTAATGGCTGACGCATACAGCCTTGTCGGGTTTCAGAATCATCTACGTTACGGCGAACAGGCGAGAGTGTTGCGGCTGATACCAGGGATGGAGCGGGCGGAATTTTTGCAGTTTGGCCAGATTCATCGGAACACTTACATCTGCTCGCCGCGCGTGCTGTCCCCAACAATGCAAATGCGCGACCGGCCGAACATTTTTTTTGCCGGGCAAATAACCGGCGTTGAAGGTTACATTGAATCGGTAGCGATGGGCTGGCTCGCCGGAGAGAATGCAGCCCGGTTGTCTTCGGGCCGGGCTCCAGTTCGCCCGCCGCGGTTGAGTGCCATGGGCGCACTGGCTCGTTATGTCTCCAACGCGGAAACGAAAAACTTCCAGCCCGTGAATATCACTTTTGCGCTTCTTGAGCCGCTGGCAGAACAAGATCGCAGGCGCATACGTAGAAAAAGAGACAGGCACCAACTTCAGGTCGAGCTGGCGCTGAAAGAATGGGACATCTGGCTTCAAGACATACACGACGAGACCCCCGCTCTTCAAGCCTTCGCGTGAAGATGCCGGTTGCGTTAAGCATTAGCCGGCCAAAGACTGGTTCTTTGTTGATAGTTTTCGCGTTGCTTGGCCTCAGCTTCGCAACCATTGTCGTTGGGCAATCAGGACGCAATAAGGAAAAAGCACCAAAGGCCTCTCCGGCGAAGAACAGATCAACTGGTCCCATCGCCGAGCCGAGCAAGGCTCCATCGACGGGTTCTAATCCGAGTTCGAAGGAGCCCGGTAGTCAACCCCGCCCCAGGGAATCTTCCAAAGACAGTTCCAGCGAAGAGGTCGACCCGTCGGACACGGTGCGCATCAGTTCCAATCTCGTGCCTATTCCGGCTTCGGTGGTGGATCCGAAGGGTTTTGCCCTCATCGGCCTAAAGCTTGAAGATTTTGAATTACGAGTCGATGGTCAGGTGAAGCCGATCAGCGATATGACGCGTGCGGAAACCAGCGTCCGCCTGGCCATGCTTTTCGACAACAGCGGCAGCCTGGATATGGCGCGTGAGTTTGAGAAGCACGCGGCGATGCACTTTTTTCGTAAAGTAATGCGGCCCTCGGATGAGGCGGCGATTTATTCTGTCGAGACGGAAAGCTACCTGGCTCAGCCGCTCACGAGTGACGTTGGCAAGCTGGAACGAACGATCGAAAGCTTTGGCAAGCCGGAAGGAGCAACTTCGCTCTTCGATGCGATCATTGATGCCGCCGCTTATCTTCGTCCTTACACTGGCCGTCGAGTTTTGGTCATCGTTTCGGATGGGGTGGAGACCACCAGCCGGAACGATTTTGAGACGACCATGCAACGAGTACTCGCCGACGACTGTCAGATTTTCATAGTGCAGACCGGACTCTACGACGGCGCTAACCTGCGCGCGCTTGCAGCGGAGCGAAGGATGGAACAGCTGGCGGGCCAAACCGGTGGCGTAGTTTATCTTCCCAAAACAACTAACGAGCTGGATCTGGCATTCCAGCAGATCGCTGCGGACCTCGCGCATCAATACGTGCTGAGCTATTACCCTGGCGAAGAGCGGCGCGATGGCCGCTTCCATGTTATTGATCTGAGAGTCAGATCGCGGAAAGACGTGCGCGTGCGGGCCCGTAAGGGATATTATTCTCCCAAGGCGTCGAATGTTGCGGCGAATGAATGGTGATTTGAGATCTCAAATGTCTCAAATCTGAGATCTCAAATCTGAAGTCTGAAATCTATGGAGCAACTGTTAACCCAGTTTCTCGAGCACCTGCGCTACGAACGCAACCTTAGCGAACACACCCTCCGCAATTACCAGAGCGACCTCGAGCAGTTTCACGATTACCTGTCTCCCGCCCATCCGCGAACAGGGAAGAGAACTGAACCCGCAATCGCAACCATAGACCACATCACCGTCCGTGAATGGCTGGCAACGCTTCACGCGGCGCAGAAACAGAAAGCTTCCATCGCGCGAAAGCTCGCTGCCTTGCGCACGTTTTTTCAATTCCTGGTGCGCGAGGGAATGCTGGAGATGAACCCGGCCAAACTCGTATCGACCCCGCGATTGGAAAAAAAACTTCCAAAACATCTCTCGGTTGAAGAAGCGGTCAAGTTTGTCGAAACCCCTGACCTGGAAACGGATTTGGGCAAACGCGACCGGGCCTTGCTCGAGCTGATGTATGCGACGGGAGTACGCGTAGCAGAGTTGACCAAACTCAATCTTGGCCACATCGATTTCAAGAACCGGCTGATTCGGGTTAGTGGAAAGCGACGCAAAGAACGGATCGTGCCCTTTGGGGAGCCGGCGCTGGCAGCTCTGAAAATGTATCTCGAAGTTCGCGAAGGATTTCTGGATGCGGCGCCTGTTTCCGAGCGAGAACCGGAGGCGCTGTTTCTCAATTACCAGGGGACTCGAATAACTACGCGTTCGGTGGGCCGCGTGGTGGAAAAGTACATACGGATATGCGCGGGAAGATACGATATTAGTCCGCACGCGCTGCGCCACTCGTTTGCAACGCATCTGCTCGACAGCGGCGCCGACTTGCGAGACATCCAGGAACTACTCGGCCACGCCCGCCTTTCAACGACCCAAATCTACACGCACGTTTCAATGGAAAAACTAATTGAGGTTTATGACAAGGCCCATCCTAAAGCGTAGGAAAGCGGGTAAAACGGTAAATCGTAAATGGTGAGTGGACAGGTACTAATGCGGTCTGCCATCGGCCCGGAAGTCCTCATCCGTTCCAAGGAAGCGCTTGATACAGAACCGGAAGCGACCGGATTCAAGCACTCAACCATGTCCCACAGGTCTCTACCACGAAATTGCGATTGCAGGTTGAATGTAGGATCCGGTCGCTACCGCTTCCGGTTCTGTAACGGCCATTTACGATTTACTATTCACTATTTACTGTCACAATGTTGCGTGTTCATCTTCGCCGTTGGCGGCTTCAATGATCGCCTGACAAGCGGCGTCGTAGCGGGCGGTCGGCAGAGCTTCCAGCCGGCGTTCATCGATCAGCTTGCCGCAGTGGGCGCAGATGCCGTAGGAACCTTCTTCGATTCGCATTAGCGCCTGATCTATATCCGCAATCATCTGAGATTCGCGTTCACCAAGGCGTAAGGCAAGCTCCTTGCTAACATCCATAAGCGACAGATCGACGGTATCTTTCACGCCATCATCCGAGAGCTCGATTGCGGCAGCCTGATCCTCGCGAACGTGTTCGGCGTGCTTACGCAATTCAGCGATAAGTATCTGTTTGAAGTGAGTTAGTCTCTCAGGCTGCATTTGTTTCCCTTGTAATATCCTACTCCTGCCAAAAGCGATCTTTGTTGAAGGGTTCGGATTATAGCTTACGAGGTTTGATTAGTGTAAAGCGTGGGAGCCCGGTGGGTCCGCGCTGTGTCGCAGGTGGTTAACTCACGGGCAAGTTTATCCTGGGTATGAAAAACTTTCGGGTCAAAGAACTCCGTGGGAGTTAGGTTCCAAGGTCATGTTCCCGCAGATGAGTTGAAGGCAACCTAAAAAGCAGGGGCTAAAGAAGGGCCCCAGGTCGTGTCGTTCAGACATAGCTTCCACTTCCAGGGAAACAGGCTAATGCTGCCACGAAAAACTTTCAGAATCTGGCCGTCAAACCTAGACGCGCGGCGCGGGGCGAGCCCGGCGAGATATTCGTGTTGCTGTCGGCATTGGCGTAGTACTTTTGGTTGAAGAGATTCTCGAAGTTTGCCTGAAGGCGCCAATGCTCGTCGAAAGAGTAGAAGACCGCAGTATCCAGGCGTGTGTACCCAGGCAGCGTTACGGTGTTGTCAACCGCGGCGAACATGTCGGAGCGATGGATGATCCCGAGGCCGGCCCTCAGTTTCTGAGAGATCTGATACTTGTTCCATACCGAAAGTGTGTGATGCGGCACCTGGCCTACTTGCTTTCCAGCAACCGCCGCCGTAGTGGCGCCGGTTATGAAGGCATCTTGATATGCGTATCCTCCTGCGATACTCCAATCCGGCGTGATACTCCCATTCACTCCAATCTCTAAGCCGTTGGTGCGTTGGCTTCCGGTCTGCATGATCCTGGTTGGGTCGTTAGGATCGGTCGATCTCGTGTTAGTACGATTCAACTGATACACGGCCGAGGTTAACGAGAGGAAACGACGCAAATCCCACTTCAGCCCAAACTCGTAATTGGTGAACTTCTCGGGCTTCACCTGCTGCGTTACGGTTGTCAGCGAGGCGAATTGATCGCCGGCGCTCGGTAGGTAGGAGACACTGTAACTGCCATAAAGAGAGAGCTCGGTCACCGGCTTCAACACCACACCCAAACGCGGTGAAACGAGACTGTCTATTCGTCGAAGATCGTCGCCGCTCCGATTGTTGTGATACTTCAAGTCAAAGTAGTCATAGCGCACGCCCGCGATCACTTGCACATATTGAGAGATCTCAATCTGGTCCTGGAAATAGGTGGCGGCGAGATTGAGTCGAAGGCGATTGTTTGCGTCAGTCGCATTAGGGCGGAAAGTGACGGGAATCGAAAGGATCGGGTTGTCGTAGGCTACTTGAACTGAGGTCGCCGTGTTGTTGAAGAAGCCTGTGTTGCGAAGATTGTTGG
>DASXQM010000326.1:0-7092 GCA_036507195.1 Pyrinomonadaceae bacterium | reverse complement strand
CAGAGAAAAGACGCCTGAACGTGGACACAAACCTGGATTTTACGTGGTAGTCTCTCGCAATTTCGCGGCCGACAACGAGGATATTTCTACTGTTATTTGTGCTCCGGTCTACAGCGAGATACTTGGTCTACGCAGTGAAGTCGTGCTGACGAGTGAGGACGGCGTGACGCATGAGAGTACTATTCGATGTGACTTCTTGACCTTGATGTTCAAGAGCAAGCTGATTCATTTTGTCGGCACCTTATCTGTTGAGAAACTCAGGCAGCTGAACCGGGCACTGAGGCACGCGCTGGAGCTGAAGGATTAAGGATCCATTAGGTGGTAGTCAAATCTTTGGCGCATACCTTGACACCTAGGTTTACCCTCTCTACTCTGCAGTCGATGGAAGTAGAACTTACACCTGACCAAAAAGCTTTTATTAAGCACGCTATCAAGACCGGTCGGTTTCAGCACGAGCGGGATGCCGTGCGGGAAGCATTGTCGCTGTGGGAAGAACGTGAACGCCGGCGTCTAGAGTTTTTGGAAAGCCTCGATGACGCCAGGTCCTCGATAACACTTGGCAAAGGTCGCGTCATAACGGAACAGTCAATGTGCGACCTCGCGGAAGAAGTTAAAGAGCGCGGACGCCGTCGCCTCACCGCTGAATAGCCGCTCGCTGTTAATGCCACACCGTGTCGCACCGCAAGCCGAGACTAATCTGGACGACATCTGGTTTTTCACTGCAAGAGAAAGCGGCACCCCCGAATTGGCCAGCCGCCTGATCGAGACCATCACTCACCGATTCCTGCTTCTTGCCAAGTACCCCCTACATTGGGCGCGCCCGCGAGGAAGATTTTGGTGTTGGTTCGCGTACCTTTCCTGTTGGCGAGTACGTGATCTTATACGTGGTCGAGGGCGAGGACGTCTTCATTCTTCGAGTGGCACATGGCCGACGTGAAATCGAAGAGCTATTCGGCCCGTAGGGCGTTGTACAGAAACGTTGGCTGAGGCGTAGAGCGCAATGCTCTCGCAGAAATTGGCAGGTATGCGATTCTCGATCAGACCAGTTGCAGGTCAAAAGGGATGGCGAGCTCCGCCATCCCTTTTGAATGGTTAGGACAGTGTTATTGCCGAATCTGGAACTGAACCGTGTGGGTGACTGGATCGCCACCAACCGTATAGTTCAGCACGTAGGTGCCTGTGCCGTAGCCGGTCGTCTTCAAGTTAAAGATGTAACCTCCAGTTCCTCCCAACGTGGCGTCGAAGCGGAAGTCGAAATCCGGATTTGCCTGGCCGGCGTCATCGAGGAATACAGATGCGCTGCTACTCGTCTGGACTACGCTTACTGCATGTACGACAACGCTCGGCGATGAAACATTGTTGCCGTTGGCATCTACGAGCTGAACCTTGATTGGGATCGTGCTCCCACTCTTCGCCGCGCGACTTTGATCGAAGAGCACCCGTATGCCATTAGTGATTAAGTAGTTGACTGATTGCGGTGTGGCGTTGTTGCCCGCGTTGTCGCTAGCCGAAACAGCGAAGGTCTTCATTCCTGCTGAAGCAGTATTGATGTTGCTTCCGCTGGCAACTGGACCGACGCATGATGCGACACCACCACAGTCGGCGCAGCTATAGTTCGCAACGACTGATTGGTTGAGTAGATACGCAGCGCCGTTTGACGGTGTGTTGATTGTGATTGTCGGCGGCGCAGCGTCCGTTACTGTGAAGGTCGTCGTGCAACTACTGGATTTGTTAGACGAATCGGTTGCCGTTACCGTTATTGCGGTTGTTCCTAAACCAACCAACGTGCCCGCTGTTGGGCTCTGCGACAATGTCACTGGTCCACCGCAACCGCCTGAAGAAGTAATACCAGCGAGCACATTAGGAACGGGGGCCTGACAGTTACTATCGGCTGACACTGTCGTCGGCGATGGACAACTGACCGCTACGTCGGCGACCGGGAGAAAGGCAAGCTGACCCAGTGTGGCGGGTGTGGAGAACGAGCCATTCGGGATGGCGTTGAATGCGGCATCGAAAACCCAGCGGGAGATGCTTGGACAGGAGTGGTTCGAAACGAATAGCTCTCCCCAAGGGCTGAAGGCTAGGCCGATTGGGTTGCAGAGTCCATTCCCAGTGAGTTGACCATTGAAGGTTGCATTCCCGGAATTATCAAAGACAACTCGTAACACGCTACCACCGTCGGAGTTGACGACAAACAGTTCGCCCCACGGGCTAAAGACCAAATCATGCGGATTGTTAAGCCCACCACCAGTGATCACGCCGTTCGGGACAGCATTCCCGGAACTATCGAATACATACCGGTTGATCTCGTTTACTCCACAGCACTCCGTGACGAACAGCTCACCAGTTGTCGGATTTACCGCCACTCCGCGCGGATAGCCGGTAATGAGTCCGCTACTGATCGCGCCATTAAACGACGCATTTCCCGCACCGTCAAACAAGAACCTTAGAGCTCCTGCTCCGAACCTCTGGGCGATCAAAAGCTCACCGTTCCTGAAAGCGGCGAGCATCGGGTTGTTGAAACTGCTCGATAAGATCGCGCCATTGAACAACGGGCTGGCGCCGGCATTTAAGAAGTGTGACACTGAGCCGCTGCCGCCACTCTCCGGGCCACTATTCACGATGAACAGCTCGCCTGCCGCACTAACCACAATCCCGAAAGGACGATCAATACTGCTATGTGTCATAGTCAGATCCAAAGTTGGTGGCCCGGTTGGTCCAACTTCGTAACGGAACACCTCGTTGGTAGAATCTCCGCCCTGTCTTGAAACCGCGAAGAGCTTCGTTCCATGAGTAAGATTAGCTGCTTCAACCGCGCCGATGTCAGAGGCAGTGCCTTGTGGCCGCGAGACACCGCGTTGATCCGTCGTGATTGGAACCCCATTTGTATCCGTGGAGTCGGCGATTGGCACCGCGTTTATCGCCGGACTACATCCCAGCGGGATATCTGTTGGGGTCGGCCCACCATTGTTAGCAAGCGGACCAAGCAACGGATCCGTGTTCTGCATGTCGCCAGCACCCGTTAGGCCGCAACTACCGTCGCCCGCTATGTTATGACCATCCGATATCGGTGTGATGGCATAACATGCGCTGCCCGGGTAGAAAGCCCGAGTCGGACTGGCCAGAATGCTGTTCTTGATAATAACGGCGCTTGGATTTCCGTAGGCGTTTGAGATGGCGTAACCTGGGCCATAAGGATCACCATTGGCATTTGTACCGGTGGTATTTTGGTTTTCAAAGATCGTGCTGAAGCTGATGTTTGCTGTGGGCAGTCCAGGAGCGCATGAGAATCCCCACAAGAAAATGCCACCACCGCCAAACGCGTTGTTCGACGAGTTATAACTGACCGTGCTATTCAAAAGAGTCAAGCTGCCACATGCGTTCATGATTCCACCTAGCCCGGTGTTTTGTGTGACAGTGCTGTTGTTAACCACCGCGTTGGCGGAGTTCAGATGTAAGCCACCCTGAGAGCCACCGGTGAGGATCGTTTGATTCAATGTCAGGACGGGATAGGGGTAACAGGCAGGGGGCCCGCCTGCTGTTCTGCCTGACACCGCGAGAAGCACAAAGTCTGGCGTGCCGGAGGCAGTGCTCCGTTGAATGGTTGCTCCATTACCGTTAATGGTGATCGAAACTCTGATGACGGGCAATCCTACCGCAAGCGGTCCGTTGTATTCTGGAGGGTTCTCGGCAACAGCGGTCAACGTGTAAGTGCCGCCCGGCGCCAAATTAATGGTAGTGGCTGCCGCGCAGTTGGCGTTCGCGGTATTGATCGCAGCGATCAAACCCGCCACGTCCCCGTCAGCTAAGTTGACGACAGGTGCCGTTGTTACCGGAACGGCCGCAACATGTCGCATTCCAGTCATTGTTAACACGAACGCAATGAGAGTTGCCAACAAAGCAACTAATAGAACTCTGTTTCGGTGCGTGAAGTCGTTGACGTTGGATGTGAATCGGTGCCCGGGTTTCATTGTTTCGTCCTTTCGTGTTCTTACTGCATTAAGTCTGCTTTGAAATAAAAGGCCATCGACGCGAAAGATATTTCCGCGACGACGGCCTCCGAATCCTTCGGTCAACCGCTATGACTAGATTTATGTAAGCTTGCTTAAGGAGCGAACTTTACTTTCTTCTTCACCGCCTCAGCCAACATTGGCAGACCATCCTGAATCTTCAGCAACTCGATCTCCCCGTGTTGCAACTCTGCGCAATAACGAATGAACGCGCGCCAAATCGGATGAAGTGGAGACGGCTCGATCTTTACTTGCGTTACTGCCCTCAGTGCTGAACCTTTGTCTACCTTCATCTTTGTTATTAGAACTTCTTCACCACCACCTTGAACGGCATTTTTTGATAACCCAGCACTGCACCAGTGTTTGTATCAAGCAACACCGACCATTCGCCGTCTGTTCCGGTCACACCTGGTGGCGGCGACGTTACGTCGGGAATGATTGTCCAGGTGATGCTGTCAGGGTGGTATATCTTGACGTAAGCTGTTCCGGCCGCAGTCGGAAACACATTATCTATTGGCGAGTAGTTGTAACGATGGCGACCGAAATCAGTTCCCGAACCCATCGACCGGCGAACAAAATATCCGGTTCCATCCACACCGCAGCCGCCATAGTTATCCGTCGCCGTGCTGCACCAATTGAGAAAGCTCGCTCCTCCATCGGTGATGGGCACGTTACCAACCCGGTCAATGTTGAAAAAGGTGTTGTTGGATGTGCCGTTTGGGAACTTCCAGATGAAATACCGTTTCGACCAGTTCAGGTTCAATGTCAGATCGTAAGTGCAGTTACCGATCTGAAGCCGCCCATCAATTTGGTCTGATTTTATTTTGCCGGAAACATACGGCACGGGACTGCCATCAGCGTTGGTTTGATCGGGCCACATGTTGTAGGTAGTGGTGTTCGTAGCATCGGTGTACTTGTAGATGCTAATGCTCAGATTCGTAACGTCTGTGCCGCATGACGTCTGGCCTTTAGCCGTGACCGCAAACAATTCCGTCCCTTTGCCACCGCGGCCGTCGGCGTTCAGAACTTGTATATCGAAGTTGGAGATGGTTGCGGTGTCGGCGACAGTGATGTTGGCAGTGAGTTCTGCGCTGCTAACGAATGTCGTTGAGTTAACGGTGACGCCGCCAGTGTCCGTTGTACCGGTCACTAACCACTTCGCCTTGGCGCCATTCTTGAAGCCTTTGCCGGTTACCTTGACGTTCAGGTTGACTGTTCCTTGTTCGGCAGCAAAAGGATCAGCGGCGGTCACTTGGACTTGTCCCTGTGCGTGTGAGGGTGGGCTGACCCATGTTGCTAATACGACAAAAAGAGCGAGGGCAAGAATGATGAAAATGGGGGATATTTGATATCGGGGGTTCATGTCGTACTCCTAAACGGTCGTTAACGGTCCATGGGGTGATAACTTGCTCTTTTACACGGACACGAAGTTTTCTTTTCCGCGAATTAGTTTTTGAAGACGTCGCTGGGCTAATGCGCGATCTTCGGTAAACTTGTCAATCTCTTAGTTTTCACTCCGCTAGGAGTGACATGTATATAGCGATGGCCACTAAATTGACTTATCTCCGAAGGAGCCGGAGGAAAACCTTCGCGGCCGCGTGAATCTTTCATGTGGTCGCATACTATAGACATCTCACTCCTAACGGAGTGAAGAATTGGACATCAATTCATCTGGCCGACAATTTCAAAAGCTGCCCAGTAGTACGGATGACGATAGACACCTCGCATACGCATCTGGCGTTGGGCCAAAGCTAGTGCGGTGGCTTTGTCTGTTTGGCGAAGTTGTCGATAGAAACTGTCCATAAAGCTCACAGCTGATCGATCGTTTATCTCCCACAGGCTAGCCAGCACTGACGGTGCTCCGGTTGATAAAAAGGCGCGTGTTAACCCGACCAGATCATCACCGGGTGGTATCTCGGAAAAGTATCCACTGCCAACTGCGGTGTCGCAGGCACTGAGAGTAACCAGCTGCGCCTTCAGGCGAAGACCCATGATCTCGTGTACCTCAAGCCGTCCGTCATCGGTTGCGTCCGACTCCAACGTCAGTCCGGAAAGCAAGGGATTCGTTTTGTTGAAGTAACCGTGGGTCGCCAGGTGAATGAGATCAAACTCTTCAGCGAGTTTCTTGAAAGAACTCTCGGTCGCGCGAGAACCGATGAGCAGCGTGTGTTGTTTCGGAAAGAAACCGGAAACGCTTTGCGATTCCAGTCGCGTGTATTGCAGGCGCGTGCTGGCAGGAGCCATTGCCAACATTGATTTACCTGCGTCACTGGATTTGTCTTCCTGAACCAAGGCGGCTGCGGCAGGTAAGTACGCGATAACGTAGTCGTCAATTAGAAACTTGTTTTTGTATGTTAGTGCTGCGAAGGGAACGTAATGAAGAATTGCGTGCGGAATAATGTAGATCTGCTTCGTACCTTTTAACCAGCCTTCACTTTTGATGGGAGCTATGAGTGTTTGATAAAGAGCCGCGGCTGGCGGTCGCCATTCGTTCGTTTTGTTTCGCAGCATCAAGTCGCGCAGAGTCTCGACTCTGCTCTTCAAATCCTCGCTGTTTGTGCGAATTGTTTTGGCTTGGAGTCCTTCCGCAGTAAGTACAAAGACCATTAGCTCTTGTTCACCGAGAACGTACTCGATCAGCGCTGTACCGGCTGGCAGACGTTGGCTTACTTCATCACCAGACGGTACTTTCAAACCGCGCACCGCAGCATAAGAAGGCTCAGAGCTCGCGATATCGTCGAGGAAGTTTTCGTAGTCGTTTTCTGCAATTCCTAACTCTTTTGAATAGACGTCGACCGCCTGACGTCTCTTTTCGGGTCCGGGTTTCGAATTCTCCTCCTCAAGTTTCTTCTGCAATTCTCGGATGCGACTGCGCAGCGTTGTCTCTTGTTCGCGTTGACTCTGATTGCGGATAGGGGGTTCTCCCCGACTCAGCAGATCGAGGTAACTGCGGGCGCGAAGTTTTTCTGCGGCTACGAAGGCTTCTTCCGCGCGACCAAGTTTGAGCAGCAGCCGCACCAGGGCCACATAAACCTGGTACTTGTCTTCAATGTAGCCGGCGCGAAAGCGCTCTTCACGCAGT
>DASXQM010000325.1:0-29097 GCA_036507195.1 Pyrinomonadaceae bacterium | reverse complement strand
GTGCGCGACGTGCGATGTATGATGATCAACCTCGATCCGGACACGGGCACACAAGACGCGCGGGTGCTGAAGACAGTCGTGCGACTGAACAAGAACAACGCGGGCGTCTATGGAACGGTGGTGCAAACCGGCACAATCCTCGTTGGCCAGGCAGTGAGCCTGGTTTTGGACGCGCGGCGCTGAAGACGGGCTTAACTGCCGATCCCGTGCGCTTCGTACCAGTGAAGCTCTGCTCTATGTATTTATCAACCGGCATTGAGATTCAAGTGAGGAGTTCTTGCCTGGCCGTGGCATTCAAGTCGATCCTGGAAAGACAGTCGCCGGTAGGTAAGGCTCCGCTTGATTTAAGTCCCCGTAAGATTACGTAACGATACCGTCGAAGCTGGGAAGTGAAAATCGGAAATGAGAGAAGAGAAAGAGGTTAGCCTGGAGGCGCCGATCGGATTCGAACCGATGGTTCGTGCTGAGATCGACGTGAATCGGGACCTTTCAAGTGTTAACATAAAACGAAGGAGCCTTTTTGTGCCGACCAAGCGTTTGCTCGTGCTCGCCAACTCGATCAAGAATGACTTTCGGTGCATCGCTGGGCGTGAAATTGAAGGCGAAACGAGGCGATTGGGTCCTTGGATCAGGCCAGTAAGTGGCAGTGGTCACGGAGAATTGCGTCGGCAACATTACGCCCTCGAAGGAGGCGGGTTCACGAGCGTTCTCGATCTTGTCGATGTTCCGCTTATTAGTGCTAAGGATGACCCGGGACAACCCGAAAACTGGTTAGTTGACGAGAACGTGCTGTGGACAAAAGTAGCAACATTCGATGCTGGCCGAGTCCACGAGCTGGCGGAGACGCCGGATAGCCTCTGGTTTGAGGCGGGCTCTCGGAGTGACCGCATTTCGGTTCCAGGTCAGAGGCTCCTGACGCCTCAGCGCTCTTTGGTCCTTGTGTCACCGGTAGATTTCAAGATTCGAATGTGGCGGGAATTCAATCCCTTTCAGGGATACACCCAGCGAAAAACTAGGGGAGTATTCAATTACGGCTCTCAGTCGTATCAGCTTTCTATAACCGACCCAGTGTTCACTAGCAATCACTGCAGAATCCACCCGGCTGCGGGTGATCCACCGGTGGTAGTCGAGCCGCCCTGCGGCGATCGATGTTTGTTATGCATTAGCCTGACTTCTCCATTCAGAGATTATCATTACAAGGTCATCGCAACGGTCTTGCAATTACCATGAAGCCGACACAAGCTGAGGCTCATACACTCTTCACAATCGGTCACTCCACGCATGAAATCACAGAGTTGCTGTACTTGCTGCAATTGCACAATGTAACCGCAGTGGCGGATGTTCGCTCGTACCCCTACAGTCAGCGGTCTCCCCAGTTCAATCGAGAGGGCTTATCCGCAGTGCTTCAGAAGGTAGGACTTGCCTATGTGTTTCTAGGAAAAGAGCTGGGAGGGCGGAGCGGTGATCCTGGCCATTATGTAAACGGTAAGGTGGCCTATGAGCGTGTCGCGGCTAGCGCTCTCTTCGCAGACGGCATCGAGCGATTACTGAAAGGACTGCAGCGATACTCCATTGCTTTGCTCTGTGCTGAGAAAGACCCCCTGTTCTGCCACAGAACAATTCTCGTGAGCCGTCACGTTCGTGGTCACGGCGTCTCAATTGCACATATCCTGGAGGATGGCACGATCGAAACGCAGGAAGCTGTGGAAGGGCGTCTGTTGAGGATGTGGGGCCTTGATCAACCCAACATCTTCTCCAATCGGGATGAACTTTTGGATAGGGCCTACGAGTTGCAGGGTGAACGCATTGCGTTTGCGAAGTTACCGGCACAGATGCAGGAGGAACCGACGGGGTAAACGCATGCGCCTACTTACGATTGGCTTTACGAAGAAGAGTGCGCGAGAGTTTTTTACAAAGCTAATGGACGTCGGTGTGAAGCGCGTTGTCGATGTTCGGCTCAACAACACTTCAACGCTCGCGGGTTTTTCCAAGAAGAACGACTTGGAGTATTTCCTCGAGGCGGTCGGGGGGATCGAATACATACACCTCACGGAGTTGGCACCCACGCAAGACCTCCTGGATGCATACAAGAAACAGAGAGGTGACTGGGCTGTTTACGAGCGAGGCTTTCTGAATTTGATGCAAAGCCGCGCTATTGAGCAACGGCTACGTGACGTCTTACGTGAGGGTGATTGTCTTTTGTGTAGCGAAGAGCGGCCCGACCATTGTCACCGCCGGCTTGTTGCTGAGTACCTGAAGCAAAAGTGGGACAACGTTGAGATCAATCACATCGTCTGACCCTGCCAACCACCAGTCATAGGGACCAAAAAACCTGTCAGCTCCTTGCTGGGTCTTCCGGATTGTGCACGTCCCCCCTGCTGGCAGGACGCGGCAGCACTTCGCTATGCTTGGGGCGCGCTGTGCCCGGCTAATACCCGACTCCGGGGACGTAAACCAATTGCAAGAAAGATTTATTAATCTCGATGGAGTCACTGCGTTGACACTGAACCGATGTAAAATCCGGATCAGATCCAGTCAACTGGAATACTCGAGGTCGAATAAGGGAAAAACTGCCTGATCACCGAGGTGCTTAGATGAAGAAGATTGACGGAGAGTCGAAGACCGTCCGCAAACTCCTCAGCGGAGCCAAGTACGCCATTGACTACTATCAGCGGGAGTATAAGTGGCAAACCAAGCAGGTGACCGAACTTATCGACGATCTCGCCAATAAATTCCTCCAGGATTTTCATGCAAGCCACGAGCGGCAAGAGGTTGTCGGTTACGGACACTATTTCTTAGGCTCCATCATCATCAGCCACAAGGATGGACACAGCTTCATAATCGATGGACAGCAACGGCTCACAACCCTTACGCTGCTCCTGATTCACCTTTACAATCTTCAGAAGACCCTCGCCGACAAAGTCCCAATTGACGACCTAATTTTCTCAGAAAAATTCGCGAAGAAATCATTTAACCTTGATGTCGAGGAGCGTCGGTCTTGCATGGAGGCCCTCTTCGCCGGGCAACAATTCGATGATACCGACCAGCCGGAGTCTGTCCGTAATATCCTGGCGCGCTACCGTGACATTCAGCAGCATTTGCCAGACGAGCTTGTCGGTGAAGCCCTCCCATACTTTTTGGACTGGCTCATCGAAAACGTTCACCTCGTCGAGATTACAGCGTACTCGGACGAGGACGCGTACACGATCTTTGAGACCATGAACGACCGCGGCCTTTCGTTGAGTCCCACCGACATGTTGAAAGGCTTCCTGCTCGCAAACATCACCGACGAGGAAAAACGGCTTGAGGCCAACACTGTCTGGAAAGAACGGGTCGCTGGCCTGACTGACTTGGGGAAGGATGAAGACGCTGACGCGATCAAAGCCTGGTTGCGCTCACAGTATGCTCAGACCATCCGTGAACGAAAAAAAGGCGCAACGCCAGGGGACTTCGACCGCCTCGGCACCGAGTTCCACCGGTGGGTAAGGGAGCATGAAAAAGACCTTGGGCTCAAAAAGAGCGGAGACTTCGTCACATTCATCACCGGCGACTTCGCCTTTTACGCGAAACAATACCTCCGCCTGCGCCAAGCGTCTCAACAACTCACTCCAGGGCTCGAAACGGTTTTCTACAACGCGCAGCATGATTTTACGCTGCAGTACCCGCTCCTTCTCGCTTCCCTGAAGCCAGGCGACGCCGATGCCATGATCGACAAAAAGCTGCGAATCGTCGCGGCTTTCGTCGACATTCTCCTGGCACGCCGAGTATGGAACTCCCACAGCATTGCGTACTCGACCGTTCAATACTCGATGTTCCTAGTTATGCGCGCCATCCGCTGCAAGTCACCACGCGAGCTGGTGACTATCCTTAAGGACCGACTTGCCAGTGACGGGGAGACGTTTGCGTCCAACGTCCGGTTTGCGCTCCACCAACAAAACCGATACACAATTCAACAACTGCTCGCCCGTATGGTTGATCACATCGAGCGGGAAAGCGGGCTGGACAGCCATTACACTGATTACATCGCGGGTAAGGGCAAACACGGATACGAAGTCGAGCACATCTGGGCGGATAAGTTCCAGCGGCACAGGGCAGAATTCGACCACCCCGCTGACTTTGCCGAGTACCGCAACCGCTTTGGCGGCCTACTCTTGCTTCCGAAGAAGTTCAACGCGAGCTTTGGCGATCTGACCTACGAAAAGAAACTGGAGCACTACTTTGGGCAGAACATCCTCGCCAAATCCCTTCACCCCAAGTGCTACCAGCACAACCCGGGCTTTTTGAAGTACGTGAAAACATCGGGCTTGCTTTTTCAGGCGCACAAGGAGTTCACCAAGAGTGAACTCGATGCAAGGCACGACCTGTATCGGAAACTTGCGGAACAAATCTGGAATCCGTCACGCTTGGCCACCGAAGCGTGAGCGTTTGCGTTTAAGAGTGACACCGTTGATTTTTTCACCAAAGTCAGCGACGAGATCAGAGTTCCTCAAACGGGACAATTTATTAAGCATCTCCGTCTAAGCTGTTGACGGCGCCTGTTCTGGTGTCTTGAGTTGTAGAGAGTTGGAGATTTTCAAATGGCTGTGAGCAATCATTCCGAAATCGAGAAACGTCTGTGGGAGTCCGCGGACCAGCTCCGGGCTAATTCTCGTCTGAAGTCGTCAGAATACTCCGTCCCGGTTCTCGGCCTCATATTCCTGCGATACGCGGACCACAAGTTCTTGGTTCTAAGTAAGGACCTTGAAAAGGGAAGGGCCGTTTCTCGTCGGAAAGCTGTTACGAAAACTGACTACCATGCGCGGGGCGTCCTCTACATATCGGCAAAGGCTCGATATTCACGTCTGCTCGATTTGCCTGAGGGGGCCAACATCGGGAAAGAGATCAACGAGGCGATGAAAGCAGTCGAGGAAGACAACGAGCAGCTCCGCGGAGTTCTGCCCAAGGATTACAACCGGTTGGAGAACGACACGCTGGTTGCCCTTCTAAGAATTTTTTCCAAAATTCAGATGGATTTCGAGGGCGACGTTTTCGGAAAGGTTTACGAATACTTCCTGGGCAAGTTCGCGATGGCTGAAGGCCAGCGAGGGGGCGAATTTTTTACGCCAAGGTCCCTCGTCAGGCTCATTGTCGAGGTCATCGAGCCCTTTCACGGAAAGATATTTGATCCTGCATGCGGTTCGGGCGGCATGTTTGTGCAGAGTGCTGATTTCGTCAGAAGCCATCAGAAAAATCCGTCGGCGGAGATCTCGATTTACGGCGAGGAAAAAGTCGCAGAGACGGTGCGGTTGTGCCGAATGAATCTTGCCGTTCACGGCTTGGAAGGCGACATCAAGCAGGGCAATTCTTACTATGAAGACGTGCACCACAGCCTCGATAAGTTCGACTTCGTCATGGCAAATCCTCCGTTCAACGTGAATGGCGTCGACAAGGAAAAACTCAAGGACGACCGGCGATTTTCCTACGGGCGCCCGCGTGTTGATAATGCTAACTATTTGTGGATTGAAATCTTTTGGTCGTCGCTGAACGACAATGGGCGCGCCGGTTTCGTCATGGCAAATTCCGCAAGCGATGCCCGGCAATCAGAGCTGGAGATTAGAAAGAAATTAATCGAGGAGCACGGCGTTGACGTTATGATCGCTATCGGGTCAAATTTCTTCTACACCGTCACTCTTCCTTGCACTCTGTGGTTTCTTGATAAGGGCAAAAAGAAAACCGAACGGAAGGACAAGATCCTCTTTATCGACGCGCGCCACATTTTCACGCAGATTGACCGGGCTCATCGCGAGTTCACACCGACGCAGATTGAGTTTATAGCGAACATCGTTCGGCTGTATCGCAGCGAACCTGCGGAGACAACGAGCGGCAGCGCGGCCATGCTCAAGGATCACTTCCCCGAGGGCAAGTATCGCGACGTGTCAGGTCTGTGTAACGTCGCTACGATTGAGGAAATCAGGCAACAGGCGTACTCGCTAAACCCTGGCCGTTACGTAGGCGTGGCTGACCGCGAGGACGACGCGTTTGAATTCGCCGAGCGGCTTGAGGAGCTGAACGAGGAACTGGAAATCTTGAACGTCGAGGCCGGTGAGTTGGAGGGACGGATCGCGGAGAATGTTGAAAAACTGTTGGAAGGTAGAGGCCTCGACGAGGAGTGATGGCGACATGAACTGGAAGGAAGCAAAGCTGGGCGAGCTTGTATCGTTTAAGACGGGGAAGCTGGACTCAAATGCCGCCACCTCAAGTGGAAACTATCCCTTCTTCACGTGTTCTCAGGAAACCTTGCGGACCGACACTTACTCCTTTGATACCGAGTGCGTCCTGCTGGCGGGAAATAATGCGGCCGGAGTGTATCCCCTTAAATATTTTCGAGGGAAGTTCGACGCGTACCAACGAATATATGTTATTCGTTCGCTCGATGGTGACCGTCTCAGTAACCGATATCTCTATTTTGGGTAATAATATACTTGACTCACCTGATGGTGAGAGCGACACTAGCAGGCAGCCGCCTTGGATGGCGAAGCCTTATCGCCTATGGAGCCTGCTCACTATGTTGGAATTTTACGCTAAAGAGTTCGTTCATCTTTCCGTTTTATTGGAAGACATTCGGCTAAATATCGACAATTTGGGTGTCCAACAGATAAAGGAAGTGTCTCCATTTTATCGGGGTGTCCTGCATAAGATGCGAGAGCACTGCTCAAATATTGGGCTGACTTATTCAATTAAGGGCATCGATAGAATCAGTACAAAACTCATTGAAGAACAAATTTTGTCTACGGAAATAAAACATGATTTGCGGTCGCTGAGAGAAAGGGTATTCGATGAATTAGATAACAACTTTTTCTTAGTGATCCCAAGGACAAAAGCACAGTACTACCACTTTACTCATCCCTTGTTTGATGTAGCCATTTCAAAAGCGTTCCCTGATTCGTGGGATGATGTATGGGCTGCTGGTCGCTGTTTTGCCTTAGATGAATGGACCGCATGTGTCTTTCATTTGATGCGTGTAGCAGAGCATGGATTGCGCTCACTCGCCGATAGGATCGGTGTAACATTCGCTAGTCCACCAGAACTGGAAAACTGGAAAAATATTATCGACCTAATTGAAAAGAAGATTAAAGAATTAGAAGCATTGCCAAAAAGCGTCAAGAAATCCGAAGACTTGAAATTCTATTCAGACGCGGCGGTTCAATTCAGATATTTCAAAGACGCTTGGAGAAATCACGTTTCTCACTCACGGGAAAACTATGACGAGCGCAAGGCGAGTTCCGTCTTGGACCACGTGCTTGAGTTTATGAGAGAACTGGCTAGTAGGCCATGAAACAAACTAATCAGAACTCTCAATTGCTTCAAGTAGCAGAATTGCTGCGTCAAGCTGCCGAGTCTGGTCAGCGCGTGAGCGAAGCATTTTCTCAAATGACAGCTCGTGGTCGCCGCGAGTATATGCGTCATAGAAAGTTGGCAAAGTCAGAAGCAACGCAGAATAAGTCAGCAATGCCATCTCGTAACATTGGTAAACATCATCGGTTGTCCGGCGGACGTTCTTCAAAAGGTTAAGTAGAACTTCTTTTGTTGCTTCGTCCATTGCTGCGTTTGAGGCGTTCCTTTTGATACTGCTTTTCTTGTTCTTTTAGCTCTGATTTAGGGACCGAAATTATGCGCTTCGTGAGCGTGCGAAGATTCTCAATTCCAGGTGGTGGTTTCGTGGCTCGCTTCATTTTTTCTTCGGCCCCCTTTGTTGACGTTCAACACGTCGTTGCAAGTTCTTTGCCAGTGAGTCTCTTGTATGTGAGTCTGCGACCGACCACGAACTTGATTGCTTCGAGGAACCGTCCGCGATCATTGTCAACTCGGTTGTTGAATTTGTATGCCTGTTCGTCAAGGTAGCGAAAAAGATGAAAAGGTTCGACACTAACATAAGTGCCATGAATGGCGCGCTTGAGCAAACTCCAAAAATTCTCAAGGCCGTTAGTGTGGACGTTCTCTCTAACGTAGCATTCCGCATGGTCGATCACTTGATGCGCGTAATCAGAAGACAGGCCAGAGTAGGAAGCCAGAGCATCGGAGTAGACAGCCGACCCCGGTTTTACATTGGCGTGCACTTCTGGTTGCAGCAACTTTTTGCGGGTATTCTTTACTACTTTCAGCCGAACGGTGCTGCACTTCTTTTCAGGAGAGTGGCGCTCCAACAATCCCATGACAGCCGCTTTTCCCATTCCGCCAGTACCGTGAATCTTTCGCGCTCTCTCGCTTCTGTGCATGTTGCGGGACTTTCCGCCGATGAAAGTTTCATCGACTTCGACTTCGCCACCAAGTTTCCCGAAGGTCTCAGTCTGCATCGAAAGACGGAGCCTGTGATTCATGAACCAAGCGGTCTTCTGAGTCACACCCAGAGCGCGGGCCATCTCGTAAGAACTGATTCCGTTTTTGCAATTGGAGACCATCCACATTGCTGGAAGCCACTTATCCAGACCGATAGGGCTGTCTTCAAAAATGGTTCCAACCTTTACAGAGAATTGCTTCCTGCATCCAAGACACTTCCACGTGCGCCGAGTGGTCAAAAACGAGACGCGCTGAGACTGGCACATGGGGCAAGTGATGCCATCGGGCCAGCGAATGGCGACCATGAATTCAAGCGCTACGTCGGGGTCGGAAAAGTATCTGACTGCTTCCAGAAGTGTCTTCGCGGTAAGGGTTTGGGCTTTCATGGAACTAATATACACGAGGTGTCTGGGTGAGTCAAGTATATTATTACCCTATTTTGCCCTTCGACCTAAACTCGAGTTGCTGAAGAGTATTTCGACTGGCGCTGCTACAAAGTTCTTGACCCTTGCTATCCTCAAGGATGTTGGGCTTGAGGTTCCCCCCCAGTCAGTCCAGCACAAAATCGCCGCCATTCTTTCGGCCTACGACGACCTCATCGAGAACAACACCCGCCGTATCCAGATTTTGGAAGAGATGGCACGAGCCATCTACAGAGAGTGGTTCGTTAACTTCCGGTTCCCCGGTCATGAAGACGTGAAGATGGTCGACTCGGAGCTGGGGCCGATTCCGGAGGGGTGGGAGGTAAGGACGATTTCAGACTTTGGCCAAATTCACACAGGCAAAACTCCAAGCAAAAAGATCGCTGAATATTTCGGTGGAACAATACCCTTCATCAAGCCTCCGGATATGCACGGCAGAATGTTTTGCATCGAGACCGGCGATACCCTGTCGGAACAAGGTGCTCTCTCCCAGGAGAACAAAACGCTCCCTCCCGACAGTCTATGCGTGAGCTGCATTGGCACGCCAGGACTTGTCGTGATAACTCATAGCAGATGCCAAACGAACCAGCAGATCAACTCTATTGTCCTAAATAACATAGAAGACCGCGAATACCTCTACTTCGCGCTTGTCAGTCTGAAACCGACAATCGAGCGTTATGCTGCAACAGGGGCCACGATGCCTAACCTCAGTAAGGGTAAATTCGAGTCGTTGCGACTCCTTTATCCGGGCGCAGAAAACGTTAGTTTATTTCACAACCTTTTGGCTCCCATGTTTGGGCAGATCAGCAATTTGCAATTACGATGTATTAACCTCCGTCAGGCCCGCGACTTCCTTCTGCCTAAGCTGATCTCGGGCGAGATTAATGTTGAGAATTTGTCCATAGCTACTATGGAGGAGTGTTAAGGCATGGACGGCATCCTGTTTCATGAGGCCGACCTTAGCGCTGTCCTTGCGGGCCACGAGCAACTGCATGGTTACACGTCGTGGAGAGACACCAAGACCGGTCTCTTAATATTCAACCGCGACAGGTCCTTATCCACCGTGCTGGAAAAAATTCCTAACGTAATCAAGTCTCATGCGAGCTTCAAACGAGAAGTCGACTACAAACCTGAAACAGGTTTCCGGTACATTCTGGGCCACCGCGACGACATGAACCGGGAAATCCTATTGACCGTTCTCGTCTTTGAGGTGCCTGCATGACAGGCGAGTACTCCGAGGATGCCCTCATTGAGCAACCAGCAATCGCTTTGTTCTCGAAGCTTGGTTGGAAGACTGCAAACTGCTTTTACGAAAAGTGTGGTGACGAGGCGCCCACGCTTGGACGCACGACGACAGAAGAGGTCGTGTTGCTTCCAAAACTCCGTTTAGCTCTCGAGCGGTTGAATCCCGATTTGTCAGAGGACGCGATTGCTCAGGCGATTGAAGAGCTCACAAAAGACCGCAGCGCTCTAAACCCTGTTGTGGCAAACCGCGAGGTTTATCGGCTCTTGAAGGACGGCGTCAAGGTCATGCTGACCGACGAGGCCGGTGCCCAGGAGACCGAAACTGTCAGGGTCATCGACTGGGACAATCCCGAGAACAACGACTTCTTCTTAGCGTCCCAATTCTGGATTTCAGGAGAGATTTACAAGCGGCGCGTTGACTTGCTGGGTTTTGTCAATGGCTTGCCGCTGGTGTTCGTGGAATTGAAGGCGGTCCACAAGAATCTCAAGAACGCCTTCGAGAAAAACCTTGCTGACTACAAAACGACAATCCCCCAGCTTTTTTGGTACAGCGCCTTCATCATCCTGTCCAATGGAAGCGAGACAAGAGTCGGCACAATTACGGCGCCGTGGGAGCATTTCAGCGAGTGGAAAAAGATAAGCAGCGAGGAAGAGCCAGGGGTAGTTTCACTGGAAACAGCAATCCGGGGCACCTGCGACAGGAATCGCTTCATCGATATTCTGGAGAACTTCATCCTTTTCACGACGGAGTTTGGCCCGCTCGTCAAGATCCTTGCCAAGTACCATCAGTGCATTGGAGTTAACAACAGCATTCAGGCGCTCGAACGCATAAAGCAGAACCAGGGCCGGCTTGGCGTCTTTTGGCACACCCAGGGAAGCGGTAAGAGCTATGCGATGATGTTCTTTTCCCAGAAGGTGCTCAGGAAGATTCCAGGGAGCTGGACCTTCGTGGTCGTGACAGATCGTAATGATTTGGACAGGCAGATTTACGAAAAGTTTGCCAATGCCGCAGCCGTCATTGAGCCCGATGTCCATGCTACCAGCAGCCAACATCTGCGGCAGTTACTTTCGGAGGACCACAGGCACGTTTTCACGATTATCCATAAGTTCCATACCGAGCGGGGACAACGGCACCCGGTCATCTCAGAGCGGTCCGACGTTATCATCATGACCGACGAAGCGCATCGCTCTCAATACGACATCCTCGCGAAAAACATGCGGGATGCCCTGCCAAAAGCCGCGTTCCTCGCTTTTACCGGCACGCCGCTGATTGTCGGCGAGGAAAGGACGCGCGACGTATTTGGCGACTACGTCAGCATTTACGACTTCAAGCAGTCCCTCGACGACCGCTCGACGGTACCGCTCTACTACGAAAACCGCATCCCCGAGCTTCAGCTCACTAACGAGGAGTTCAGTCAGGAGATGGAGAATTTACTTGAAACTGCCGAGATAGATGAGGAGCAGCAGAAGAAGCTCGAGCGTGAATTCTCACGCCAATATCACCTCATCACACGGGACGATCGGCTGGAAAAGATTGCCGAGGACCTCGTCGACCATTTCATGGGCCGCGGCTATCGAGACAAGGCCATGGTCGTTTCAGTCGACAAGGCAACCGCTCTCCGGATGTACGACAAAGTCCAAAAATACTGGCAGCGGTACCTCGAGAATCTTCGAAAGCAGCTACCAACGACTGCAGGCCAGGCGCAACGAGCTGACTTGCAAGAGACGATCAGCTACATGGCTGAAACTGACATGGCAGTCGTCATTTCTCAATCTCAGAACGAAGTCGAAGAAATGAAAAAGAAAGGCCTCGACATCCTGCCTCACCGTCGGCGGATGGTCAAGGAAGACCTGGATACGAAATTCAAAAACGCTGATGACAAGTTTCGGATCGTGTTCGTCTGCGCCATGTGGATGACGGGTTTTGACGTGCCGAGCTGTTCCACGATTTACCTCGACAAGCCGATGCGCGACCACACGCTGATGCAGACGATTGCCCGGGCAAACCGAGTCTTCCGCGACAAGGTTAATGGACTCATCGTCGACTACATTGGTGTTTTTCGTAACCTGCAAAAAGCGCTTGCCATTTACGGCTCCGGGCAGGGTGGAACTGCCAAAGAAGGTGAAACGCCAGTCGTTTCCAAAGACAGGCTGGTCGAGGCTCTTCGGACAGCGTTTGAGAAGGTCGAGTCGTTTTGCCGCGAGTACAAAGTCGAGCCTGATGGAATCCGGGCCGCAGGAGGATTCGACCGCGTCCGGCTCATTAAGGATGCGGCTGAAGCAATCATGGTTAATGACCAGACAAAACGTCAGTACCTGTTTCTGGTTTCGGATGTCATCAGGCTGTTCCGCGCGATCCTGCCTGACCCTATGGCAAACGAGTTTCTCGCAAAGCGCAACGTCGTCGCAGTCATTGCAGAGCGGATAAAATCGTTAGCTCCCCAACCAGACATTTCCGGCGTGATGGAAGACGTGGAGAAGTTGCTGGATAAATCTGTTGCAGCCGAAGCTTATGTCATACAGGACACGTCGGGCCAAGTTGGAGACCCGGAGGAGCGGTACGTCGACTTGAGTCAAATCGATTTTGAAGCTCTGAAAAAGCGATTCATCACCAGCCGGAAGCGAACTGAAACGGCGCGGCTCCGTTCGCTGGTCGAGCAGACCGTGGACCAAATGATTCGAATGAATCGCACTCGGGTGGATTTCAAGGACCGGCTGCAGAAGATGCTCGACGAGTACAACTCTGGGGCGATTAACGTTGAAATCTTCTTCAAGCAATTGCTGGAGTTCGCCAAAGAGCTGAACCACGAGGAGAAAAGGGCTATTTCCGAGAGTCTAACCGAAGAGGAGCTTGCAATTTTCGACCTCCTGACAAAGCCGGAGATGGATCTCACCCGAAAGGAGCGAGGCCAGCTCAAAAAAGTGGCGAAGCAACTGCTTAGCACTCTCAAGGCCGAAAAACTGATTCTGGATTGGCGGAAGCGCCAACAATCCCGTGCGCAAGTCCTCGTGACAATACAAGACGTCCTTGACAGCGGCTTACCCGACAAATTCAGCCCTGCGCTTTTCCGTGACAAATGCGAACTCATCTACCAGCACGTCTACGATTCGTACCCTGGCGAGGGACGTGGCGTTTACGCGGCAATGTAGAACTGAGATTGTTACAGGGGACATTCTTTCATCGAAGTTCGGCCCACCAAGAGTCCACATTGGGCTTTCCGAGAAAATCACACGGCTCTATATATGAGCCGTAACAAGCAGAAGACGGTCAGATCTCATATCGTGTCGCGGTTTTACCTAGAGGGCTTTACCGATCCGTCCCTTAGGGATAGAAAGCCAAAACTCTGGGTGTATCGAGCAGATCAGGAGCCCTTTACGAGGACGCCTGATCACGTTGGCATTGTAAAATCGTTCTACGAGCATGAATTGAGCTACCAGATTGATATCGAGCAGCAACTTCAGAAGATGGAAACAATAATTTCGCCCATAGTTGCGAAGCTTCGCTCTGGACAATTCGCACTTGACGCTCAAGAGCGAGCCGAGTTGGCCAGGTTTATTGCAATTGCTACGACAAGGGTACCGTCCTTTGCCGAGGCCACCGATCTCATCGGCCTCGGTGTGTATAAGGCACTCCTAAAGAGAGCCCTCGACGATTCTGACTTCCTTGTACAGTTGGTTCAAACAATTGAAGCAGAATCGGGTGAAGCAATCGACTCTCGAGAACTTACGAATGCAATTGAGGCGGTGAGTCGGGGTGACATTGTGGTGGAGCAAAAGTCCCGAGCGTGGACAATTAAAATGATGTTTCTGGCCGCAGCAGAGATATCCCAATACATCGAAGCGATGAAATGGATTCTACTCAGAACCACCAGAGATAACTGGTTCCTAACCTCCGATATGCCTGTGTCCTTGCTCGATCCCGTGACCCCTCGGGCCAACAGAGCGGGTTTTGAATTAAGCAATCAGTCGACATTTTCGTTTCCGATTAGTCGTGAGTACTGCCTTTTTGGCAGCTTCGCTGTGTCAGTGGAGGAGAAGAGGGATCTCAGGGGTTCAGAGGTTCGTAAGCTCAACAAAAGAGCGATCATGGTTGCACACGAAAATGTGTATGCGGCCGAACGGTCAGATGCGCTCAAAGAGATTGTTGATACTATCATGGGTAAAAGACTGGAGCAGGTTAAGGAACGCCTGAGAAACCTCTGAAGTATGACGAGGACTTGACCACTCGGCGAATCTTTAGGGGTTTTCTTCAGGCCGACGTGTTTGCGTAACGGAGCCCTACAACCCTTGAAAAGTTCTGCTGTGCGTTCGTCGTCGGTGATGCCCAATAGAAGACGAGAACGAAGTGATCGACGACCGTGAATTCTTCAGGAGCTATGAGCCATACGAGATGGAATGCAGCCGCCGAATCATCACTCGGTACTGCCGTGCACGGAAGTTGAACTGAAGGAGTCGATTGAGTTTCTGATCCGGCATCGCGAGTTGATGCGGGACGTGGAACTGAGCCGGCTGGAGGCAGAGCACAGGCGTTGCTCGACAAATTCAACGAGATGAAGCAGCATAAGCTTTTGGAGGAAATCAGGTTTTTCAAGGAGATCCTGGCGCTTCAGAAAGAGTTGCTGCGAAAAATTGGGAAACCGTAGATGTGCGCTAAAGTGGTTAGCGGCAGCCCGCTCAGGTTGCTGGCACCCGCACGGCAGCATCGAGCCGCCGGTGCAAATAGGAAATGATTGAAAGAATGTCGAGGGCATCCTGTTCACTGATTGGCCAGAAGATCTTCGGAGCATGTCCTGTCACATTGCGAAACGTTCCGAAAACCCCCTTAAGTAGATTTGCAAATCCCTTTTGCTCCGACTGCTCCGTTTCTGTTTGTAGCGTATTAATTGCCAGAAGTGGATTGCCCACTCCGAAAGCCCTGTCCACGATTTCAGCACCATCACCCGTGAGGCCAGTCTTGTCCCGAATTTTTTGTGCCACGCTCTTTGTAGCCTCGAACACTGCGTGAAAGTAGTTTTCCTGAAGAAGTTCAGGCCGACAGAATCTGAGAACGTCAGGGTGGACCTTTCTGTCGATAAGTTCTCTACGTAGCTTTGTAGTCTTCGTTGTTCACACAAACCGCAAATTGGGTTTCAGAGTTCCGCTTTTCATCAGCGTCTAGTCCAACAGCTCCTTGATCTCGAGGTGAGATTGTGAGAGGCATCGTGTTCGTCCTTTTTCAATTTGAAGCCGAAGAACGGGGGGCAGAAGAGTAGCATAATTGATTATAATGCTCCGCCATGAGACTACTATGGTTGTTCTCTGAATTGCTCGGTTACGCTGGCGGAGCACTTATCCTGTATGGCATTGTAGCGGCGCGGGCGAATGCGTTTTGGCCTCCGGTCGAGCAGATTGCTGCTTTTTCGTCCTCTTTGCTGACGATCCTTGGCGCACTCGTGACCGCTGGATCGATCTACCTGCACGGAACTAGACCGCCTTGGAAACATAGCCGCTCTATCGTTGCTCCAGTCGTGATTGGGTCTTGCGTCGCAGCAATATACTTCCTCTACAGACTAGGGCAACTTCCGCCTGTGGTGGTCAGTGGCTTCGGCCTACTCGCAATCTCAGGCGGCCTCAAACGCTTACTCCCATACCCCGAAGATCCAAATTAGCCCACTACCGAAGAAGTGACGTTAATGCCTCTCACCAGTCCCTCAGCAGAATCCAATATTGACAAGTGGTTGCGATAAACTGTGTGCTTTTTTCAGGGTACGCGGTGGCGGTTCTCATTAGGATCCCAGGTGCGGCCCCTGTCTACCGAGCTTACCCCACATGGGCTCCGAACCATCACTAGATTTCCCCCTTTAAGAATCTATGCGTTTCACCAAGGCGCTGATAAGCTTCTCGCTCTAACACCTGGTGACGAGCATGCAATCCCGCAGAGACTTTTTCGCACTGTTTGGCGCCGCTCTCGTGGTGCGTTCCGAAGAGCCGCGGACGGTGCTGTACAACGGCAACATCATTACCGTCGACCCGCAGCAACCGCGGGCTCAGGCGATCGCCATCGCCGGCGAGCACATCATCGCCGTCGGGACTAATTCTGCCGTGCGCGCTCTGGCTCGCAGGGGGATGCGGCAGGTGGACCTCGGCGGACAGACAGTCGTTCCCGGATTCATCGACGCGCACTCGCATCCGGCGGCGGCGGGGCGGCTTCACCTGCGTCAGGTGGATTGCGATTTGCGTTCGATTGCGGCCATCCAGAACGCGCTTCGCGCGCGCGCCGCGCGCACGCCGGTCGGAGAGTGGATTGTCGGATTCAAATACGACGACACCAAAATTGCCGAGGGACGATTTCTCACGCGCGACGATCTGGATGCTGTCAGTCGCGCGCATCCGGTGCTGGTGAGACATCGCGGAGGCCACAGCGCCTTCGTGAACTCGCTTGCGTTCACGCGCGCCGGCGTTTCTGAAGGGACGGCGGATCCTGAAGGCGGCCGGTTCGTCCACGATCCTTCCACAGGCCGGCTCACCGGCCGAATTCTGGAGAATGCGGCCGATGTTGTAGAGAAGGAGATTCCGCAAAGCTATTCGGCTGAAGATTACCGCGAGGGCGTACGGCTTATTTCGCGGATGCTTGCCAGAGTCGGAATAACTTCTGTGCATGACGCCGACGGAACCCCCGAGGATCTGCGCGCCTATCAGGAAGCTCGCGCAGCAGGGGAGCTGCTGACGCGCATCTACTGCCTGATCGGCCACAGCGCAATTGATCGCATGATAGCGGCCGGTGTGCGAACCGGCCTGGGAGATGAGTGGGTGCGCGTCGGTGCGATGAAAGCGACATGCGACGGTTCCATTTCCGAACGCACTGCCCGGCTGTCGCAGCCATATGCCGGCAGGCCGGATGACTTCGGGATCATTGTCACTCCGGAGGAACGGCTCTACCCGCTGGCTCAGAAGGCGCATCGGGCCGGCTGGCAGATCGGCATTCACGCCAACGGCGATGTCGCCATCGACATGGTGCTTCGGATATATGAACGGCTGCAGCGGGAACTGCCGCGACGCGATCCACGGTTTCGCATCGAGCACTGCACCGTGATCAACGACGATCTGGTGCGCAGGATCGCCGCTATCGGAGCGATTCCCAATCCGTTCTCGACCTATGTGTACTTTCATGGCGAGAAGATGCGGGAGTATGGAGCGGAGCGATTGCAGTCGATGTTCGCAGTGCGCAGTTTTCTGGACGCAGGCGTAAAGGTGACACAGACTTCCGACTACCCGCCGGGTCCATTCGAGCCGATGATGGCGCTGCAGTCGAGCGTAACGCGGACGGATATGAAAGGGAATGTCTGGGGACCCCGGCAGCGCATCAGCATCGAAGAGGCAATTCGAGTGGGGACGCTGCACGGGGCCTATGCTTCATTCGAAGAAAGGCTGAAGGGATCGCTCGAGCCAGGGAAGCTGGCCGACCTGGTAGTGCTCGGCCGGGATCCGTTTCGCGAAAATCCCTCGTCACTGATCAGTATTCCCATTGAGCGCACGATGGTCGGCGGGCGATGGGTTTATGAGTCGTGAGCAGGCAGCGATCCTGTGCGCCACGGTATAGCCCACCTGCTTTTAAAGCCGTATCGACGCCACCGGGCTTGGAACGTGAGAAGAAATCGAAGAGGACTTGCGGCTTTGCCGCCCCATCGTGCGAAAGGCTCTGCCTTTCCGGCAGCGCCAAGGCCGCTTCCAGCGGCCTTTGAGACCGCCCTCAGACCGTCTCTCCGTTTTAAAAATGTCCAAAGTCCAGGGAAAGGCAGAGCCTTTCCGCACGATGAGCGGCAAGGCCGCAAGTCGAGTCACCAGTTTTTTCTCACGTTCTTGCCCCGCTGGGAATCGCATTAACCGCCGATTGACGCAGAAAGGCGCGGAAAAGTTTCGGGTCGACTGATCACTTCGCACCCATTCAACGTCCGCCCGCCGTTTACTTTAAGGAGAAATCGAGCGTAATTGTAGCCTCCGTTGCCACGGGGGAGCCGTTGAGCAGCGTCGGGGAGTAGCGCCACTGGTTGACGGCGGCAACGGCGCTGTCGCGCAGCCAGGGGTGGCCGCTGACCACTGAAATGTCAGAAACGTTCCCCGCTTCGTCGATCCGGATGCGCAGCACGACCACTCCCGAAATTCCCGCCTCCCTGGCGCGCTCAGGGTATTCCGCGATTACCTGATAGAGCAGCTTGGGTGGACGCACTTCACCGCCGCTTTCACTTGTCGATCGCAGCGCCGCTTTTCCCGCGAGCGTGTAATTAATAGTTACCGTTGCGATAACAGCGACGGGCTCACCATTGAGATAGGTGGGCTCGTAGACCCATTGACGCACTGCATCCACCGCTGAGCTGTGCAGCGCTTCCGGGCCGGAGATCACTGTTGCATCGGTCACGTTGCCGGTTTCCGAAACCGTGATTTGAAGAACTACCGATCCTTCTATGCTTTGAAGCTTCGCTTCGGGCGGGTAAACCGGATCCACTTTCCTGATCAGCTTTTGCGCCTGTCGATTCCAGCCGACATGCACGGCTGTCTTCGCCGTGGCTGCGGCGGGCACAGCCGCCGAGTTCGCGCCTTGTGTCGTCAGCGGAGCTCTTACTTTCACCGTCTCGGAGATTTCGCCTAGTTTCAATACGACCTTTGCGGGAGCTTCCCGAACCTTGTCAAGCTCCAGGTCGGCGATCTTGAACCCAGGGTGCAGTACGCGAATGGAGGCGCTTGCATCGGGCAGCGCCAATTGAAAGTGGCCGGCCGAGTCGGTCCGGCCTTCGGCCAACAGTCGGTCTCCCGCATCGAAGGCGCGCACCATCGCGCCGGCCACCGGACGCCCATGGGGATCATAGACATCACCCTGGACGGTGCGCGACGACTGATGCGAGTTCTTCAGGGGTTGCGACCGCAACGGGAAGGCACTCACGCTCCAAAAAACCGTACTTGCCAGAACGGCGATGATAAAGATCAGACTGATGATGGCTCTTCCTCTCGACATGCTAACCTCCTGGGTAAGGGCAGATATTCTCGGCATCAGATCATGTTCGCGCAGCAGCAGCGGCGCTGGAATGGCAGGAGTGGTTTGCGGCGCGGCAATTTCGATAAGCGACCTGACGTAGGCCTCACGCGCGCCGGTGATTTCCACGACCTGGCGATCGATCACCTGCTCGCGGCAGAGCCGAATGCGCTTCAGGATCCAACGAACGCCGGGATGAAACCACAGCGCAATTTTGATCAATTCCTCGGTGAGGATGGCCAGCCAGTCCCGGCGACGCACGTGCAGCAGTTCATGGCAGACAAGCGTTCTGCAGCGCGCCATATCCCAACCGGCAAACGCCGGCGGAAAGAGAATCGTCGGCCGCATCCATCCGAACGTCACAGGGCTCGTTACGGCGGGGGATATTCTGAAGTCGGCTCGCGCCTTGAGACGGGACATAAGTTCGGCGGCGCCGTCGGGAACTCCAATGGGCTGGGCGCTTGAGCGAAGCACCCGGAGCCGGTAGAGCCCGGCGGCCAGCCGCAACACGTGCCAAAAAGAGCCGCCCGCAAGAGCCAGCAGAATAAGGGAGGGTGCATTGAAGTTGGTTGCGGAACCGTGCGGCTCCGGCGATGTGTCGCCTTCTTCAATCGTGATCGTTGTCTGCGCAGAAGCGGGCGCGGGCAGGGCGGCCGGCTGGCGTGTTTGCAGGAGCGGCATCAGCAGGCACGCGGCCAGCAATCCCTGCCAGAAATGAAGTTGGATCCCGGGGGCACGCAGGCGCACAAGCGAGCAGAGGAGAACGGCGGCCCCGGCAGTAAGCCCAACCTGGATGCTGTAAGCGGTGAGGTTGGAAAACCAGAGGTTCATTTGCGTTTCTCGATCATCCTCCGCAGTTTGTTCAAATCTTTTTCTGACAGCCGTTCTTCCACCAGGTGCAGCAGCAGCGGTTCGGCCGCACCGTTGAACAGCCTGTCAATCAAATCGTCGACCATGGAACGAACGGTCTGGTTTTTAGGCCTGGCGGGAGAATAGACAAACGCGCGGTCCTGCCGGGCCTTTTTCAGGTGGCCCTTTTGCGCCATGATCTTCATCATCGTCAATACGGTTGTGTAAGCCACCGTTCGATCGCGGCGCAGCGCTTCATAAACGTCGCGCACCGTGGCGCTGCCGAGCGCCCATACGATTTTCATGATCTCAAGCTCCTGCTCGGTCAGTGTTCGGGTCTTTCGTCTCATTCTCTAATAAATTAGTACTAAGAGTTAACGATGTCAATCATTTCCTGACGGATTGTTTTGCTGGCGAGACCCACCCGGGCCCCATGGCAGCATTTGTTCAAAGTCGGATACGGCGAATCGCCCGGTCTGCTCCCGGTCAGTACCGCGGGGCGTGAGCCCGCGGCGCGCATAACAAAGAGCCTGAGGCTTACGCGTCGCACCGATGGGTCAGATGACGATGAGCACGCCGCGGGTTCACGCCCCGCGGTACTGACGTAGTGGAGACAGATTAATTCGCCGTGCGCGGGCTCACGCCGCGCGGTACTGCAAGAGACAGAGCTGACTCGGCTTTTTGGTTGCGGCCTATGGCCGCGCTGCGCCTCGGTGGTGAAATCCCTTTTTCGATGGCAGCCAAACTAGCCCACTAGGGGCGTGCAATTCACTTTTGCCTCGATGTCCGGCTGTGGTCTAATCAAGTGATTCTAACTCTCACTGATCAACCGGCAGCGAGCGCAAAAATCCGGTAATGGCTCACGATACCTTTCACTCAGGCGATCTCACAGCTATCATCGGAGACAATGAGGCCCACGGCGAGCACCGGGCCGGCTATAACGGCGTGCACCGGCTCACACATCGCGCGGAGACCATTCCGCTCTTCGTTCCGGCCTTTGCGGGGCTGAACTTTGAGCACGTGTTCGGCGGCGATCAGGAGTTCGACGACCGGCGGATTTTTTTTGAGCCGCGCAATGCGCCCATGGAGTTCAAACGGCTTTCAGACAATGAAGCCGAGCTTTACCAGCCTCCCACGCCGACATTTTTCCTGGAAAGCTGGACTCGCTTTAAACTGGTCGCTCCGCACTACATTGACTTCACGTTCCGCTGCCGACCGACCCAGCATGCCTTCCGCAACGGCTACATCGGTCTCTTCTGGGCAAGCTACATCAACGCGCCCGACGACAAGAGCATGTATTTCCGGGGCGCCAACCAGTGGCAGCAGCTCTGCTCGCCCGAGCACAACCGCGATTCAACGGTGCGGCACGGCGATGACAAGGTCGAGCTCAATTTTCGGGCCGGCTCACCCGACACTCTGTTCAAGAGCTTATCCCCCCTGCGCTATGATCTGCCCCTTTTCTACGGGCTCTTTCGCGGCCAACTTTTCTTATTGATGTTCGACCGCGCGGAAGGCGTCCGGCTGTCGCATTCTCCGAGCGGCGGCGGGTTGAACACGGACCTGCAGACGTCGAACCCCGCCTGGGACTTCCAGTTCATCATTCCCCGCTATGAGGTGCTGCAGGATTATTCATTCCGGGCGCGCGCCGTCTATCGACGGCGCTGCTCGCGCAAAGAGGTGCTCACGGAGTACGACTCCTGGCGGAAATAAGACGCACTAAGCCGCCACTGCTGTCCAAATAAGCCGGCATTCTTGCTGCTCAGACACCACCTCAACACGCTGTCGCTGCTTGCGAGGCTTTGCTTGCCAAACACGCCGCCGAGGGCTCACGCCCTCGCGGCGCTGCAAAGCAGCGCTACTGGCTGCGCCGCTCCGCTGCCAGAATCCTGGCAAGAACCGCAGCAACCATACCGTCGCAGCGCGATCCGGCAAATGGGAAGGTTTGAGTAACGGCAGTTCCGATGGTTTCACCCAGCTTCTGGCGCAGCAAAGCTCGCGCACGAAACAGCCGGCCCTTGACGTTCTCCTCGGTGATGCTAAGACACTCGGCCGTTTCAGTAGTGTTCAGCCCTTCGATCTGCCGCAGCATGAAAACGGACTTGTAGTTTTCCGGAAGCGAGTCTACTGCCGCCTCCAACAGAGTTCGCAGTTCCTGATCGGAAGTCTTCTGCTCCGGATTCCGACCGCTGTCTACGAAAACTTCCAAGCTGCCCTCGTCAAATTCCGGATCCGAATCGATCTCATCAAATCGCTTGGAACGACGCAGTCGATGCAAAGCTTCGTTGACCGCGATCTTTGTCAGCCAGGTGGAGAACTTGGCCCGACCCGCAAATTGGTCCAAATGAGTATAGGCGCGAAAGTAGGCTTCCTGCACCACATCCTCGGCCTCGCTGTCATTTCCGACGATCGCGCGGGCGATCCGATAAAGCCGCTGGTTATAACGTCGCATTAAAACTTCAAATCTCGCAATCTCACCGCGACGTACTTGACCGATCGCCTCATCGTCAGAAATCTCGGCCCCCTGCGCTTGAATCTCGATTGCTCTGCCGGCTTCAGCCATAGTCGCTGCTCTAGAAGGACATTATATAGAGTCGGCAATCGGGAAAACGTTACAAATCTTTTTATCCAGTTTTTTTGTAACCGATCGGCCTCTGCAAACTCTGTCCGGGAAGAGGAGAAATTCTATGACATCTGAGCAAAGATTGAATTCAGCGTGGTGGGCCTTGCGGATCGGCCTGGGCCTGGGCCCGTTCCTTGCCGGTCTGGACAAGTTCTTCAACATTCTCACGCAATGGGACATGTATTTGAGTCCCCTGGCAGTTCGCCTTTCGCCCGTCAGCAGCACTACGTTTATGCGCGGCGTGGGAATCATCGAAATGATCGTCGGCATCGCAATCCTGACACGCTGGACGCGTCTTGGCAGCTACGTGGCGATGGTATGGCTCATCGCGATTGCGGCCAACCTGGCATCCAGTGGGACATTTTGGGACCTCGCCGTGCGGGATTTGGAGATTGCCATTGCCGCTTACACGCTGGCCCGGCTCACGGAGATCCGTAGCGTCCTGTTGCTTCCGCAGGCGAATGAATTCGACAAGCACACAGAACCGGCCGAATTCGCGGCTTAACTGCAAATTGCATGGCCGCAGTCATCCGTCAGCTTGCATATTCATGAGAAGACTTCCAACGAATCCACGTAATTGGCCAAAGATGTCTTGGGCACTGGAGACGCCATGAACAATCGGACCAGAATTGTCACTTTGATTATGCTTGCGGGCGGTCTTTCGATTCTGCTGCTGCCGGTTTTCGGAGGGCAGGCGCAGACACGATTCCAGGACCGGGACAAGCCGGCGCTGACCGGCTTCGAGTCCGTCGTCAGCGACAATGCGAGGCAGATGCTCGAAGATGGCAAAGAAATTTTTCGCTTCGATACGTTTGGTGACGAGGCTTTCTGGGGCGATACCCTCAAGCTTCATCAGGCCATTGCGGGATCCAAGCTAGGGGGCCTTGGGCCGGGCGTCAGTCCTGGAACCGCCTTACAGGTGGGTTTAAAAGTAGACTTGGATGCCTTGCCCACAAGTCTGATCGAAGCGCTCAAGCAGGGCCGGGTCGATCTTGACGACCCGGCCACCACCCTTGCCCTGTTGAAACTGAATGCCGTCGTGGGCGTAACGGGTTTTTTCGACTCCCAGGGAGGCCTGAGATCGATGGGCATTCAATGCGCGCTCTGTCACTCCACGGTGGACAACTCATTGACATTCGGCATCGGCCGGCGCCTGGATGGCTGGGCTAATCGTGATCTCAATGTCGGCGCCATCGTGGCGCTTGCCCCAGAGCTATCCGCACTGACCCAATTGCTCGATGTGGACGACGCTACCGTTCGAAAAGTATTGAACAGTTGGGGGCCTGGAAAGTTTGATGCTGCGGTTTTCATGGACGGCAAAGCCTTTCGTCCCGATGGAAAATCTGCCGCCACATTGATTCCCCCGGCATTCGGGCTGGCAGGTGTGAATCTTCACACGTTTACCGGCTGGGGCGGGGTGACCCATTGGAACGCTTTTGTTGCCAATCTGGAGATGCACGGCAAGGGGACGTACATTGACCCGCGATTGAACGATCCGGTGCAATTTCCGGTTGCCGCCAGGGCGGGTTTTGGAAATGTGCGAAGCACTCCCGATCTGATCACGCCAAAACTCCCGGCTCTCCAGTTTTATCAACTCGCCATCCCGGCGCCGCCACCTGTTGATGACCCATTCTTCGTCACGGCCTTGCGGCGGCGGGCCGCAGTACAAAGAGGGGAAAGGACGTTTCACGGGAAGGCAAGATGCGCCACCTGCCACGTACCTCCCCTGTTTACAGAACCGGGTTGGAATATGCACACCGCGGCTGAGATCGGCATCGATGATTTCCAGGCGAACCGGTCCCCAGACAAACGTTACCGGACGACGCCGCTGAAGGGACTCTGGACTCACCAAAAGGGCGGTTTTTATCACGATGGCCGCTTTGCCACTCCGCGCGACGTGATCGAGCATTACAACAGTTTTTTCCACCTGGGACTTACGGAGCCGGAAAAGAGGGACCTGGTGGAGTATCTGTTGTCCTTGTGACCCACGCGGGCCAGCGCGATCTTTTGCGCAAAAACGACGTTGCAAGAGGTATTTCTTGAATGGATCCGAACGTGCGACATGCCACTTAAGAATGGTTGCGATTGAAACCAATTATTGGACCCCTCCGGGGTCCGAACAAATATTGGAGGATCCTTGACCCGGGGCCCCGCGCAGAACGCGCGCTCTGCCCCGGGCTATTCTATTTGACTGTTCTGCGGTCTAAATGCGGCGAGACATTCACAGGTAACCTTCCTTCTTGGCGGTATAAGGTCACGATTCAGGCTTCAGACCTCAGGGCATGAGCTCTGGAGTCTTTTGTTTTTATCGTGATAGGCTTTCGGTTCAGCGGAGGCTCCGATGACTCGTACCGGCCGTCACTTTCTTCAGATTCCGGGGCCAACCAATGTTCCGGATCGCATTCTGCGCGCCATGGCCGCTCCGATCATCGACCACAGAGGGCCGGAATTCGCCAGGTTGGGGCTGGAAGTGCTGGAAGGCATCCGTTCGATGTTCAAGACGCGAGGGCCGGTGGTGATGTACCCGGCCTCGGGCACGGGAGCCTGCGAAGCGGCGCTGGTCAACACGCTCTCGGCCGGCGATCGTGTGCTGATTTTCGAGACGGGGTGGTTTTCCCACATCGCGTGGCGCCAGCCGGCCGAGCGACTCGACCTCAACGTCGAGTACGTGCCGGGCACATGGCGCCGAGGCGCGTCACCCGAGGAAGTAGAAGCGCGACTGGGCGCCGACAAACAGCACACCATCAAGGCCGTCGTGGTCGTCCACAACGAGACGTCGACCGGGGTGACCAGCCGAATCGCGGAGATTCGCCGAGCTATGAATCGCGTGCGGCATCCGGCGTTGCTGCTCGTCGATACGATTTCTTCGCTCGCATCCATCAATTATTGTCACGACGAGTGGGAAGTCGACGTCAGCGCCGCAGGATCCCAGAAAGGGTTGATGGTGCCGCCCGGCCTCAGCTTCAACGCGATTTCAGAAAAAGCGCTCGCCGCCAGCAAGACCGCGAAGCTGCCAAGAGCGTATTGGGACTGGGACCCGATGCTCAAGAATAACCAGGCCGGGTTCTTTGCGTACACGCCGGCCACGAATCTTCTTTACGGACTGCGCGAAGCGCTGAACATGTTGCAGGAAGAAGGGCTGGAGAATGTGTTCCGCCGGCATGCTCGTCATGGGGAAGCCACGCGCGCGGCCGTCCGCGCCTGGGGATTGGAGCTCGTCTGTGAGGACCCGCTCGAGTATTCGAACTCGCTGAGCGCCGTCTTTACGCCCGACGGGCACAACGCCGATCGGTTGCGAGATATCATTCTCGAACACTTCGACATGTCCCTCGGAACGGGACTGGGAAAACTCGCAGGTAAGGCGTTCCGAATCGGGCATCTTGGAGCGTTCAACGATCTGATGCTGGCAGGAACAATGGCTGGAGTGGAAATGGGTCTGCGTCTGGCGGGAGTGCCGTATCGCGAGGGCGGCGTGATGGCCGCGCTGAACACGCTCACGGCCGTCGAAACGGCGACGCTCGCTCGGTAGCAGGCTGCTGAACGAGGGAAAATTAGTGAGGGCGAACTCTGTTCCAATGACTGTGTGGGGATCTAAAGCCCTTCGTCTACGTCCACGGTGAGCCGCGCAGCGGCCGTAGCACGGTATTTGGAATGGCTGCAAGAACAAAGGTAAGCCAGGTCATCTAGGCCTCCATAGCACACGTCACCGATCGCTTGAGGTAAACCATTTACGCGCTAGGATTTCAGCTTGAGGGGTCTCTTCCCGATGGAACGGCGTTTGTTCGGCCCTGCGAAGCGCGAGGTTGCGGTGATTGGCCAGGGTACCTGGGAAATGGAGAGCCATGACCGCGGCGCTGTGATTGCCGCCTTGCGCCGGGGGATTGATCTAGGCATGACCCACATTGACACGGCGGAAATGTATGGATCGGGTATCGTTGAGAAGTGGATTGGCGAAGCGATAGCCGGCCGGCGCGAACAGGTTTTTCTGGTCTCCAAAGTTCTTCCACAGAATGCCTCGCGGAAAGGAACGGTGGCCGCGTGCGAGAAATCACTCGCTCGTCTAAAAACCGAATATCTTGACTGCTACCTCCTGCACTGGCCGGGCCGTCATCCGCTGCAGGAAACGATTGAAGCCTTTGAGCAGCTTCAGCGGGCGGAAAAGATTCGCTCCTGGGGCGTGAGCAATTTTGATGTCTCCGACCTGGAAGCGGCCTGGAAAATCGCCGGAGCTGGGCGTCTCGCGTGTAACCAGGTTCTCTATCATTTGAAAGAGCGCGCGATTGAGCACGCCGTAATTCCGTGGTGCGAAAGGCATGACGTCGCTGTGGTCGCCTACAGCCCGTTTGGTTCGGGCCATTTCCCCGGACTCCGCACACAGGGAGGAAGAGTACTCCAGGAAATCGCGGCCGCGCGCGGGGCGACCGCCCGCCAGGTCGCGCTGCGCTTCCTGGTGCATCGGCCTTGCCTGTTCGTAATTCCAAAGGCCGTAAATCAAGAGCACCAGATCGAAAACGCCGGCGCGGCAGAAGTGGTCCTGACCGCCGCCGATCTGGCTCGAATCGATCAGGCATTCCCCCGCGGACCCCGACGCCGCAAGCTGCCCGTGCTATAGCGAAATCCTGCGAGGGTCAGGACGCCGAGAAGAGTCGTAGTTGCGGGATGTCGCGGAAGTCCGGGCTGTTAAGCGTCCACAGATCAGCAGCGCGTACGATAGCGCAAGCGGCGATCGCAAGATCGATCTCCCGGCCGCGAGGATGTGAAACCTTTCCGTATAGTGTCGCCGCAAGCGCCGATTCCTCCGGACCAAACGGAACTGAGTCTTTTCGTGGAAAAAGACTCTCCTGAGCCAGAAGCTCGCCTTTTACTCTGGGGCCACGCAGCCATTCGTACAGAACCAGAGTGGGGATTAGAATCCGCTCGCCATCCTCGATTGCCTTACGCAGCGCTGACCCGGAACGCCGCGGCCCGGTCAACGCATCAATGAGAACTGAGGTGTCAAGAAGGATCATCAAGCTCCGCGCTGCGATCGACGGCCGCTGGCGCGGCGTGCCTTCCTGATTTCCTGGATCTCTTTTTCAACTTCAGCAACGGAACGGCGTGGAATACGCGCGGTAACTTCATCGAATACCGCCAGCAGGCGCAATCGTTCCCGCTCACTCAGACGCCCCACTCGTTGGCTGTAGTCATAAATGGCTTCGCGGACCACCTGGCTTTTCGACTTGCCGAGCCGATCAGCAGTATGTCCCAGGCGGCCCAGTGTCTCGTCATCCAGGGTAAAGGTGACTTTTCGTACCATACTAATACCATACTACCATATTCAGTTCGGGGGCGGGCACCCACCCAAGCAATCGCTCGTGGTCCGAATGCTATGCCAAATGCCTCTATTTTTTAGGTCGACGACTGGAGCTTGCGCGGGTGATAGTAGTAGCAGGGATCAAATCGGCATAAGGAGCCAGTTATGTCCTCGCCGTGCCATCAGAGCGGTAGAGATTTCCCGAGCGGTCGAGACAATCTCAGCAGGCGCGCTTTCCTGAGGTTTCTCGCCGGAAGCCCTCTATTCACATTCCAGGCGCAGCAGGCCGACGACTTGATCTCGTCACCGAAGGACGCGATGAATGTCTTCGAGTTCGAGGCAGTGGCGCGGCGCAAGCTTCCGCCGGCGCACTTTGGCTACATTGCCACAGGCGTCGACGATGACGCGACGCTGCGCGCCAACCGCGACGGGTTTGCCCGCTATGTCCTCCGCTCGCGGCGACTAATCGATGTCAGCAACATCGACCTGTCCGTACGCCTGTTGGGCGTCTCCTGGAAAACCCCGATCGTGCTGGCCCCGGTCGGCAGCCAGCGGGCCTTCCATCCGGACGGTGAATTGGCTGTGGCCCGCGCGGCGCGGTCGAGAGGGCACCTGCAGATCCTCTCAACGGTTGCCACCTCGTCTATCGAAGATGTGATCGCTGCTCGAGCCGCGCCCATCTGGTTTCAGCTTTACGCGACCAACGAATGGAAGGTCACCCGCGCAATGGTCAAACGGGCCGAGGCTGCCGGTTGCCCGGCGCTGGTCCTGACCGTCGATCAGATCGCCGGCACGAACCGGGAAACGCTGAGGCGGTTTCAAAAACAGGACAAGCGGGATTGCGCCTCCTGCCATGACCGGAGCAGCCTTCAGAACTCGACCGAGCGCAAGCCGATGTTCGATGGGCTGGATCTCAATGGTGTGCGCTTCCAGCCGCCCAATGTCACCTGGGACTATGTAAGGCGCCTTAGAGAGGCCACGCCGATGAAGCTCCTGATCAAGGGTATCGTGACGCGAGAGGATGCCGAGCTCGCCGTCCGCCACGGCGCCGACGGCATCGTGTGCTCAAATCACGGCGGTCGGGCCGAAGAGACCGGACGGTCCACAATCGAGAGCCTGCCGGAAGTCCTCGAAGGCGCCGCCGGCCGGATTCCCGTTCTGATCGACGGAGGCTTCCGGCGCGGCACCGACATCTTCAAGGCGCTCGCTCTGGGAGCGGCAGCCATCTGCGTGGCCCGGCCTTACCTGTGGGGTCTGGCCGCGTTCGGACAGGAAGGCATTGAATCGGTTCTCGACATCCTTACCCGCGAGCTCCAACTGATCATGAGATACGCCGGGACAACAG
>DASXQM010000324.1:0-5797 GCA_036507195.1 Pyrinomonadaceae bacterium | reverse complement strand
CTGATAACGGAAAACCCTCACGGGCAATTCACTAACGATGCGCGAGGCTGGCTAGCTTATCTCAGGCTGCACAGCCACGACCGCGTCGGGGCGCTGGTTGAATACTACCGCTTGCTGGGCGACAAGCGTGATGAGAATGCTCGTATTGAGGCGGCGTTCTCGCTGCAACTGGTGCGGCGATGTGCAACTTACGAAGAGATGGCGCGCGTGGAGCTGGCACTCGAGCGGGAACCGGACGCAGCTCTCGCTTACGCGTATTACAATATTTATAACTATGCGATTGATCCGGGTCCCGCTTATCCACCCTATAACAGTGAGCGGGCCAGCTCTGAAGAGCGCGAAAAGGAGTGGCAGAACGAGCGAGCGGTGACCGGGCGCAAAGAAATGTCGCGCGTCCTTGGTTTTTCGAAGCGGTTGGTCGGACATTACCCAAATCTCGCGATTGGCGGCGGATTCGCGTTGCGCGCCGCACAGGCCAGTCTGGAGCTCGGTGATAATGAGTCTGCAGTTCAGTTTGCCCGTCGCGCGATTCAGAGTCGCGTTGGTGGCGACGAGCGATCACAGGCCCTTTGGACAAATGGAGTCGCCGAGTATCGATTGGGCCACCTTGATATTGCGCGAAAAAACTTTGGGACTTTATTAGCGGAATATCCATCCGGCCGTCTAGTTGAAGGCGCGCGGCGCATGCAGGCGATGATTGCGGAGGATTCGGGGGACCTTGACGGCGCCCTGGAACAATACATTGCGCTGGATTACAACCTCGATGTTGCCTACTTCGTTGATGTCCTGCTGACACCCGAACAGCTCGCGGACTTCATTCAGCGGCACGTCGCTTCTCCGAAGCATAACGAATTGCTTTATGCGTTGGGCGTACGCTATCTCCGCGCCAATCGCTGGGAGGAAGCCCGCAAGACCCTGGCTCAAATCAAAACTGGAAGCCCATCGAATTACAGCATCTACTCGAACAATAGCGATTGTTATCGAGCGCCCGGGTTACTTTATGGCTGCAATGATCCCAAGAGCGGCGATCTCGATGCCGAAAATAAACCGATCATCACCGGCGCTTTGATCATGCGCGACGTGCAGACCGCCAACGATCTCGAAGCACTCGAACAGGCAGTGGAGCGAGCGCAGGGAGACGAAGCGAAGGCCGAAGCGCTCTACCAATTGGCGAGCTATCAATACCAGGCTAGCAGTTTGCTGTTTTATAACCCGGTCGCATGGACTGGCGCTCGTTACTGGAACCTCTCCGAACTGGCCGGTGGCGGAAAATATCGCGCTCTCAACGAATCGCAAATGCTTTGGGACTACATGCAACAGCACGAGACACTTTCGCGGGCGCTTACTCTTTACCTTGAGGTGGCGCGGAGATTCCCACGCACGCGCACCGCTCGAGATGCGTTATATACCGCGGCCGTTTGCCATGAGCGCTTGTCGGACTATTGTCCCTATTGGCGAGACGTTTACCAGAACGGCTTGCACGCGGGCCAGCGCATGGTAACTTACGCGGAGGTGAAGGCCACCTACCCGGAGTATCAACTTCCACGCGGCACGTATGCTTGGGAACCGGCGACACGGACTGTTGCTGGCGGTCCGGGCTGGAGCGCGCCACCTAAACCTGCGCCACCTAAACCAAAGCCAACGAGGCTGGCCCGCGCCCAAAAAATCCTATTCAAACTCCTTCGGGTTGTCGAACGCTTCTGGGACGAGACGGGAAGGCACTGGACTCTGGTGGCCATCCTCGCCACGGCGACCGTCATTGTCGCGGGCATTTCAACGTGGACCAGGCAGATGCTGCGCGGTCAGATCTTCCGGCTAAAATTGAACGAGGGATATGAAGACACTTATCCGTGGATGATGTTGTTCCAGGTCGAGCCGGTCGAATTAGGGCCTCGAGAACAGATTAAGCTTTATTTGCGAAGTGTAGGAGAGCGAGTCCGGCAGTTGGCACGGGATAGACAAAGTAGACAAGTGCTGGCAGCAAATATTTTCGCACACAGCTTACTCTCATGGCTGTTTGTAGTTCTTCTGCAAACACTGCTCGTGGGTTGAGGGGCACGAGTAGTTGGCAACGATTATCTGACATAGCATGGCGAGGGAAGTTCGATGAAAATAAAGATGACAATACTTACACTTGTATTGGCTTCACTAATTGTAGCTCCTGCGATTAAGAGCGACGGGATCTTTCAGGTCGATCAGAAATTGATCGAGCCAGGGGCATTCCACGGTGATGAAGTAACGGCACGATCGGGCGAAAAATGGCTGGGGCTTCATATCACCGACGAAAACTCAATGCTTCTTACTTACCGCTTGACCATTGACGTTGTTCAAGATTCGCTGGTCGATGAAGTCGGTCAGAAAACTGGTAAAGAGGTGAGTGTTGATCTCCCACTAGAACCGCTGTTCCTGATAAAAGGAAAAGGGATTCTCAAGGAGGGCCCGGTCACCACCGTCTTCGATGACACGTCCAGTTTGAGCATTCTCGCGGAGTCCTCGACGATCGCGCTGAACCTCGCTGGAACATCCTATGTTCTGAAAGTCGCTGGGTCTGAAGATACGACGAAATGTCCCAACCAGTCGCTTCCCAGAAATGCGAGACTGGTTTTGGTTAATGGCGAATCGCGGCAAGTGCTTTACTCATTGCAAGAGTGTGGCAGCGACCCCACCTGGACTTTAGTATGGGGCGGCGATCTCGACAGAGACGGCAAGCTGGATCTCTATGTGAGCGTGACGCAGCACTACAACGTCACCGAACGAAAGCTGTTCTTGTCATCGCCGGCAGGTGAAGGGCAATTAGTAAAGGAAGTTGCCGAGTTCGTCACCTCTGGCTGCTAATTGCCTGTCCCAGGATGGAAACTTTTATACTCATCCGCGTCTTACGGCTGGAAGATCTCATCTACCGCCCTGCCAACCGCAAGTGAGCCCGGGCTCCTGATAGTCTGGCGGCGTGCCTGCCATCCTCAACTTGACGCCCGCGCTGCTTCTTTGCACTATGGCGCTGCTGTGAATCCCGCACGAACACTTTCCTTGAAGGGCGCATTATGTATCTCCGAATTATCCTTGGCGCGGTAATTGTCTGCCTGTTCCTTGTATCAGTCTTAAATTTGTTTACCGCACGAGTTGGGGCGGCGAATAAGAATCGGCTTGCTCCGGCAGCGGGTCACGCCGGTGGCTCAAGATTGTCTGTTCTCGCCGAACCGCGCGATGAAAAACTCTGGAAAAAGGCCCTCGAGATTCATCGCAAAGCAATTGTCATCGACACGCACAACGACGTGACGACGCCGATGACAAATGACGACTACGATCTCAGCGGCGCCCCGCCCGTGCCCTATCGCACCAGCATCGAGCGCATGAAGCAGGGTGGACTGACGGCCGAATTCTTTTCGCTTTACGTCAGGCCCTGGTATGTTGCCCACGGGGGAGCGGCGCGCCGCACCCTGGATATGATCGATTCCGTTTATCGCGCGGTTGAGCGTCATCCAAACGATCTGATGCTAGCCACTTCCGCGGCCGATATTCGACGCGCGAAGAAGCAAAAGAAGATTGCCGCGCTGATGGGCATCGAGGGTGGCCATGCGATCGAGAACTCTCTGGCTGCGTTGCGCGAGTTTCATCGGCTCGGAGTTCGTTACATGACACTCACCTGGAACAACACGAACGACTGGGCCGACGCCGCGCGCGGCGAGAAGAAACACCACGGCCTCTCGCCTTTTGGTGAAGAAGTTGTGCGGGAGATGAATCGCCTGGGCATGCTGGTGGACGTCTCGCATGTCTCTGATGAAACGATGAGCGACGCGCTCGACGTATCGAAGGCGCCCATCATTGCCACGCATTCCTCCGCGAGAGCGCTCAGCAATGTGCCGCGAAACATACCCGACGATCTCTTGCGCCGTATCGCCAGGAATGGCGGAGTAGTGCAGGTGAATTTCTACAGCGTCTTCGTTGATGCGGCGACTGTGACGCCGCAGAGCGATGCACGGGATCGCCGTCTAAAAGCACAGCAGGACGCGCTAAATGAAAAATACAAAGATGATCCGGAACGACTGGCTGAAGAAGGCGATAAACTCGAGGCGGCAAATCCCCTGCCGCCGCTGCCGCTTTCAAAGTTGATCGATCATATCGACTACATCGTGAAGGTGGCCGGCATTGATCATGTGGGCATCGGCGCCGACTTTGACGGCGCAGTCGATATGCCTGAAGGCGCCCAGGACGTTTCGATGTTGCCGAATATCACTTACGAACTCTTGAAACGTGGCTATAGCGAGACGGACATTCGGAAAATTCTGGGCGAGAATTTCCTGCGCGTGTTTGCGGAAGCAGAACGTGTGAGCCGCGGTCTCAGCAAGTCAATCAGCGGCGATGGCAGCCTGCGCCGGATTGGGAAATAGAATCCGCAGATTACGCAGATTACGCAGATTGACAAGAAGGTTAGAATCACCTAAGTCAACCAAGAATGGTAGAAATCATGAACAGAGTCTTGAGGTTTGAAGAATCTGCGTAATCTGCGGATTGGAAGTATGAAACCAGCCGGAATCTATATTCACATACCCTTTTGCCGTTCGCGGTGTTCGTATTGCGATTTCGCCACCGGAATGTACAGCGCTGCGATGGCGGAGCGTTACGTTCACAGCTTAGTCCATGAAATCGGATCGTGGCGCGAGGTTGAACCGGCGGAGACTGTTGATACGATCTATTTTGGCGGAGGCACACCTTCGCTGCTGTGGCCGGCGCAGTTGGAAGCGCTCCTGAAAGCAATGCGGCAGCGCTTCCTGGTTTCCGCAGACGCGGAAGTCTCAATAGAGATCAATCCCGGTACCGTCACTCCGGAAGCGCTCGCCGCGTTTCGCCATCTCGGTATCAACCGCGCGAGCTTTGGCGCGCAGACATTCGACGATGGTGAACTCGCTCGCCTGGGCCGCTCACACACTGCAGATGAAACGCGACGGACGTTTCACCATTTACGCGACGCCGGCTTCGATAACATCAGCTTCGATCTGATTGCCGGACTGCCGGGGCAGACAATTGAGGGCTGGCGACGAAATCTAGAGGAAGCATTCTCACTGCGGCCTGAACACTTGTCTTTCTATCTGCTGGAGGTCCACCAGGGAACACCCCTGGCCCAACACATCCGCCAGGGTATCCAGCCGCCGCCTGATGAGGACCTTGCCGCGGACATGTATGAAGTGATGCTCGACAGGGCTCTGGAAGCGGGCTACGAGCACTACGAAATATCAAATCTCTGTTTGCCGGGCTATGAATCCCGGCACAACACGAAATACTGGACCGCGGCGCCTTACTACGGCTTTGGCTGTTCCGCACACTCGTACGACGGCGGATTCAGGCGTTGGGCGAATGAACGCGATCTGGTTCGATATATCGAAATGATCGAGCAGGACCGCAAAGCTATTGTAGATGAGACTCGATTGACCAAAACAGACCGCCAGGCGGAAGCTGTGTTTCTCGGATTAAGGATGATGCAGGGCTTTAGCTTCACAGAATACCAGGAGGTGTTTGGCGCCGACCTGCGCGAGAAACATGAAAACGATCTGACGCGCTTTCGTGAAGCCGGCTTGATCGAATGCAGCGGCGACCTGTTGAAACTCACGCGAGCTGGGGCGCTGCTCTCAAATGAAGTGTTCTCCGCGTTTGTTTGAGCGGATATCACCAACAGCACCGGCGGATGCAGACTCAACTACAGAACCGTGAGCGGTAGCGACCGGATGCTGGCACTCAACCCCGAAGTCTTTTATGGACGTTGTCCTTTGCAAGTTGAGTCTAGGAGCCGGTCGCTACTGCT
>DASXQM010000323.1:0-4840 GCA_036507195.1 Pyrinomonadaceae bacterium | reverse complement strand
GAAGTTTGCTCAAGCTGCTGAAAGTCCTGCTCAATGTCTTGCTGACCCAAATTTGGATACGGGAATCCCTGCAACCTCCAATACCGGAAGGCCAGTTCGGATCGTCGCTTAAACTCCCGACTCGGCAAGGCCTTCAGCGCTCGTCAAGAATGACCCACCTCTGCTTGCATGAAGTGACCCATCCTGATATCAGGATTTGAAACGGGAACAGAGAGAAGATACTCGATATCATCCACACCGAAGGTGTGCTGAGCGCTTTCGCTATTTCGCATAGAGGTTGTGTTCGCGACTGACAGGTTAGCGGGATTGAAGCTATGGCAGTATGCCGTGCTTCTTGAGTTTGCATTCGATGTACCGGATGTAGTCAGGATCGAGCGGGGTGTGCGTCAGTTCGTCGATGATCGGCACGAAGTAGTGTAGAGAGCGAATGGGCGGGAGCGTCGGGCTGGTTGGATCGCGGAGAGTGCGGCGACCGGTGGCAAGTATCAAAGCATCCCTGATGACCGAGAGCGGGATACCACGCTCGTAGAATGCTGCGGCCAGATGCCGGTCCGATCTCCTGGCACGGCCGAGCGTTCCGGGTGTACGGCAGTAGCATTCGATAACCTGTTTGACATACTGTTGGCTGTCAAGCTGCAGGCTGACCATGTTTTCCTGTGCTTTTGCAGAGGGATTAACCTTGGGGTTCCCTCAATGACGGCCCATCGATGCGAATCGTGTGGCACTGGTGACGCAACCGACTGAGCATTGCCGTGACCAGCTCTTTGTTGCCCAGGAAGGAGTGCCAGTGATCGTAATCAAGATTCGTTGTTATGATCGTTGCCTTACGCCGATAGCGCTCTTCCATTAGCTTGAAGAAAATGTTTGTCTGCTCGGGACGGAGATTTAAATATCCCATTTCGTCGACCAAAAGGGCGTCGACGTTCGCCAGACGCCTAACGAGTTTGCGCGAGGAGCGATCGGCGATCGAGGCATACATGTCGTCGAACAGGTCTTGCGCCTTAATGAACAAGCCCCGATAGCCATTTTGTAAGGCCTTCAGCAACAACCCCGAAGCCAAACCCGTCTTGCCGACGCCGGTATTGCCGATAAAAACGATGTTCACCGCCTTGGGGATGAACTCGAGTTCCGCAAGCTCGCGGATTTGGCGGCGTGAAACGCCGGGTTGATTTTTAAACGGGAATGACTCCAGAGTCCAAAGCTCGGGGATGCGTGCCTGCTTGATGCGAGATTGCACGCGCCGTTGCTGCTGATCGAGCCACTCGGCCCGGAGCAGCCGTGCCAGGAATTCGGTATAGGAGGGTGAGTTTTTCCGGCTCCCCTCGAGTTCAGCCTCGATTATTTCAGCGATTTTCCGCAGGCGCAGATTCTTTAGAAGTTGCTTTATGTCTTCACTCATCATCGTCCTCGCTGTCTGGGTTAAAGAGAGCGATCTGGAAGTAGTCGCGCGCGAGCTTGCGCAGAATCATAGTTTCGACTCTCTCCAGGTCAAAGAGGCCGTACTGAGCAGCTGACTGGATGGCGTCCAACAGGGCTGGCCGGGGATACTCATCTACCAGCCGGAGTAATCGTCGTAGCGCCAGCGTGGCCCGGCCTGCGCAACGCTTCTTGAGCGCGTCGATGTAGGGGCCTATCTCTGGAACCTTCCCGAGCAGAAGTTTTTCTTCCGGAGCTGGATCCGACGGCTTCGGCCCCTGGCCACGCGGCCGGCGGTGCTCGGCCAAGCGATACTTGCGGCCAGTGGGTTCGACAACCCGCTTGTGCGTGGCGACAAGCCGGGGTCCCCGGTAGATTTCGATATTTTCTTTGCTTTGGCGCACCTCGACCTGGCGCCCGATGAACTCATCGGGTGCCGAATAGCGATTGGTCTCCACTGAAACGTACCCTTCCACATCCACCAGGCGATGGTGCAGAAGGTAAACTGGAGGAACCCAAACGGGCAGTGGCTTCAGGTATGACCGCTCGGCGGCAAACAACTCGCGCGGACTGGCCTTGAGTTCTTTTCGGAACCTGGCGTTTACGCGATCGCACCATTCGCGCGCCTGTCGATTGGCATCTTCCCAATCCCGGAAGGCACGACCCGCCAAAAAGTTGTTCTCGATATATGAGAACCTACGTTCAACATGGGCGGACCGGTTAGCGTCTCCTTTCTTATGAGCCTTGAAGCGGAATCCGTATCGGTCCGCAAAGGCTGCCATCTCCGGCACTGGCACCATATCGGGGCCGGTTCCCTTCAGCACCACGATGTGAGTATTGTCGATCATGCAGGTTTCGCAGGCTCCCTGCATGTATTGCAGGGCGTCGTTGAGAAAGACCTTGCAATCGAAGCGCGTGAAAGTTGGAAAGAACTGGAAGAAGAGCATTCGGCAATAGCAGAAGACGAGCGAGGCGGTCTGAACGGGACGCAGTTGGTCGGCGATTTTGGCCTTGTGCGGCGAGGTATCGTGCTGCATCTCTTGACCCGGCAGGAATGAATACTCTCCAACGGGTTTCTTAGGTTGGTAGCCGATCCCCTGACGCCGGCAAAAGGCCGTTAGTGCCTGGTAGGAAAGCTGAGCCCCCGAGACGACGAGCTCTTCATGAACCCGGACCAGGTTTCCTTCGCAGCGCTGGTAAAGTTCGAGGATTTCGTCGCGGTAGGGTGTGGCGATCTCCTGGCGCACAATCCTGGGCACGGTCTCGGAGCCGGCCCGTAGCACCTGGCGTACAGCGCCGCGCGACAGTTTCATCGCACGGGCAATGCCTCGAATGCTATGTCCTTGTTGCTGCAGTTTCAGAATCGCGGCTCGCGTGGATTGATCCAGCATCACTTATCTCCTTGTCAAAACGGTCGGCCATGCGCTGGACTTCGTGTGTCGACTGGCGAAGACAGCGAGCGAGGTCCTGACGGTCTTTTTCCGGTAGGTTTCGCAAGACTCCCCGGCGTAACCGCCGATCCGCACGGCGTGCTATAGAACTGAGGATCTCGATGTCCGTTAGAAGGCTGTCCCCAAGACCCGGATCAACGGTAGGGACCGACTGAGCCTCCTTATGGCTTTTCAGATAAACGAGCGGTGCCGCAAGCAGCCGCTGTCGTGTAACCCAATTGCCGGCTTGATAAGCCGTGTAGAGGATGCCCAGGTCGCGGCTGCTCAGACGGGTCGATCCGATCGCTTCGACGAGATCGAGACAGGCTTGGGTATTGGCGCGCGCCAACGGCACCAGGTATTTAGCCGCGGCATGCGCAACAATCTCGCCCCGACGCACCTGCTGTTGAATCGAATCAGGAAGCTCCTTCGACAGCGCCAGCCGACGGCTGACCCAACTGACCGAATGCCCGAAGCGCCGGGCGAGTTCCTCAAGCGACAATCCAAATCGGTCGTGCAGTTCCACCAGCAACCAGCTTTGCTCGAGTGCGGTTTCCGCCTCGGCTGTCTGCATCAGCCGGGTTACGATCAGGGCATCTGATTCCGCACCGGGCCAGCAACTGGCCGAGATCGTGTCTCGTGCCAGCCTGCGCAGCGAACGAACCCGCTTATAACCGTCGATCACGACAAACTGGTCGTCCGCCACACTCTTCACCACGACAATGGGAACCTGCTGACCCACTTCGGCCAAGGAGGCCAAAAGCCGGCGCTCCTGTTCCTGTCGGATGACCCGCAATCTTTCATAGCGCAGTTCGAGTTGATGGAATTCCAGGTCCATCGGATTGGTCCTCATGCCGACAACCATCAATGAAGAAGAAGAGAGAACAAAGCAACGCCGGTCCGGCTTGCCCCGCTCCCCCTTCCTCTCCTTTTGGGCACGCAGAAACTACCGAGACTGCATGGAGTCGCGCAATATGTCAGGACGATATGCGATCGGTTTCATCGCCGGGTGGGATGCCGTTCTCGCCAGCGCCTCTCGCGCTCTAGAACCCGCTCCAAAGCACGGCGACACGCATGGGAACAGAACCGTTGCAGCGGCGAACGCCGGCTGCGCTGAAACTGCGCGTAGCACCCGGGTCGGTCGCACGAGCAGCAAAAAAAAGTTTGTTGCGATGACCCTCGCGACACTTGCAGCGGCTGACTTTTCGCATTTCTTTGATTTCAATCGCAGTCTGTATCGGTGGCTTTGAGCACGACGCTTTTTCTTGCCGTCATCGGATTGGCGGTATCGGTGCCGCGCTTTCCATTCCCGCCACTGGCGTGCTCGCTCCCGGCAATCGTCGCCGCAATAGCGCTCCAACGGGTGATCTGGCAAGAAGGTCCGTGTGCACCCCTTTAGCAAACAGATGCGCCTGCGCGGACGGCGAGCACGTTGCTGACCCGATCCATTCTTTTCTTTGGCTTGATTTTGGGAATAAGTTGGCGGATCTTCAAAAGGGCTCATGGGAGCTGCTTTCTCCCAGAAGCTCAAGCCTCGAAGGGGACCCTTTCCCCTTCGGGGCACCCCCGCACGCTACTGCCAGGGCTCCACTACTTTAACCTAAAAAACCAGACTGGAGCTAAAAGGACACACTGCTTTCAGTTCCTTTCGAAACCGATTTTGCTTGGGGTGGGTCAAATCTGAAGAGCGAAGGTGGGTCAATTCTGCCAAGCGCCGAAGCTTCCCGGCTTCTCTTTGCGGGTATCCGAGAAAGGCGTGAAGAGCTGGTGCGTATCGTATCGATTCGGCGGGAAGTGGACTCGATATACGTTCGGGACCTTCCCAATACTCTCGTTGAAAGACGCGAGGAAGAAGGCGAAGGACGCATTGCACGATGTAAGCGAGGGCGTAAGTCCAGCGACCCGGAAAAAGGTGGAGCGGGACGCCGAAACTTTCGAGTACCTCGCCCGCGAGTATATGGAAAGATGGGCGAAGAAGAAGAAACGAAGCTGGG
>DASXQM010000322.1:0-18928 GCA_036507195.1 Pyrinomonadaceae bacterium | reverse complement strand
ATCGAGACGAACCAAAACGGCTTCAGCCTGTGTGAAAACAGGCAAGGTAGTGACCGATGCCACACTCAACTTTAGCCGCGCCGCTCAACTACAGAACCGTGAGCGGGCCGGGGTCCCCGGCGCGGCAGCCGCGCTGGGGTGGTGGTAGCGACCGGATGCTACACTCAACGGCCGACTCGCTCGCAGAAGTTATGGCTGAACAGGACTTAATCAAGGCCATCAACTATGTTTGTATGACCAAGACGAACCTTGACCTTGAGTAAAGCGGTAAGGTTGAGTGTAGCATCCGGTCGCTACCGCTCACGGTTCTGTAGTTGAGCGGCGCGGCTAAAGTTGAGTGTGGCATCGGTCACTACCGTGCCTGTTTTCACACAGGCTGAAGCCGTTTTGGTTCGTCTCGATGAATTGAAATCGATTCCAACCTCCATCGGAGTTAAGTAGATCAAATCCAACCAGATACGACCATTGAATTGATCAACGTTGGGACAGTAGTGGTTTCAGATCTCAGATTTGAGATTAGTGCTGTCCCAACGTTTGTCGAACAGGATCAGTCATTTGGCGACGACGCTGCTTTGAGTTTGGGTGATTACTGGTGTAAAAACGGAATACCGCCGACCTCTTTGACAACTAATCACAATTGGTACTGATGTAAATGTGTAGGCCCATCGTCGCTCGGATCCGTTCGGGGCTGGCTTCTAACCACGAACTGTCAGCAGCGCACGCTGCCACTCCACTTCGCAAGACGGCACTCAACTACAGAACCGTGAGCGGTAGCGACCGGATGCTACGCTCAACGGCCGACTCGCTCGAAGAAGTTATGGCTGAACAGGACTTAATTAAGGCCGTCAACTATGTTTGTATGACCATGGCGAACCTTGACCTTGACTAAAGCGGTGACGTTGAACGTAGCATCCGGTCGCTACCACCACCCCAGCGCGGCTGCCGCGCCGGGGACCCCGGCCCGCTCACGGTTCTGTAGTTGAGCGCCGTCTTGCGAAGTGAATTGGCAGCGTGCGGTGTTAACAGTTCGTGGTTAGAAGCCAGCCCCGAACGGATCCGGGCGACGATGGGCCTACACATTTACATCAGTACCAATTGTGATTAGTTGTCAAAAAGGTCAGCGGTTTTCCCGTTTTACACCAGTAATCACCCAACTTAAGGCAGCGTCGTCGCCAAATGACTGATCCTGTTCGACAAACGTTGGGACAGCACTAATTTTAGAGAGCATTTCCCTTTGAAGGAAATCTGGTTAGCAAGGCGACATCCTTGTCTTTGCAAAACAGGTCGGATACCTCATGAGCCAACCATGCGATGAAGGAGTGATGAAGTCGAAACCCGCGGATGCGCCGTGCCCAAAGACCTCAGGGCCGTGGATACTCGCCGCAACTATTCTCGGTTCAAGCATGGTTTTCATTGACGGCACAGTCGTCAACGTCGCCCTACCCGCACTGCAAACTAATCTCAACGCGACCGTGGTAGACGTACAGTGGGTGGTAGAAGCTTACGCGCTCTTCCTTGCCGCCCTGCTGCTTGCGGGAGGCTCGCTCGGCGATCATTTTGGTCGCAAGCGCATCTACACCCTGGGCGTTGTCTTGTTTGTGCTCGCTTCGATCTGGTGCGGCCTCGCGCCGGGTATCAACCAACTGATCGTCGCGCGCGCGGTGCAGGGAGTGGGCGGCGCACTGCTGGTTCCTGGCAGCCTGGCAATCATCAGCGCCTCGTTTGGCGAGGAAGAACGTGGGCAAGCGATCGGTACATGGTCGGGGTTTACCGCAATTACCGCCGCGATTGGTCCCGTACTCGGCGGCTGGCTGATCGAACACGTGTCATGGCGAGCTGTCTTTTTTATTAACGTGCCGTTGGGGCTCATTATACTGACGCTGGTTTACCTGCATGTGCCGGAGAGCAGCGATGAAGAATCCCGCGGGCTCGATTGGATTGGAGCGGCACTCGCCACTATCAGTTTGGGCACAATCGTCTATGGGCTGCTTGAATCGTCGCGACTGGGTTTTGCTAATCCCGCTATCCTTGCGGCTTTAATTGGCGGCGTCTTAACCGCAATCGTTTTCCTAATTGTCGAAGCGCGCCGGGGAAAAGCGGGAAAGCCGACGGCACCGCCGATGTTGCCGCTCCAATTGTTTCGCTCGCGCAATTTCAGCGGCGCGAATCTGCTGACCCTCTTCCTTTACACGGCGCTCAGTGGAGCGCTTTTCTTCCTGCCGCTCAACCTCATTCAAGTTCAGGGTTACACGGCGACTGTCGCCGGCGCCGCCTTACTTCCCTTCATCCTGAGTATGTTTTTGTTATCTCGCTGGTCAGGTGGATTGGTAAAACGTTATGGCGCAAAGCTCCCGCTGGTAATCGGTCCGGTAATCGTCTCCCTGGGATTTGCTTTGTTCATGGTGCCAGGCATCAGTCACGGTGGACACGCGAACTCTGGCTACTGGGTGACTTTCTTTCCGGCAGTGGTCGTTCTCGGACTCGGAATGGCAGTGAGCGTCGCTCCGTTAACTACCACGGTGATGAATGCGGTGCCCCAGAATCGTGCGGGAATTGCGTCAGGAATAAACAACGCAGTGTCGCGCACCGCAGGATTGCTCGCCGTTGCTGTGCTGGGAATAGTTATGCTTCACAGTTTCAATAACCATCTCGATCTTGAGTTGCAGACGCTTGGAATAACACCAGAGGTTAAGCAAGCATTGGAGAGTCAGCGTACGAAGTTAGCGGCAGTGGAGGTACCAAAGGACATCGATCCTGTCCTCGGACGGACGTTAAAACAAGCGGTTGACGAGTCGTTCGTCTCAGGCTTTCGGCGCGTCATGGCGATGGCAATGATTCTGTCGCTGCTAAGTGCGTTGAGCGCCTGGTTGATGATTGAGGGGAAGTCGACGAAGCAGAAGGCAGGAAGCAGGAGGCAGGAAGCAGTAGGCAGTAGGCAGTAGGCAGTAGGCAGAAGATAAGATTTTCCATTTCTCATTTGAAATTTTTCATTTCGTCATTTAATGAAACTACGCGCCTCTCTTGAATGGTAATGAGAAATGGTAATGAGAAATGGCAATGAGAAATGGAAAACACTGCCTACTTCCTACGGCCTTCTGCCTACTGCCTTCTGCCTTCTGCCTTCCGCCTACTGCCTACTGCCTTCTGCCTTCCGCCTACTGCCTTCCGCCTTCCGCCTACTGCCTTCTGCCTTCCGCCTACTGCCTTCTGCCTTCTGCCTTCTGCCTACTGCCTTCCGCCTTCTGCCTTCCTCCCTCCGCGCTTCAGTGCGGAACGTTTCCAATTCCGCCCTTGAAAGGATCGAAGTTCTTGATAGCCACGGCCACTGCGATGGCGACAACTACGGCGGCAACGCCCACAACAATTCCGATCTTAGTGAACGTTCCCATCCCGCGGCCCTTTACTTCCGCAACTTCGCTGTACGCCAGCTGAATCTTCTTGCCGGTCTTGTCCTGCGTTATCGTGAACGTGTCGTCGTCGGCCTGATCGATGCGACCCTTGAGCTCTTCGCCATTGCGCAGCTTGATCTTCACCCGCGCTTTCTGATTATCGACGCGCTTAGCAACTTCGGATTTTACTTTTGCCGTTTTATCGGGAGCGCCTGATTGCGCTTGCGCCTGGGCGGCTGGTGCCAGCGGCACAAGAACCATTATGAATACCAGCGCGAGGGACTTCACTCGATTCATCGCAGCCTCCTTTGGTTTATATTTCGCTTAAGAGAAACGCGAGGTTTGTAACAATCAGTAGTCAGCAACGAGCAGGCAGTCCGTCTAAGAACCTGCGCATTCTTGCACAATTCGATGCCGAGAGGCCAGAAAACCAGGCGGCAGGAGCGGGAGGCAGAAGGCAGGAGAACGCATTTCCCATTTTCCACTTTCCATTTCTCATTTTCCATTGGTGAATCTTGCTGGCTCCGAGTCAATGGTGAACCGTCCTGGGTCCCAAATTCCAAAATGAAAAATTTTAAATGACAAATGGAAAATCTTATCTTCTGTGCCTAGTGCCCTTCTGCCTTCTGCCTCTTGGTTTCGCCTTATCGGCGTAATCTGTGTAATCTGTGGAAACCAAAATAATCACTCGGTGGGCAAATAGAGGCAATTTCAATTCATGAGCACTGAACCAAACAAAGTTATCTATTCGATGGTCGGCGTCAGTAAGTTTTACGATAAAAAGGCTGTCCTGAAAGACATCTACCTTTCATATTTCTACGGTGCGAAGATTGGCGTGATCGGTTTGAACGGATCCGGTAAATCGTCTCTTCTGCGCATACTGGCCGGCGCGGACAAGGAAATCAGCGGCGAGACCGTCATCTCGCCAGGCTTCACGGTCGGCTATCTCGAACAGGAACCCTTGATCGAAGATGCGCGCACCGTACGTGAGGTGGTGGAAGAAGCGGTACTGGAAACTGTCAATCTTCTGAAAGAATTTGAAGAGATCAATGCCCGGTTTGGTGAACCGATGTCCGATAAGGACATGGACAAACTGTTATCACGTCAGGGCGAGGTCCAGGAGAAACTCGATCACCAGGACGCGTGGGATCTTGATGCGCGTTTAGAGATGGCCATGGATGCGCTGCGCTGCCCGCCGCCGGAGACGCCTGTGAAAGTGTTGTCTGGCGGCGAACGTCGCCGAGTTGCGCTTTGTCGTTTGCTGCTGCAAAAACCGGACATACTGCTACTGGACGAACCGACTAACCACCTCGACGCAGAGTCTGTCGCCTGGCTTGAACATCACCTCCAGAGTTATCCGGGAACCATCATTGCTGTGACTCACGATAGATATTTTCTGGATAACGTCGCCGGCTGGATCCTCGAACTTGATCAAGGTAAGGGTATTCCCTGGAAAGGAAATTACACGTCCTGGCTGGAACAGAAACAGGAGCGCCTGCGTCGCGAAGAAAAGTCGGAAAGCGAAAGACAGAAGACACTGCAACGCGAGCTGGAGTGGATTCGCATGTCGCCGAAGGCGCGTCACGCGAAAGGCAAGGCGCGCATTAGCGCCTATGAATCTCTGTTGCAGGAAGGCTCGGAAAAACGTCGCGAAGATTTGGAGATTCACATTCCTCCCGGGCCGCGACTTGGTAACCTTGTGATTGAGGCAGAAGGCGTGAGTAAAGCCTATGGCGATCACCTGCTGGTCGACGATATGAAGTTTGCGCTGCCTCCCGGCGGCATCGTCGGCGTGATCGGTCCCAACGGCGCCGGGAAGACGACGTTGTTTCGTATGATCACGGGACAAGAACAACCTGACAGCGGCACGATTAGGGTCGGCGAGACGGTAACGTTGGCATACGTCGATCAGAGCCGGACGCTTGATCCGAATAAGTCCATCTGGGAAGAAATCAGTGGCGGCACAGATCTCCTGCTGCTCGGCAAGCGCGAGGTAAACTCGCGCGCTTACGTGGGTAGATTCAACTTTTCCGGTTCGGATCAGCAGAAGAAAGTCGGTATGTTGTCGGGCGGCGAACGCAATCGAGTGCATCTGGCGAAGATGTTGAAAGAGGGCGCGAACGTTTTGTTGTTGGACGAACCCACGAATGATTTGGATGTCAACACGCTGCGCGCGCTGGAAGAGGCGCTGGAAAACTTCGCGGGTTGCGCAGTTGTGATTTCCCACGACCGTTGGTTCCTGGATCGAATAGCCACTCACATCCTGGCGTTTGAAGGTGATAGCAAGGTCATCTGGTTCGAGGGAAACTATTCGGAATATGAAGAGGATCGAAAGGCGCGACTGGGAGCGGCGGCAGATCAACCGCATCGGATCAAGTATCGTCAACTCACTCGTGGTTGAGTCGGCTCGCGGCTTTAAGGGTTGGACATAGCAAGAGGTCGGCTCTGCCGTTTGATGTGCGGACCGGCCTATGATCTTCCGTCAGTCGAATTATTTCCTTCCGCACATCAGGCGGCATAACCGGAAAGAAATATCGAGCAGGAAAAATGAGATCTACGGTCATTCAAGTCACCGGCCTCGCGTTAACTATCGCTTACGCCGCATTCATCATCTGGATTTACGCGACAGAGCCGCGCACATTCAAGGAAGTAGCAACCAGCGCCGAAGTTGCCGCCGGAACCTACCAGATAAACCAGGCGAAGTTTGATGCCGCGTACTCCTTGTTCCTTCGTGAGCAGTTTCGCGCCGCGCGTGACGAATGGCAGCGTGCAGACCCGGCGCAAGGCGATGCGCGAACGCAGTTTTACATTGCTTACTCTTTTTACCGCGAGGGTTGGGGTCGTGTTTATAACGACCAGGATTTGTTCAAGCAGGGATTGGAAGCCGTCAACCGCGCAGCCAACCTTGCATCAGCTGCTCCTTTGACCATTGATGATCCAAACCTGAAGATGCACACAGTTGCCGAGTTGAAAACCGAATTGGAACAAGGTGTGGAACGAAGCTGGAGCGACGTCAATCCACTGAAAGTTTTGCGCACGCGGAAGTAGGACAGATGGCAAATGAGATATGGAAAATCTTCGTAATAGGTCAAGCAACAGCTCTCTCGTACGTTTCACCGTGCTGCCGTTGCTATTCCTGACAGTGGCGCTGCTGGGTGGGCTGCGTGTAAGTGCCGACCATGCATTCATCTTCGTCGCCCCGCCGCTGGTCACTCTTGTGCTGGCCGTCCTTTTGATGCTGCTCTTTGTACGTGGCCGGCTCGTAGAGTTTAACCGCTGGGTGCGGAGTGATCTTCCGCCGCTGGCAAATATCTCGCACGGCTGGATGCTGCTCACGCTCTTTTTCGCGTCTGCTCAGGCGTTCAACTCCGTACTTCCGGAGCGTGGCCTGCTTCACTGGCTGTTCTCATTCTTTTTTTTATGGACGCTCTGGAACAACCAGTTTTCGTCGTTTGATGCGCGCAGACTATTACGCAGCCTAACAGTGCTTTTCGGAACTGCTTTCGTACTCAAACATATCCTGCTGGCGAGTCTCTATAGTGGGGACGGCGGCTGGTTAAGTCGAGTCGCAGGTGCGTTGTTGCAGGGTGCGTCACTCGGCACGCTTGACGCACCAGCATTCGCTCCGGCTACCGGCTACATCTCTTTCTTCACGCTGGCGCTTTACGTTACCGGATTACTTCTGCTTACCTTTGCCTCAACTGACAAGCTTGATGAAGCGGCCTACACCGAGCAAATAGCCCTGCGCGATGCAATCCTCGAAGACGGCGCGCGCCAGCGCATAATCGAGGAGTCACGGGAGAAAAAGCTGTCAGACTAAACTCATAGCTCGCGGCTCTGCCGTCAGATGTGCGGAAGGCCTACGGCCTTCCGTCTGTCGCTATTTTCTCCGGGGCTATGCCCCTTCATCCTTGGGGGCGTAGCCCCCAGAGAAATGAAGCCTTACGGAAGGTCATAGACCTTCCGCACATCAGGCGGCATAGCCGTAAGGAAAATCGAATCGCGGTACGTCACGAAATGCCCAGGCGCAAACGCTCAGACAAACAAACTAATGATCAACAGTCGGCGGGCGGTGTAAGACACGGCCTGGCAAGCCTTTTCGCCAAAACAAATCGAGGGCTGTTATTAGACGTCTTCGTTTTCGTGGTGAATATCTTCCTGATGCGGTTGCTGACGAAGCAATTCATAAATCTTTTCAATCAGGTTTCAGCCGAAGACCCAACCGCAAAACTAGCGCTCGGACTTACTTTACTGGCTATGTGGATATTGCCTGCTGCGGGTGCCGTGCTGAAGCGCTGGCATTTTCACCAGCGCCTCGAGGGTCGGAACAGCCCGGTAGACTTTGAAGAATCAACACTTGGCGGCTGCTTGTTCAACCCGATCTTCTACTTTTGCCTGAATCTCGTTATCACCTCGGCAGTCGTGGCCAGTCTTGGCGAGTTTCTTGTCGGAAGACGTGGACTCGACACCGCCGCGGTCTTCATCCCGATGATATTCGGCGGTTTGATCCTCACCATCGTGCAGACTTACCTGATCTATCGCTACTTCTCGCCGCCGAAAAAGCCGCCGCAGTCAAAGTTTTTGCGCAGTCCGCAAAGCGAGGATCTGGGCGACATCTGCCTCTTCCTGAATATGATTTTGTTTCAGGTGTTTTGGAACCTGCTAACGTTTGCCGACCTGGGACACCCTTCGAGCCTGCTCGAGTTTGGTGGCCGGCTTTTCTTCCTGAGTTTTATTGCGCTGCTGATTTACTTCCCACCGCGGATGTTCTATCTCGCCGAAGACATCAACCGCCCGCGAACGTGGCTGACCATGCTGCTCGCTAATTCGCCTGTCATCATTCGCGTCCTCATCGGCACAAGTTCAAATTCGTCGTCGGGCTGGTGAACGAGGTCCGCAGGCCGTCTCACCCTGGGGTTCCGCTTCGCTTCACCCCAGGCTTATGCTTTCGTCTGCTCTGCAGGCTTGGCTGCAATTCACTGCGAAGCGAGATCCTTCAGGCTGTATGCTTTTGCCCTGCTTCACAGCCTCAGTCATTCAAAAAGATTCCTTTGTCGCATCGCGACCAGCGCACTTTTCGCATCCAAACAGCATCCTTATTGAGCACTTTATAACCCGACCGAGTTAAGCAGTTGTGATTAGTGAACCGCGTGAATTATTTGTTGGACGAACAGGGGAAGTAGTAGTGAAACTTAGAAAAAGCTCCCTTATATTCCTAACCGGAAATTCAATATTTTTCGTGATAGTTGCGATTTTGCTTGTCGCCCCCGTCTGGAGACAACGCGGCCATGGCAGCCTGCGTAGTTTGGCCAGTATGTTGCCCACCACAGCGCGGGCGGCTGAAGTAAATCCCTGGACGCTTGCGGTTGAGAAGGTCAAGGAAGACCGTGGTGAGCCTGTCGGCAAGCAAGCAAAGATCGAAACTCCGGCACAATTGCGCCATTACAGCGACACGCGCCGTTTTCTCGCTACGCAGGTGGCCGAGGTGCGGCAACACCATATTCAGAACCCTCAGGATTTCGTCGATCTGGCCGCCTTGATAAGCGCCGGTGAAATGGTGCCACTGCAGCCTGTCACGGAAAACTACATTCTTTTCGGCGTCGGTGGAAACGCCGACAATGAGCCGTTCGCCCGTTATGAAAACGGCAAAAGCATCAATCTGTACAACGAAGCTGGATTGCGGCAGGAATATGCCGGCCTCGCCGAATCGCGCGCGAAATTTGCAAGTGAGCTCGGCGGTCTGCTGAAGGAACTTAGTGCGCTAAGCAAGCGCGACCGTTCGCGGCGCGCAAAGCTGCGCGATCAGATTGCGGCGGCGGAGAAATCACTCAAAGCCGACGATGCGAATAAAGCAATGCTTGATCGGTACTACGGTAATGCTCAAAAACAACGGCAGCTCTTCGGTTACTACGAGTCTCTTGAGAGCTTCGGCAAGAATCTTCCGGGTCAAGCTTTTGACATCCAGGACGCGGCGGCTCGTCGCGACTTCAAGGTACGCCTCCTAAGTTCACTGCGCCCTGAAGCCTTGCAGGTGCTGGAAGAAATTGCCGTCTCCTACCGCGAGAAGTTTAACCGGCCACTCCCGATAACTTCATTAGTGCGCCCGGACGAGTATCAACACCAGTTGGGCAAGACGAATCCGAATGCCACCCGCATTGAGACGCCGCCTCACTCGACGGGTCTGGCCTTCGACATTCTCTATCGGTTCATGACGGCGGCCGAGCAGTCGCACGTGATGGCGCACCTCTCCCAACTGAAAGATGCGGGCCGCATCGAGGTGCTGCGTGAGAATCGCGATCATTATCACGTCTTCGCCTTTGTCGACGGCGCGAGACCGAACGAGTCGCTGATTATGGCTTCCCTGGGCGATGCAAGAGCTCCGCAACTTCGGAAGGAAGCACATCACGCGGAAAAACCCGCCCCTAAAAAGAGCAACAAAACATCAAGCACCAGGAGTAAGAGGCGCCGCTAGTTTCGATGAGCGCACTCGACGTCACATCTCTCCTTCGCTAAAGTACGCGTTTGGAGATAAACACTGAATGAACAAGCTTGCGCTTTTAGTCTGCCTTTTGTCTGGCCTTTACCTGGCAATACCGCTCATCGCCGAAGTGCATATAACAGAACATTCAACCAATCCGTCGCACAGCCTGCGCGAACATGCGGTCCAGGATTCTCATTCTTATGCAAATCCGGGCGACGTGCGGGTGCGGCATCTCGATCTGGATTTGGAAGTCTTGTTTGACCAAAAGATCTTGAAAGGGATTGCGGTTCTGAGCATCGAGAGGGTTTCGCAGAACAAACAGGCGCCTTTGATCCTCGACACCAGAAATCTAACGATCGCGCAGGTTGAGACAGCTTCGGATGGCGCAAATTACACCCCGGCAACTTTCACGGTAGGCTCATTGGATCGGATCCTCGGTGCGCCGCTCACCATCCCGTTACCTGAAAAAGTTACTCGCGTTCGCATCAATTATTCGACGGACCCCGGAGCTTCCGGCGTACAGTGGCTTGAGCCTTCGCAAACGGCCGGTAAGAAAGATCCTTTTGTCTTCACTCAATCAGAGGCGATCCATGCCCGAAGCTGGATCCCGTTGCAAGACACGCCGCAAGTTCGCATCACTTATACAGCGCGCGTACGCACTCCTCGTCACCTGCTCGCGGTGATGAGCGCAGAGAACGACCCGCGCACGCCGCGCGATGGCGACTATCGATTCAGGATGCCGCAACCCATTCCTTCATATCTGATCGCATTGGCGGTAGGAGATCTTAGCTTCAGACCTCTGGGCCGGCGAACCGGCGTTTATGCTGAACCGCCGGTGATTGATAAGGCAGCGAAAGAATTCTCGGATACGGAGAAAATGGTCCGGACGACTGAGAGATTGTATGGCTATTATCGGTGGGGGCGCTACGATCTTTTGGTTCTGCCGCCGAGCTTCCCTTTCGGCGGGATGGAGAATCCGCGACTGACTTTTGCTACTCCCACTGTTCTGGCTGGTGATAAGAGTCTTGTCTCCCTGGTAGCGCACGAGTTGGCCCACTCCTGGTCGGGCAACCTGGTTACTAATGCTACCTGGAGCGACTTCTGGCTGAATGAAGGTTTTACGGTTTACCTGGAGCGGCGGATTCTGGAGGCTGTTTACGGACGTGCGCGTGCGGAAATGGAAGCTGTTTTAGGTCGCCATGATTTGGAAGAGGAGCTGGCAACCTTAGATGACCGGGACGAGATTCTGCATATTGATCTAAATGGCCGAGACCCGGACGCAGGCTCGACCGACATCCCTTACGAAAAGGGCGCGCTCTTCTTACGTCACCTCGAGCAAACCTTTGGCCGGCCACGATTTGATCGGTTCCTCCGCAGCTACTTCGATCACTTCGCTTTCCAGAGCATTACCACGGAAGAGTCCCTTGATTATCTAAAGAAGAATCTTTTGAATCGCTATCCCAACCTGGCAGCGCGTGTTCCGGTCACTGAATGGATTTACAAGCCGGGTCTCCCCAGCAACGCGCCAAAACCGACGTCCCCAGCTCTCAGTCGAGTTGAAGAGCAGGCAAAACGCTGGCTCGAGGGTGGGATTCCGGCTGCAAAAATTCCGGCAGCGAAATGGACCACGCAGGAGTGGCTGCATTTCCTGAAGTCTTTGCCGGAGGAACTGGATCACAAAAAGATGGAGGAATTGGACCAGGCGTTTCATCTGACGCGCTCCGGCAATTCAGAGATTGCGTTCCAATGGCTGATGATGTCGATCCGCAACCGCTACGAACCGGCCTATCCCCGTTTGGAAGAATTTCTCACTTCAATTGGCCGCCGAAAGTTTATCAAACCGCTTTACGAGGAATTAGCGAAGACAGCTGAGGGCAAAGAACGCGCCCTGGCAATCTACCGGCGCGCACGGCCGACATACCACCCCATCGCCGTCGCTTCCATCGATGAAGTCTTGAAGGGGAATAATCCGTAGCGCAGTTCGACTATTTCTGTGCGGTGATCGCTGCAGCCACTGTGTCCTCCGCGGCCTCTGCGGTTCATAGTTCTGAGTCTATTCACCGCAGAGTGCCCGAGGGAAGTAGAGGTTGCCTACTTTCACCTAAGGAGAATCAACTGTTCGATCGTGACGCTTCCTCCGGTCAAGCTGGCCGGCGGCAATGTCGTCGACTCAATAGCCAGCACCAGGCTGCCCGACGTGGTTGTAACATTGAAGGGGACGCCTGGTCGTAAGGGCGCGCCGTCTCCAAAGTCGAGAGTGGCGAGACCGCTGAAGCTGGCGGTCCCGTTCCCGTCAACAGCGCCCTGGCTGACCTTTCCTTCAACCGTGATTTCCCGAGGCTGCCCGAGCAGCGAGCGCCCTATAAGCACAACATGGAAAGTGCCCACGGCTGAGTTGTCAGGATCGATAATGACTCCCGTTCCGAGTTGCAGACCGTCAAGCGCGACCGGGCCCAGCATCGTACCGGTTGGAAAGATAGCCTGCGCTGTGCCGGTAATCGTGCCACCCTCTGTGGCGGCTGTGGTCGCCGTGGGTGCAAAGGCGAACGCAACCATCCCAAGAACGATAAGAGTTACAAAAATTGAATTCTTCATAGCTTTCCTCCTTTCTCAGTGAATCTGGATGTTGCCGCCGCTGAGTGTGCCGGCCGCGGTGTACCCGTCACTCATGTTGATGCTAAAGGTGTCGGAATCTTTTCCCGGCTCGCCGATATCGCACACGTTAACCTGAAAGCCGAAGGATCCGTTTCCGTTGACTGTCGCCGTGCCAAGAATTTGCGCGCAGTTGCCGCTGACCACGACAGACGTGATGGCAATGCTTTGTACGGTCCGGTTTAGAGTGCCGTGATCCTGATAGGTCAGGTGACCGCTCGGTGTCCCGTCCTTTTCCTGCGCGGTGAGCCCAAATGTTCCCTTGCCGCCAATCACAGCGATCCAGCCGCCGCCTGTGACCTTCGCGCCGGCCGTACTTGGTGGTGTCGTGCAAAAGTCCTGGAAACCAACCAGCGCTGAGTTGTCGAAGGCGAGAAAAGGAAACTCGTCAATTACGAACCAGCCGTAGCGGTTCCCACCGATAGTTGTGCCGATGATGTCGCTCGGGTCGGTGAGCGTCCACGTATGAAGCGGGATGCCTGCCGCGTTCTTGATTGTCAGATCAACGAAGAGTTGCCCGCCCGGCGTCGGCGGAACGGAGTAAAACCGGTGTTCGAAGGTGTACCAACTCTCCACGTTGATCGTGAAAGGATCCCTGCCGGGATTCTTGGGAAAAGCGCCACTCCTGGTGGCGTTGTTACTGGCACTAATCACGAACCGCGGACCCGTGCCCGTTGCATCCGTGTCGGTATAGAAGCCGGCGTTGAAAACAAAGTCGCGCCGGTGCCCGCAGTTGGGCGTGCTGATGGCGGACGACCAATCAAAGCGGGTGTCGTTCGGATATGGAGTCAGGTTTAACGGACTGCCATAGGGCGGTGAGATGTCAAGATAGATATCTACTGAAGTCGTGTATCCCCCGACGGGAAATGTCTTGCTGTAGCCGCCCCACCGGGTAAATGCTCCACCACCATCCTGGGCGTGGAACGTGCCGGCCTTTGAGGGGACGAGGTTAGTGCCTGTTGATACCCTCACCGCGCCAAACCAACCGGCCGTGTCAGTCTCAAAGCCCTGGAAAAACGCAGCAAAAACTAAAGTAGTGGCCGCGAACATCAGTCCAGTGGCGATCACCCAAGGCCTCATCCTCGCGCGAATGACGCCGTTTAGCCCTCGAATTACAAACAGTCTCCTTCTATTCATGCTTCCTCCTATAATTCATACTTGCACTCCTTGACATACTGCGGCGAATCATCATTTAGAGTGTCGCGCCGAACTGCGCTGCCAACTCCGACGCGGTCGGGACATCGTGCGGAGATTGTTTCGGTCGCGGTATTTTCCAATGGGGGATAAGGGAGATCGCGGAGCGACAAGTACGCTCGCGAATGTGCCACAAGGTCTTTTTGGCAGGGGGGTGCTTTTTGGTTTCGGTAGTAGGTTGGGACTTATCTCTCAAACCACAGCTACAGGTTATCTATCGAAGTTGAGAAACCCTTGAGTGATTCTTGAGAAATTAAATCAGTTTGAACTTTCCTTTGCAGTTCGACCTCGACAGGTTCGACAATCCACAGTAGAGATTCTTTGCGAGGCGAGCCTCGCGAAACGGATTAGTTGAGCAACCGACGGAAACGTACGGCCTTTCCTTCCTCCTTTTCTTTTGCCATTCACTTTTACCCCTTTCTGCCTGGGGATTGCACTGTGCGTCCTCTGTGGACTCCGTGCCTCAGTGATGAATCTTACGGAAGTCGGTGAGAATTTTGGGCAGATGCAGAGCTGCTGTTTGCTGCTTCCATTTACCATCTACAATTCAGTGTTTACCCTTCGCAGGTATTTACTATTGACGATTTACGATTTACCATCCCGCCTCATCGCGCGCCGGATTACCCTATCTAAGACAAACGATAAGGAGTCCATGCAGGTATGTTGCTGGCAACTCTGATCCAGGCATCTGATCCCGCTGCAGAGTCAATGAATGGGCCTATAGCCTTGGTAGTGTTGCTGGCCTTAGCGCTCGTCTTACCAATATCGTTTGGTTTGATTTGGCTCTATCGTCGTGCCGTCTTAAAGTCAATGCGTGCCCGTGCAAGCTCATTGACGAATGAACCCGACCCGCTTGTTACTTCGAGCTCGCCTCACCAGCCGGCGCAGTCGTCACCGGAGCTTAGTGTCGTTGACGCCGCTTCTCGTATTCCCACCGGAGCCGGAGCAGCAGCCCTTTATGCTGAAGTCCTTCGTGCGCCCTGGCGCACCGCCGCAGTCTACATTGTCGCCGGAGCTTGCTACGCCCTCATCCTGAGCGTCGCTGCTCTTGTTTCTAACGGATTGGAGATTGTTCCCCTCCGTTTACTAACGCTTTTCTGGATTCATTTTTGGCCGATAGTCCTAACGGCTAACCTGGTGGCGGCGGCAACCCGGCGCGCAAAACTTGCGACGGTGGTTCTTTACTTCCTCATCTTTGCTGCCATTATTGCCGTCAGCCTCGCAAACAGTCCCGAGGGAAGTTTGGGTCCCCTGATCCTCGCGTGGATCATCTACGACCTGCCGGCGACGCTTCTGCTGCTTACCTTTCTTAACCGCAGGGTTCGGGCCGTTGGACCGCTAGTGCTGATTTTCATGATCGTCGCGGTACTAGGATCGCAACTCGCGCTCTCCATACTAGCCGTCAGTGACGAGATTATTCGCGCGCTGGTTAGTGTGGTATCGATCTTCGGGCTTGGAGCGTACAGCGTCATCATTGGGCTCTCGCTGTTTGGTTTTTTCATTGTCTGGCCCGTCGGTTGGCTAATACTGTTATTGATCAGGCGCATGTATGAGCGAAAGAAGGTCAGCGATCAATCCATCACCCTCGACGCGATCTGGCTGATGTTTGGATTTGATAATTCCCTGCTGTTGGCATCAAACGGCGCCATTTGGATTCTCTCCGGCTTGCTTGCCTTTCTGGGCTTTAAGGTAGTTGCCTGGGCCGGATTACGACTGCTGAGCTCTAAGACAAAGCGAACTCAAAAAAGTCCCAGTCTGCTGCTGCTTCGCGTGTTTGCCCTCGGCAAGCGGAGCGAAAGGTTGTTTGGCGCCCTCGCTACTCATTGGCGGCACGTCGGCAGCATCGAACTCATCGCCGGCCCCGATCTGGCAACGACCACTCTTGAGCCACATGAGTTCTTAGACTTCCTGACCGGCAAGCTCGGACGCCGGTTTATCGATGGGCCGCAAGCACTCGACCGAAGACGTTCTGAAATGGATACTAAACCCGATCAGGATGGGCGCTTTCGAGTAAATGATTTTTTCTGCCATGAGGATACCTGGAAGATGGTTCTCTCTCGGCTAGTGAAAGAAAGCGAAGTTGTGGTGATGGATCTTCGCGGGTTCACCTCGCAAAACAAGGGTTGTGTCTACGAGGTAAACGAGTTAATCAACGTCGCACCGCTGGAACGAGTGGTATTCGTCATTGATGAGACCACCGATGAACATTTCCTGCTGGATACCGTGCGGCAGTCATGGGAGCGAATGAAGCCGACCTCGCCCAACCGGCTGTCTACTTCCGGACAGCTTGCAGTCTTCCGATCCACTGGATCCCGCAGCGGAGACCTTCCGCACCTTCTACGCGCGCTGTCTGTCGCAGCCAATCCAGCATAAGGAGAATTGGACTGTTTGCTGTCTGCTGATGCTGATTGCTAATCTCACTGCCTCCTGCCTCCTGCCTACTGCCTACTGCCTCCTGCTTACTGCTTACTCCCACTGCCTCGACACGCTCGGGCAAAGCGTGATAAAAGGCGTTCCCAGACGATGACTCGCACTTCGTTGTAAGACTCAATGCATCCTTCAACCCAACAGAGGATGCGAACCTCAAACCGCGCCAAGCGCAAAGGAGATTCCTCATGAAAAAATCAACCTCTATCACTCTGCTATTGCTGGCTCTCGTTCTTTTGTTAACCTCTGTCTCCACAAATGCTCAACCTGCTGGCACATCGCTGACGCTTAATATGTATGCGGCGAAGTTCGTTTGCGGAAAATCGGACAATAGGATCGTGGCGCCGGGACAATACTTCACCGCGATTAACGTCCATAATCCGTCCCCAACGACGAGGGCCATATACATCAAGAGGTTTGCGATCGCTCTACCCGAAGAGCGACCCGGGAGAATCTCGGAGTTCGCGCGCGGCGTCCTCGGTCCGGATGAGGCGATGGGTATCGATTGCGAAAATATATACAAACATATGGGCGCTGCTCCCGGTACGTTCATTGAGGGATATGCGCTGTTGTACAGCCCTTCGGAGTTGGATGTAGTCTCCATTTATACAGCCGGCCACGGCGAAGTGGAGACATTGCATACCGAGCGCGTGCCCGTGCGCAAATTTGTTTTAGGTCGTAGCCACGCGATGTCTCGTAAGCTGTTGGAACAATAACGCCTGGACCGAGTTTTTGAATCCCAAAATCAGAGAGCGAGTGGAGACACGCGTGCTCCAGTTCTTCTCCGACAAGCTGGTCTTCTCAACTCCGAAGTGAATTGGGACGCGGCTTCACCTGCATGGACGAAGGCGGAACTCCGGTTGCCGCCTGAGCCTGCGATAGTCAATGCGTGAGCCGTCTCGCACTCTGCCGGTTGAAATGCTTCTCAATCATGGGGCACGCCGGGCCGCCGCAGACCAAAGCGCTGACAGGTCAGCGCACTCCAAAGACTACGCGGTGAGCAGTGAGATTCTGCGATCATTCGGCATCAGCAAGGTGAAATGCTGAATACGACATGCGTTTAGCTTCGTAGGAGTTGAATGTTTATAGTAACGAAGCAAAGTTTTGCCCTCTTCGCTCCGTAAGGAGCGAGATATTCCGCTCCTAACGAAGCGGAGCAAATTAGGGCACTTGAAACTATAAAACTCCGCACCTAACGGCGCAGCGCTATGGTGATTTAGGGTCCGGCTTAGTTGCGGCATCCGACTTCGCTTGACCACCAAACCATTTGTCGGGAGAAGCCAGGCGCTTAGCGGCCGATTTGATACGCAACTCTCCCGGAACCGGGGCTTCGTAGGCCGGCGGGGCTGGGTGTGCATTACAGTATTGGTGTGGTTCGCTACCGCTGGGATAGGTCATTCTGGTTTTCGTCGGGCAGTTAGGTCTGGCAATCAGGCCGGTGGTAGGATCGATCACAACCGTGACGGTGGGCAGCGGACTCAAGGGCGCTGCGCTCGGCTGACTTGTCGCTGCGCCGCCAGACTCTTCGCTCTGAGATCTGGCCTCGATCCGATCCTTGCCCGGTGGCAACTCATTCGCAGAATTATCGGCACGGCTCCCGGCTTGTTGCAGCTGCGGATTGCTCTCGTCTTCTCGCTGGCCTGGACGGAGCAGTGAACGGGAAGCAAGCAAAAACGCCACGACAAAGATTAGCACTGGAGCCAGAATTAACCGCCAACGGATTCTTGGCGCATGCTGGTCGAAATGTGACCGCATTGGCGGTGCATAGCGTTCACGCGTCGAGGCAGACGGTGGTTTCTGCCGTTTAGTTTTTCGTGACAGCAACTGATCGTAAGCTTCGTTGATCTTCTTGATTTTCTCCTGGGCCTTTTCCTGAAGACGAGGGTCGTGAAGGAATCTGTCAGGGTGCCAAACTTTGGCAAGATCCCGGTGCGCCGCCTTCAACTCCGCGGACGAAGCGCCAGGACTCAGACCCAGAAGGTTATAGCATTCAGTCAGTTCATCATTCATTGCGCTCTCCGTCAGGACAGAATCCTGGCCAATCTACCCAGGTCCTCAAACCTATCGAGTAGCTCATGTGGCCCGGGCACGGGTATGCCGAAGTAGCGCAACGTCAAGGCCGCGCAGGTAATGAAAACTACGCTGGTGACGATAACCCGCAGAACCGCAAGGCATAGCTTGCTCAGGAAAGGCACAACAAGGCGGCGGACGCGCCGTCCGTGCTGAACCACGAATACGAAAACTGCTCGCGATGATGCTGAAGTCATACGAAAGCCTATTTTGTTAGTCGATTAGACCGCGGCCCTGTCCGCAGGACGTGATCTACTGCTTTTTTGTGCGTTGAGGATAACTGGGGCGGTGATTGAAACTGGAGACTGACAGACGAGAACTGGCAATCTGGCTATCTATTATTGCAAACTGGGCGGAGCGTTGGCAACTGTCAATACAATCAGCTAGTGACCTAATTTGAAATTCTCTGTGGAACCTCCGTGTTCTCTGTGTCTCTGTGGTGAGTTTTTGCTGTCAATTGTTAACCACAGAGACACAGAGAACACGGAGGTTCCACAGAGAAAGATGAAAATAGGGCACTACCCACAATCAGCTAGGCATTTGTGGCTTTGCCACCTGATGGGCGGAAGGTCTATGAGCCCGTGTCAAAACTCAGAAATCCCACCCACGGAAGTGGGTGGATGGTTCAAGTCCGGGCTACAAACAGCGGTGACCGAGTTTTTGAATCCCACCCACGGCAGTGGGTGGATTGTTCAGATCCCGCCTGTGGTGATCG
>DASXQM010000321.1:0-14161 GCA_036507195.1 Pyrinomonadaceae bacterium | reverse complement strand
ACTTCTCGATGTACGGAATGAAGGAGCGATAAACCTGCTCGCCGCCGATCACGAAAAGATCGCCTTTCAAATCCTTCGCCCGGGAAAGAACTGATTCAACGTCGCGACACACAATCACGGAGTCTTGCGCCTCGATCTCCGACTGCCGGCTCAACACGATATTCAGGCGATTGGGCAACGGCCTCTTTAGCGTGAGCCACGTTTTGTATCCCATCACACAGGTGTTTCCTGTCGTCGTCTCCTTGAAAAACTTCATGTCGGCAGAGTAGTGCCACGGCAGTTTCCCGCCTTTGCCAATGGCGCCGTTTTTGTCTACTGCGACAATTCCGATGATGGACATCGTAGACTCACCGTGAAAAATTCGTTGGGCTTGAGAGTGCAAACCAAAACCAGGGCTTATCTCAATTCGCCAGCATAACATGCGCCCGCTATCCGGCCAGTCGCATCCTAAAGCAGCAAAACTCCAGTCGCTGGCACCTGTGTTAAACGTTGTTGTTGACCAGCTTGGGGTTCTCAAGCTATGATTCGCCCCGGTTCTTACCCTCCACCCCGTTCCGGGGAGAATCTTCAATGACCACAATCGAAGTAAGACTCAGTGTTGATAAGAAGTGGCGACTAGCTCTGACCGCGCTAGTTGCGATCGGCCTCTTCTACTACTATTTCGGCTATTTGCCCATGCCGATTTGGATACTCGGCGGCGCAGTATTGGTGGCCCTGCCTTTCAGTTTACTCAGGCGCAACAGCGAAGATCCGTGCATTGTGCTGGATGATCGAGGTGTATTCGACCATAGACTTAGGGTGGGGTTGATTCAGTGGGCCGATATCAAGAGAGTCTACACCTATTCGCTCCATGGTGTGCCCTATGTTTGCCTTGACCTTCACGAACTGCAGAAGTATGAGGCGCGACGGCCCCTTTCGCTGAGATTGCTCTCCAACGTTCAGCGAGTCTTTGGGATGAGTCCGATGGCCATTAGTGCTGGCAGCCTGGATATGGAAACCGGATTGCTGGTTCGTAAAATCCAGGAAGGTTGCCAGGCTGCGCAACGGAGATGACTTGCTTGAGGTGACGTTATGATTATCTACAGCGGGTGGGGATTTCTTGCTTTAATCTGCTATGTGGCGAGCGCGGTGTTAATCGGATCAATACTGAACTGGGGCTTCGGAATCGACTTTTTGGCTACCGCGCAATGGTGGCCCCTTCACTCCATATTCCTATTTGGAGGCATTGCGACTTTTGCAGTTGGAAGGTTGCTAAACCGAGAATTACTCGAAGAGATTGTTTACGAAAAAACCGGGCCTGTAACAGTGCTGAAACCTCGTCATACTCTTTACTTCATCAGAATGGAGTATTGGGGACCTATCATCCTGGCCATCTATATTATTTCCATCGCCGCTTACCAGCTAAAATAAATTCATACCGCCACCGACGCCGCAATCTTCCCGTAGGATTTATACCCTATTAAGTTTAGGTGTTCGTAGCGAATCGCCAACAACTGGCTCAAACTATCCGCCTCTCCTCCTTCTCTGGCTATTTCCAGTTGAGGCAAAGGAAACGGTTCGCGCGCAAGTAACTGCTGAACCTGCTCAACGTGGTTCTTGTATATGTGGTAATCGCCGAGCGTGTATACAAACTCGCCAACCTCGAGCCCACAAACGTGACCGATCATATGCATCAGCAAGGCGTATGAGCTGATGTTAAAGGGCACGCCGAGAAACGCATCCGCCGAACGCTGGTAAAGTTGGCAGTGCAACACGCGCCCGGCTTCCACCTTAAACTGAAATAATGTGTGGCAGGGAGGTAAATCGACCTGGTCTGCGTGACGCGGGTCCCAACCGGTAACGATCAGTCGTCGTGAGTTCGGATTTCGCTCAATCTCCGTAATGAGATTTGCGATCTGATCGACACCGTTGCGTTCCGGGTAATTGCCCCCGAAAGAGCGCCAGAGATAACCGTAAACCGGACCGAGATCGCCTGCTTCTCGACTGAAGCGACGGGTGTGTTCCTCGTCGGCCCACTCGGCCCAGATGTCCACACCTTTCGCACGCAAATTTGCTTCATTGGTATCGCCGGAAAGAAACCAGAACAGTTCTTCGGCTATCCACCGAAAAGGAATCTTTTTCGTTGTTACAATCGGAAATCCATCGCGCAGGTCAAAGCGCGTTTGATAACCGAAGTGCGAGATGGTCCCGACTCCGGTGCGGTCGTGATGTTCAGTGCCGTTTGCAAGAATTGATTTCAGCAGATCGTGGTATTGTTTCATCGAAAGTGTTTGACAGGATTAACAGGATTTACAAGACATACTGAACGACCGGCTATCGAAGTGACTCGATTTCTTGGAGCACACGGCCCAACCAGCGCGCCTTACTTAATTGTGATCTTGTGAATCCTGTAAATCCTGTCAACTCGTTTTTTGGGCATTATAATACGACGAGCGAATCGGAAAGACGAATGAAACAATACAATCTCTGTTTTCTTGGCTTCGGAAATGTCGGACGGGCGCTGGTGCGTCTTTTGGTTGCGAAGTCGGCCGAGTTACGAGAACTCTACGGTGTCGAATATCGCATCACCGGGGTTGCCAGCCGGCGAATTGGCTGGCTCTCCACGGCTGAAGGGTTTGACCAGACTACGCTGGTGTCAAATACATCTCTCGCCGGACATTCTTCATCTGCAAACAGCATAGGCGAGTGGCTTAATGAAGCGCAGGCTGACGCCGTCTTTGAAACTACTTCGCTCAATCCGGATTCCGGTCAGCCGGCAATTGATTATCTGCGCGCAGTCCTGGAATCCGGAGCGCACGCAATCACTGCAAACAAAGGCGCGCTGGTTCATGGGTATCATGAGCTCGCCGAGCTCGCCCGAGCAAAAGGCAAGTGTTTTCTTTTTGAGTCGGCCGTGCTCGACAGCGCCCCAGTGTTTTCGCTTTTCCGGGAAACGCTTCCTGCTGTCAAGCTTCGCGGCTTCAGTGGGGTCTTTAGTTCAACGACGAATGTGATCATCGAAACGATGGAGGCGGGCCGCTCGTTTGAAGAAGGATTGAAAACGGCCCAGGAACTCGGCGTAACTGAAACCGATCCAACTCACGATATTGACGGTTGGGATTCCACGGTAAAAGTGTGTGCGCTTGCGAGCGTGCTCATGAACATTCCGTTACAACCGGACGAGGTAAACAGAGAGGGAATTCGCGACCTGAGCCCCAGGAAGGTGCAGGCTGCGCGAGCGGAAGGAAAACCATTCAAGCTGGTGGCGAGGGCAAAACTAATCGGCGAGGGAAAGCTCGTTGCGACCGTCCGCCCCGAGCAGGTCCCGTCCAGCGACCCGCTGGGAAATGTGAGAGGAACTTCGCTGGCGATTCATTTTGAGTTGGATATGATGCCGGGCTTAACCATCACGTCTCACCGTCCGAATTTGCAAAGTACTGCGTATGGGATGCTGGCCGACTTCATTAATGCTGTTCGGAACTGAATCGTACGAGGATTTTGCCGCGGATGAACGCGGATGGACGCGAATCTGAAAGAGATAGTATCAGAACCGGAAGCGGTAGATCGTTACACTCGAGTTGAGCCTTCGACCGGTCGCTACCGCTTCTCTTTCAGATTCGCGTCCATCCGCGTTTATCCGCGGCTTATCTCGTCTTGATGATCTCTTTCACCCCATCAATCAAGCGTTCGATCTCGTCCGCGGTTGTGTAGCAGGCAGCTCCGGCTCGCACCAGTCCTTCCTCACCAAGCCCCAGCCGCTCGACAACAGTTGCCGCATAAAAATCTCCGTGCGAAAGGAACAACCCGCGTGTAGCAAGTCTGCGCACCACTTCTGTCGAGGCTACGCCATCCACGGTAAACGAAACTGTCGGCGTTCTCGGCAAGCTGGGTGAAGGTCCATAAAGCCGAACGCCATTTATCGACGCCAATCCATTCCACAGTCTTCGGGTTAACTCTGCACTTCGCTCGTGTAATCCTTCATAAGCCACCGCCAACCGCGAGCGCCGCGACACTCCGGCTGCAAGGGACGCCAGAAAATCGATGGCCGCTCCCGCGCCAACCATGCCTTCCTGGTTCTGTGTGCCGGTTTCAACATTTTCAGGCGCAATATCTGGTGCAGGAATGAGCTTGGGAAAGTTGATCGATTCGAGCAAGGCGAGCTTCCCAAACAGTACGCCGACGTGTGGGCCATAAAACTTGTAAGCCGACATGCTGAGAAAGTCGCAATCGAGCGCCTGCACATCTATAAGGGCGTGGGGCGCGTAATGGACCGCATCCACAAAGACAAGGGCACCTGCAGCTCGCGCCAATCGGATTGCCCGCCCCAAATCGTTGATTGTGCCCAGTGCATTTGAGGCTACGCCGATAGCTACAAGCTTCGTGCTTTTAGTCAGCAACTGCTCAAAACCGTCCCAGTCCAGTTGGCCTGTATCAGGCAACAGCTTCGCGATCTTCACCGTAACGCCACGCTCTACCCCAAGGCGCTGCCACGGTGCAACGTTCGCATGATGATCCAGTTCGGTGACGATGATTTCATCGCCTCTTCCATACCGAATCCCTAACGCCCTCGCCAGGTGAAACGTAAGGCTGGTCATGTTCGCGCCAAACGCGATCTCCCTGGCGGAAGCATTCAAAAACTCAGCGCAAGTCTGCCTGGCATTCTCCAGGGCTGCGTCAGTTTCTTCGCTGGTTGGATAGGCCCAATGCGTGTTTGCGTTGTGATGGTAGAGATAGTCGCTCATCGCTTCGACCACTGCCCGCGGCACCTGTGTCCCGCCGGGTCCGTCGAAATAGGCAACCGGAAAGTCGTTGTGCACGCGTTCGAGCGCAGGAAAACAGGCCCGTATGTCGGCAGTTGAAGCCAGGGTCAGCGGTCTTTGGGATGTGGTTGTCATTGAGTCATCATAGTATTCCACCGCCTCGTTTAGCCATTCGCCGGTTCGGGTCAGCTACAATCACCCACTAATCACTGAAAATCCGGGTCTATTCTGAGTCTTATGCATCAGTCCCGGAAAGGTTTAAGTCTTTGTCTAAGATCGCACTAGTACACGATTACTTCATTCAAATGGGGAGTGCGGAGCGTGTGGCCGCGGCCATGCACGACTCTTTTCCCTCCGCTCCCATTTACACCACGGTAGCGTTGCTGCATCGTCTGCCGAAGGAACTGCGAGGCGCCGACATTCGCACTTCCGCCATGCAACATTTGCCCGCGATGGAGCGCCGCTTTCGTCAATACTTCATGCTCTACCCGCTGGCCATTGAACGTTTCGATCTCTCCCAGTATGACCTGATTTTCAGCAGCAGTTCCGGCTACGCCAAGGGAGTGAGGCGGCGGCGCAATGCAATTCACGTTTGTTATTGCCACGCGCCAATGCCCTGGGCCTCGCGCTATGAAGATTATGTTGCCCGCGAGAGTTTCGGCCGCGTGGGAAGGTCGCTTTTGCCGATATCATTATGGGGTTTAAGGCAGTGGGACCTGCGCGCGGCGAAACAGCCAGACTATTACATCGCCAATTCGCGCCTCGTCGCTCAGCGTATAAAGCGGACTTACGGGCGCAAAGCGCTTGTTATTCCTCCGCCAATCGATGTCGATAGATTTCAGATGTCAGCGCAGATTGATGACTACTATCTCGTGCTCTCGCAATTGGTGCCTTACAAGCGCATCGATCTGGCAATCGAAGCCTGTAACCGTCTGGGCCACCGCCTGGTAATCATCGGCGACGGGCCGGATCGGGAGCGACTCGAAAAACTCGCCGGACCTAAAACCGTATTCCTTGGTCGACAGCCAGACAGCGAAGTGAACCACTACGCGAGCCGCTGTCGTGCGCTCTTATTTCCGGGTGAAGAAGATTTTGGCAGGGTGCCGCTTGAAGTTAACGCGGCCGGCCGCCCCGTAATCGCATTCCGCGGAGGCGGCGCAATGGAGACCGTTATCGAAGGAGTCACCGGGGTCTTCTTCGACAAACCCACCAGTGCTGCTCTGGTCGACGCCATTGAAGAGTTTGAGTGCCGCTCGTGGCAGCAGCAAGTACTGCGCAGACACGCTGAGAAGTTTGATCGCAGTGTCTTTGCATTTAGAGTTTTGCAATTTCTTGGCTCAGTGGCGCCCTCATCATGTGCCGGAGAACTGAGCGCAGGCGCGCGATTACTTTCAGGCAACATCGCCGCGCGTGCCTGGCCGAGGCTGGCAGTTGCCAGATGAACCCTGAAACATCTTTGTCATGAGCAACGGCAATGCCGGCTCATAGTTGACTGACGTTCCTGGATGTGGTTAATGCTGAAACACGAAGCCGTGGCATCTTCATAAAGTTAAGAACGCAGCTTGATGAAGCGGGTACGTGCAAGTGATTTCGGACAAAGATGAAAAGACCGTTGCCGTAAGCTTGAGCGGCCTCCTTTCCTGCCGCTTGACACTTGCGCCGGCAGAAGTGCACCTCTGGCAGGCCACGCTGGATGACCGGTTAGCCGGCGGCTTAAGGCATCTCTTATCGGCCGACGAAATTTCCCGAGCCGATCGATTGCACTTCGCTAAAGACAGAATCCAGTTTATTGCTGCGCGAGGTCTCCTGAGAACCCTGCTCTCGGCTTATCTCGGAATCCATTCCGACGAACTGCAGTTTGCTTATGCAGAGAAGGGAAAGCCTTCCCTGAAAGAAACCCAGCAGAGGGCGATTAACTTCAACCTCGCTCATTCGCAAAGCATGGCGATCTATGCTTTTGCACATGACCGTGAAGTAGGCGTTGATCTGGAGTACGTAAGAGAAGACCTGGCTGGTGAGCGAATTGCGGAGCGCTTTTTCTCGTCTCGCGAGAGCGAGATGCTTATGAGCGTACCCGCTGAACTAAGAAAAGAAGCCTTCTTCAATTGCTGGACGCGTAAAGAGGCATATATTAAGGCGCGCGGCGAAGGCCTCTCGATGGCCCTTGATGAATTCGATGTTTCGCTCGGGCCGGGCGAGCCTGCGGTTTTGCTTCGGAATCATAAAGAGCCGGCGGAAGTTACGCGCTGGAGGATGCGGTCCGTTCCCGTGCCCCCAGGTTACGTGGCCTCGTTGGTGGTTGAGGGCGACGACTGGCGGATCAAGAGTTTTGCGTTAGATCAATTATAGACCAGATCTTCCTGTCGTACTCAAATTGTTGGTCAAAGGCGGTAAAAAGACTTTCCATATCTCATTTTTCATTTCTCATTGAACAGAAGATTCTCCACACGCTGTTTAGATAGGGCACTTGTGCCCCGCCGCGTGAGGCGGACAAGTCCGCTTTCTAAACGATCGGCTGAAGGCAATGACAAAATGATAAATGAAAAATGATAAATGGAAAATCTGTTCTTCTCTAGATTGGAAAGCGTCTCACCTACCTCATTGCGCCACCTTCGGTTCCGCTGGTGCTGCTTCCGCCTCCTCTTTCTTCGCCCTCCACATGCCCGCAATCTGGTTGGCCTCGGCGAGCGTCATGTTGTCATAGATGTCCGCATTGTTTTTTATGACCCCATCCTCAAGCTCACACACTTCCCAATCCGGCGCTTCCGGGTCGGTGCCCGCGCGCCCGGGCTTTACGCGAACGTTAAATGAAATTACCGGGGCTTTGTTTTGATTCTCCATCGGTCAAATTCCTTTGCGCTTTTTCTGTTAGTCTGAGCAAACCAAATTTATCATAACTTAGCAGTTGAGTCTCACTGCGCCGTTGGGCGCTCCCGAACTACGCGGCTCTGCCGCCGCGCAGTGTGGAAAGGCTTCGCCTTTCCGGGTAGAGTGTTATATTCCTGAGGCTACGCCTCAGCACAGAGAGGCGCAGCCTCCGGTAATGAAGGGCTGAGACGGTAAGGCAGAGCCTACCGCACTGTGCGGCGGCAAAGCCGCCCACGCTTTCAGACAGGCAACCACCCCGGTCGCTACCGCTCTGACAATCTTTGTAACCGTTTCACTCCAGGTTATTTTGATAATCGAGAGGCCTCAGGTAGCATGACGCGCGGAAACCACAGCCTGAACTCGATTATCCAACTGAATCATGTGTACCGATAGAAGAAACTTCCTACGGTTATCTGCCGGCCTCGCGGGCGCAGCTTTGCTCAGTAACACAACGCCTGTTAGTGGCGTCGATGTCACTGAAACTAACGGCGACCCATTCCAACAACATGACGTGCCCAAATCGATTAGCAAGCTGCGAAAGATGACGGACGGCATTGTGCCGATCGCTCTCGACGAGCGGCGAGCCCGAATCGAAAGGGCCCGACGCCTGATGCGTGACAATAAGATCGATGCCATCTATATCGAACCCGGCTCGAGCATGTTTTATTACACAGGCATGCGTTGGAGCACGAGCGAGCGCATGTTTGCGCTGATAATTCCTGCGCGCGGTGAGATCGCCTGGGTGTGTCCTAAGTTTGAGGAAGAACGAGCACGCGAACTGATCGCGATCGGCAACGACATCCGAACCTGGGAAGAAGATGAAAGTCCTTACGGGCGCGTCGGCGAGATCTTTCGTGACCGTGGACTCGGTACCGGCCGCGTTGGTGTTGAAGAGCGCGTGCGCTTTTTCCTTTTCGACGGCATCCGAAAAGCCGTGCCGCGAGTGCAATTCGTCAGCGCGACCCCGGTAACTGCGGGTGGTCGCATGTTCAAATCTCCCGCAGAGCTCGCACTGATGCAACGTGCTAATGACATTACTATCGTCGCCTACCGAGCGACTATAGAGAATGCTCGCGAAGGCATGACGCAGGACGAGTTTGCGGGTAATTGTGCTGCTGCGTTTCGCGCCCTGGGCGTGCAGGGTGGAATCTTCTGCAGCTTTGGCAAGTACACCGCATTTCCTCACGGCAGCAGCACGCCACAGAAATTAAAGGAAGGCGATGTCGTCTTGATGGATGGCGGCTGTAGCGTTGAAGGTTACCAGTCAGACATTACGCGTACCTTCGTCTTCGGCAAGCCGACGCAGCGCCAGCGAGATATCTGGAATCTTGAGCGCAAATCGCAGGATGCTGGTTTCGCGGCGGCAAAAGTTGGAGCGCCGTGCGAAGCAGTTGATGCCGCCGCTCGCAAAGTGATTACGGAAGCCGGCTTTGGTCCGAATTACCAGGTGCCTGGTTTGCCTCATCGCACCGGACACGGCATTGGCCTCGACGGTCATGAGTGGACAAACTTTGTACGCGGCAACAAGACTCCGATCCAGACCGGGATGTGTTTCAGTGACGAGCCAACGATCGTGATCTATGGTGAATTTGGGATTCGCCTGGAAGACTGTCTCTACATTACCCCGGAAGGGCCAAAGTTTTTCACCGCGCAAAGCCCCTCGATTGAGGAACCGTTTGGCTGAGCCTTACGGACCGGCGAGCGGTAGCGACCGGATGCTGGACTTCAACTTTAGACTATCCTCAGATTAGGCAGATTACACAGATGCTATGACTGAGACTTGTTCACACCTGAATCAGATCCGGCCGGTGACACCGAGCGCCGAGGGCTGTGAAGATTGTCTTCGGATCGGCGGTGATTGGGTCCACCTGCGTCTTTGCATGACCTGCGGCCACGTCGGTTGCTGCGACTCTTCGCCCAACAAGCATGCTACGCGCCACTTCCACTCAAGCGGTCATCCCATCATTAAGTCGTTTAAGCCGGGTGAGGACTGGGGCTGGTGCTATGTCGACGAAATGATGTTTGACCAGTTGTAGATTAGCGGATCAGTATATCGAGGGCTAGTGTTTTGGTTTCAAGACGAAGTAGTCGTCCTTGTCCGGCGGTATCAGTTTGACAAAAGGTTCGCCGCGCACGCCGTCCTCAAGACAATGAGAGACGATCTGATTCAAATCGGATCGCCACTTGCCAAAATTATCGTTGACGTAAATAACCGGGATACCAATTTGTTTGGCCCGCGCTTTCAAGTTCGCAATCCGTTTGCCGGCGGGCAAGGCAAGCTTCAGCAGCTTGGCAACCACAGTGCCACTGACGCATTCCCAGCAGATGAATTTGAATTGTCTGAACTGTTAGCACCTCACGCTGCCACTCCACTTCGCAAGACGGCGCTCAACTACAGAACCGTGAGCGGGCCGGGGTCCCCGGCGCGGCAGCCGCGCTGGGGTGGTGGTAGCGACCGGAGGCTACACTCAACATCACCGCTTTAGTCAAGGTCAAGGTTCGCCTTGGTCATTACGAACATAGTTGACGGCCTTGATTAAGTCCTGTTCAGTCATAACTTCTGCGAGCGAGTCGGCGGTTGAGTGTAGCATCCGGTCGCTACCGCTCACGGTTCTGTAGTTGAGCGGCGCGGCTAAAGTTAACTTCTGCGAGCGAGTCGGCGGTTGAGTGTAGCATCCGGTCGCTACCACCACCCCAGCGCGGCTGCCGCGCCTGACCCCGGCCCGCTCACGGTTCTGTAGTTGAACGGCGCGGCTAAAGTTGAGTGTGGCATCGGTCACTACCGTGCCTGTTTTTTCACAGGCTGAAGCCGTTTGGTTCGTCTCGATGAATTGAAATCGATTCCAACATCCATCGGAGTCAAGTGGTCAAATCCAACAAGATACGACCATTGAATTGATCAACGTTGGGACAGTAGAGATCTCAAAGTTTTCATTTGTCATTCGACTGCAGCAGGTAGTTGCGATGACGAATGAGAAATGAGAATTGAGAAATGGAACATCTTTCTCAGTGCTTATCAGGCGCCAGGCCCTGTCAGTGTGTCGGTCAAAAAGCCCAGCGTCCCCAGGTAAACAAACTCGCGAAGAATGCGAGATACAGGATCGACCAGAACGTCAGCACCGCCAGCCACACTCGCCGGGCCGCAAGCATGGAAAAGAGAATATAGATAGGAAACATTGTCAGCGTGTAACGCGGCACGCTGAGCACAAAGCTTACGGAGACGAATAGCAGCCAGTTGCCGGTCATCCAGACACTGTAAGCAGGGCGCAGCTTGAACCAGCTCACCACCGTGCAAGCCAGGCCGAGCGCAATGAATAGAACTTCCTGCGTGCCGATCATTTCTGCTTCCGCAGGATCCCGACTCAGCGAGCCAATTGCGTTATCGATGCCGGTCCATGGCGGGGACAGTGACTTACCAAAGAACTGCTGCATGTACGAGGTGAACGCAAAGGCATCACCGGTTACATGTTTGTTAAGCAACAAGTAGCCGGCGAATCCGAAGCCGGCAACACCGATCCATAACCACTGCCATTGCCAACGGCGCGCGGTCCAGTATTGATTTGCTGCCTCTGCCATGAGCACCGGCACGAGCACAATGCCGTTCGCGCGCGTGAGGCACGCGAGCGCACTAAACAACCCGGCGAGCAACCAGCGTTGCTTGCGTGCGGCAAACAAGCAGCTCAGCACGAGCATGAGAAACAGGCTTTCGGTATAGCCGATGTGTAGAAAGTAGCTGGTGGGAAAGATGAATAAGAACCAAACCGCGCGCTGTGCCAGCACCTTTGAATAATCAAGCTCGACCAATCGCAGCAATAGAACCGCGGTGACAAGTGACGCCAGGGTAGACACGATAAAGGCACTGACTAAATAGTCGCGAGTGACAAATGCGACCAGCCTCACGGTCCAGGGATATAGCGGGTAGAAGACTAACAGCGGCTGCCGTTCGCCTGTGGCGCTGTAACCAAACTGCGCCAGTTTTTGGTAGTTTAGCGCGTCCCAACGATTCCAAATCTCCAGCCAGCCACGCACTCCCACGACGCGCTGATTTTGTAGCACCTGATAGCTCTGGACTGCGAATAGAAAGAACAGCGCCTTGATGGACACGACGATCGCAATTATGCGCAACTCACGATGTCGCAGCCCCCATAGCGTTGGTTCCGCAGGCCCTTGGACAGGCGGATTCCTGGTGTTGTCTTCGTCCATCTCGCTTTTGAGCTTGAGAACGTAGATCAGGCTAGAAGAACTTTGCAACAGAAATTGTCGCAAGCGCTCAGCACTGGCCCATTTTCCATAGCGCGCCAAACTGTCCGGTTGCGGATGCGCTTGGTTGTTGCAACGAGTACTGTTTGCGAATCTAATTCTTAATCAGTTTAAACGAGTCGAAGAATCTCCTGGAGTTTCGATTAAAGGGTTCGGCGAGATCTGCAGGATTAGCGCTTGGCTGACCATTCCGAAAAGCAATATTGGGTTGCGTTCCCGCTATTACCTGATAAAGCCGGCTCTTGTCGAGATACATTCTCACCCAGAAAATGAGGCCTTGCCGGCTGAAGATCACTTCTTTGCCGACCAGTCCGTTCTGTGTTACATCGGTTTCAAAAATCAGTGCTGCGCCGTTTGACAAAACTTCGTCACGTCCACTGTCAAGCACCTTTCTGACGGCATCCGGCGTTTCCGCAGACACGAAAAAATCGGCATAAGAGATAAAGTATAGGGCGAGTTTTGTTTGCACCACGAAGTTGTGAAGCATGATTGGGCCCTGGGCTGTTTCGGTCGAAACTGATGAGGTTTTTGGAATGCCGGGTATCATGACTGTGAAACCACCCTCCGCCGCCGTAAACTCTTTCCAACTTTGTGGACTATCATCGTCAACCGAAGGCGTAGGACTTGGAGTAGGTGCTGGTGAGGTCGGATTTTGCGCATTACTGACCACAATACCAATGGAGAAGAGAACAACGACCAGAAAGCATTGTGCGATGAATCTCGACTTAGCTTTGGCGGCACACTTCCTTCGGATGGAATGATTCACACTAACCACCTCCGCGATGAATTCGATCAGTAAGACCTGGGGAACGACTGAGCAAGAACGCGAGCTTGTCTATCCTTGTGACAATCTGATTGCACAACCAGACGCTGTATTGTATCGCGGTGTGACCATACACACGCCAGCAAAAATTATCTTCCGGTGGCTCTGCCAGCTGCGCGTCGCGCCATATAGCTACGATTGGATTGATAATGGCGGGCGGCAGAGTCCACTTGAATTGAGTCCGGGTCTCGACAATCTCGCTATCGGCCAGGACGTGATGAGCATTTTCACCCTGGTCAGATTTGAGCAAGGTCGACACCTGACTATTCGAATGAAGCTTCGTTCGGGCGCCTCAAAAACTTTTGGTGACATTGGCGTCAGCTACGTCGTCCTTTCAACCAGCGAGAATTCCTGTCGTTTGCTCGTCAAGCTAATCGCGAAATACCCGAGTGGGATTAAGGGCAAGGTGATGGGAGCATTGCTGCCGTGGGGAGATTTGATAATGATGCGGCGCCAACTGCTGAACTTCAAACAACTTGCCGAAGGCACGGGCAAGTGAGTCAGCGACGAAGGTGTCTCATAAACTTTATGGCTTGTCGCTGAGCCGCGACAAACTAAGGGAACCCATGATCAAGTGTTTTCGACGCGTAGCGTCGGTATGAATTTAGCCCGGGCATTTTAACGCCGGGATGAGATTATTCCCTGTTCGCGTAGGCAAGATTGCCAGCTCTAATCACTCCGCCGCTACAGGGAACCCGTGTACCTCTTTTCGCTGCCGCAATGCATATCGTAGAATCTTGATAGTTCCGCCGCCTTTTCCAGTCCAAAAGCCAAACACTACCTGCGAAAGGTCGATCATGTGGCGGTTTCGGATAGCATAGGCACTCTTGCGTTTTGGTAGTTGCAACTCAACGACACGATCGATCTCGTCAAACCAGGGCTGAACCCACCGGGGCTGCTTAGCCCGCGTATACGGAACCACAGCCCAGCAAACTTCATTTTGTTCCGTCAGCCACTCCATCGCCCAGTGGTCTACGCCGCGAGCGCCGCTGAGCAACCAGGTGCGGCCTTGATTCAGGAACGATGAGAGGTGAACCTCAAAAAGTGCGCGTGCAGTCTCACGATCAAGGTCTCGCGAGCCAGTGATCGTGATCGAGTTTTTGACGGTCATGGAATTGAGATCGCAAGAACAGGCAAGCCCGCAACGACACCGATGCGCATGATACGCGGCTACGTGGGGATTCATCCAGCAAGCGGACTTGTCCGCCTCGCGGGGAGCACAAGTGCTCTCTCTAAACGGTGCATAAATTAAGGTCGTTTAGAAAGCGGACTTGTCCGCCTCGCGGGGAGCACAAGTGCTCTCTCTAAACGGTGCATAGATTAAGGTCGTTTAGAAAGCAGACTTGTCCGCCTCGCGGGGAGCACAAGTGCTCTCTCTAAACGGTGCATAGATCAAGGTCGTTTAGAAAGCGGACTTGTCCGCCTCGCGGGGGCACAAGTTGCACCTCAATTGCGATGAGCAGGACAGACA
>DASXQM010000320.1:0-3546 GCA_036507195.1 Pyrinomonadaceae bacterium | reverse complement strand
TTAGTCAAGGTCAAGCTTCGCCTTGGTCATACAAACATAGGCAACGGCGTTAATTAAGTCCTGTTCAGTCATAACTTCTTCGAGCGAGTCGGCCGGTTGAGCGTAGCATCCGGTCGCTACCACCACCCCAGCGCGGCTGCCGCGCCGGGGTCCCCGGCCCGCTCACGGTTCTGTGTTGAGCGCCGTCTTGCGAAGTGGAGTGGCAGCGTGCGGTGCTGACAGTTCGTGGTTAGAAGCCAGTCCCGAACGGATCCGGGCGACGATGGGCCTACACATTTACATCAGTACCAATTGTGATTAGTTGTCAAAAAGGTCGGCGGTTTTCCGTTTTACACAACTCAAGGCAGTATTGTCGACAAACCTTGGGACAGCACTAATTTCTCGTTTCTCATTTTTCATTTTGCCATTAAGCTTCGCCTCAATGACGTTATACTACAGTCAACTTCGGAGCAAAACATACTCCAATACAGAACCGAGGAGCTTTGCTCGTCTGCGACAAGCAGATAACGAAATGAAACTTTTCGCCTTAATAGAATCAACGACTCACACGTCAGTTTCTAAGAAGCGCGGTAGCGCCGGATGCTAAATTCAACTTTGCAAACAAGCCTGAGCCCGCGCGACTTAATATTTGAAGTTGACTCTAGCCTCCGGCGCTACCGCGCTCGGTTCTGTATTGACCGGATCTCTTCTTGAACCTTCGACGGCCCTTGCGTGCTCTCACCTGATCAGCTTATTCGGCATGCCGGTCACGACCAGGCCCATAACTTCCCGCTCGCGAAAACAATATTATTCCCGCTCCGCACGACGGGGCGCAGTTTTCTCACCTCGACGCGGCATTCCGTGGCCGGGCGATTTAACCCACTGGGAACTTTCATCCATCGTTTCAACGCGCCTTTCCGACCTCAATTTCTGGATTGCAAACCAAACGCAAGGCAAAAGATCGTAAACCATCGGTACAACCTGGTGGCATGCGGTGTGTACTAATAGAACGCAATCATGTCAGGGGGAAATAGCAAGTTTTTGGGAACGCAGGGGGCGCATGAATCGAACGTTCGCTCAGCAGCAAATATGAAAAAGGAGAAACTCGACAATGGGCAATAGAAAGCTAAGGGCTCTCGTCATTCTTTTGACGATCTCAGTATTCGCTTCAGCAGTGGTACGTAGTGCGTTTGGGATGGTGACGCCACAGGCCAGTACCGCCCATATCATCAAAGAGGTGCGTCATGAGCTGGTAACTCTGCCTTACTACGGAGTCTTCGACTGGCTCCAATTTGAGGTGCAGCCCGACAATACGGTAGTGCTGCGCGGGCAGGTGGTCCGTCCAACGACAAAATCCGACGCGGAAGCGCGCGTGAAGGATATTGATGGGGTGTCAAAGGTGGTGAACGAGATCCAGGTGTTGCCACTTTCTCCGCAAGATGACCGGCTCCGGGTCGCGCTATATCGATCGATCTACAACTGGAACTCGCCACTCTTCCGGTATGCGACTCAAGCTGTACCGCCGATTCACATCATCGTCGACCACGGACGCGCCACGCTCAAAGGAATAGTGGCGAACAAGGCCGACGCTCAATTGGCCTATATGAGAGCGCGCAGTGTGCCGGGACTTTTCGACGTGAAAAACGAATTGCAGGTAGAAAGCGAAATGCCGCATTAAAGCTGGTGAGAAGGAAGCGATGATGAGGACAAGGTGCCTTGATTAGCGCCGGAGGAGCGAAATATTTCCGTTGTGGCCAAGATATTCTCGTCACGTTTCGCTGCTACTGAGCGTCGCAAGTATTCCGAAGTGACGGAGGAACTGAAACAGGTTCCCTACAAGGTAGTTCCCGGGCCCAACGATGCGGTCCGCATCGACATCGACGGCAAGCTGTATTCGCCGGAAGAGATCTCATCTTAGTGGGCGTGTTGAGCGTCGCCGCGGGTGTCTATGCGTTCATCGTACCCGCCATCACGGCCTTGATCCTGCTTATCCTGATCGCCTCATGGGCGATTGTGACCGGAGCTTTTCAAATCGCTGCGGCGATTCAGTTGCGCAAACATATCAGCGGCGAATGGCTGCTGGCGCCGAGTGGGATTATCTCGATACTGTTCGGCGCAGTGCTGCTCTACAACCCAGTTGCCGGAACTCTTGCTGTCGTCTGGCTCATCGGGCTGTATGCCGTTATATTTGGCATCCTGCTGCTGGCTCTCGGCTTCAAGTTGCGCGGGCTGGAGCGCTCCCTGCCTCACATGGTGCCGACTGCTGTCTGAAGCTATCTGGAGGCCGCGAGAGTTGGAGCTAGTTAGTAATCGATGAGATCACTGCTGGGGTTTCACCACGGCGAGTGGGCTCAGAGTATTGAATGAGGAGGGCATATGAGCGACAAGAAATTCGTGATCGCGAAGGGACAGATTGGAGTCCTGTTTATTCTATTCATACTAATTTTTTCCCTGGGGGCATGTAATCGCGGCAACTCCCAGGGCGTGCGTTTCGCCTCGACTTCAGATCCGGGCGTCAATAACCCACCGATCAACAGCGGTCCTCCGAGCAGCACAGCCGGCCCGGTCGTATCTTATGCCGATGTAGTCAGTCGCGTATCGCCGGCGGTAATCACAATTCACTCAGAAATGCGTGTGCGCGCGCCGCAACAGTATCCGTTTATGGATGATCCGATGTTCCGGCAGTTCTTTGGTGACCGCTTACCTCAGCAAATGCCCGAGCAGCGCCGCAGCGGTCTCGGTTCAGGCGTCATCATCAGCACTGACGGTTACATTCTAACGAACCACCATGTGATCGATGGCGCCGAACAGATCAAAGTCGATTTGAATGACAACCGCACTCTCGACGCAAAGGTGGTGGGCTCCGATCCGCTGAGCGATTTAGCCGTGCTGAAGATCGATGCCGCGAACCTCCCGGTGCTGGCCTTAGGCGATTCGGATAAGGTGCGTGTGGGAGACGTCGTGCTGGCGATTGGCAACCCCTTAGGCATCGGGCAAACAGTCACGATGGGTATCATCAGCGCCAAAGGTCGCCAAACAGGCTTAAGCACCGGCAGCTTTGAAGACTTTTTGCAAACTGATGCGCCAATCAATCAGGGCAATTCAGGTGGTGCGCTCGTCAGCACAAACAGCGAACTCATCGGCATTAACTCACAAATCCTTTCGCCTTCGGGAGGCAGTATCGGCATTGGCTTCGCGATTCCATCCAACATGGCGCGCACCGTTAGCGACACGCTCGTCAAGACCGGCAAGGTCCGTCGCGGGCAACTCGGGATTACGGTGGTCAGAGCGAATACCGACGCCGCCAGGGCTCTCGGCATAAAGGAGAACAAAGGAGTGGTGGTGGCCCAGATCCAGCCAGGCGGCTCTGCTGACCGCGCGGGCCTAAAGGCGGGCGACGTCATTACCTCGTTCAATGGCGTTGAAGTAAACGATCCCAATGTCTTCCGAAACCAGGTAGCGAGCGCGGGGCCAGGCGCGGAAGTAACGCTTACTATCCTTCGCGATGGTCGCGAGCAGCAAGTTCGTGCCACACTTGGCGAGCTTGCACCGCCGACCGACCGGAAT
>DASXQM010000319.1:0-7823 GCA_036507195.1 Pyrinomonadaceae bacterium | reverse complement strand
GTAGCCCGGACTTGAACCATCCACCCACTTCCGTGGGTGGGATTTCTGAGTTTTGACACAGGCTCTACCACGAGGAGGTACTGAACTCATTGGGCCGCGACTTGAGTGGCCCCGTGGCGAATGACCCACCCGCTACCCGCTAGGTGGTATTGACTTCATGGGCCCGCGGCACGCGTGACTGCGAATGAGACGCAGCCTGCTAGAAAATCAAATCACCGCAGCTCCAACACGACGACCGACTTCGATGGCAAATCTAATTTGATTTGATCACCCTGGACTTCAAAGTCAGTAAAGCGTACGGGTCGAACAGCGTCAGGCTTCTCGAAAGTGTTTGTGGTGTTCATTGCCGGCGCAGTCAGTACACGGCCAGTGATGTTCGCAGGTGCAGCCCCAGCTATTCTCATTGAGACCCGAGCGGAGCGTTTCGGGTCGAGGTTCACGATTGAGACATGAAGCTTGCCGGTCTGGTCGCGCGAGGCTGATGCATGCAGGGAAGGAACAGACGCCCCTGACGATGTCCCTGAGAAGGTGTAGTCTGGCGCGGTAATTTCCACGGGTATCAACGTCGCTCCCTGATGGACCTTGTACATCTCGAAAACATGGTAAGTCGGCGTGACGATCATCCTCTCCTTGTTGGTCAGGATCATTGACTGCAGCACGTTGACCATCTGAGCAATGTTGGCCATCTGCACGCGGTCCGAGTGCTGGTTGAAGATGTTCAGATTGATGCCGGCGACGAGTGCGTCTCGGATACCGTTCTGCTGGTACAGCATTCCCGGGTTTGTACCCGGCTCCCCGTCATACCAGGTGCCCCACTCGTCCACCATCAACCCGACCTTCTTTTGCGGATCATGCTTATCCATAATCGCGCTGTGTTTCTGAATGAACTCATCCATTCGGAGCGTGCGAAGAAGCGTTGCGTGCCACTCGTCCTCTCCAAACTGCGTGGCCGACCCTTTCTTATCCCAGTCGCCAGTCGGTAACGTGTAGTAATGGAGCGAAAGGCCCTCCATCTGCTTTGCGGCCTGCGACATCATCACTTCCGTCCACCCGTAGTTTTGATCACTGGCGCCGCTGGCAATTCTCTGGATCCTGTTGCCAGAGTAGTCCTTGACGAAGGTAGCGTAGCGGCGATACACGTCAGCGTAATACTCTGGGCGCATGTTCCCGCCGCAGCCCCAGTTTTCATTGCCGACCGCAAAATAGGGGACTCTCCATGGCTTTTCGCGCCCATTCTGGCGGCGGAGATTGGCCAGACTGGAATCGGAATCTGAGGTCATGTATTCAATCCAGTCCATCATCTCGTGGGGCGTGCCGCTGGCGACGTTGCCGCCCACGTAGGCGTCGGCGCCGATCAGTTCGCACAAGTCCATGAACTCGTGGGTACCAAAGGCGTTCGTCTCGATGACTCTGCCCCACCACGTATTAATCCGCCTGGGGCGTTGATCGCGTGGGCCGACGCCGTCGCGCCAGTGATACTCGTCCGCAAAACAACCGCCCGGCCAACGCAAAACGGGGATGTTCAGTTTCTTCAGTGCCGCGACGACATCGTTGCGGATGCCGCGTGTGTTCGGAATCGTTGAGCCTTCGCCGACCCAGATGCCGTCGTAAATCACGCGGCCGAGGTGCTCGGCGAATTGACCGTACAGGTTGCGATTGATTGTGTTTTTAGGCTGATCGGCGTGAAGCACCAACGTTGCTTCGAATTGCCGAGCATCTTGTGCCTGAACGTAGCTCACCGGCAAAAGAGCCGCAAGAGAGCACACCGCCGCCGTAATCAATGCCACCAAGTGCGGGCGTTTCTTTAAGATTGTCCGAGCATGACTCATTTAGATCTCCTCTTCGGCCCGAACGGCCGGTATTCAGTAGCCGCGTCCGTTGAGGGCGTGGAAAGAAGCGCACATCATTGCTTCAGGCCCGAAGGACCGACATTGAATACTGCTAATACCGCTTCAATAGTTCCAGCATCTTCCGATCGAGCTTATGGCCTTTGAAGTCTTCGTACTGAACGTCCTGGCGTTCACTGTCCATGACGCCGAACGACCCGCGCAAATTCCACATCGAAGATCCCCAACCCGCTTCCTTCCAAAGTGAGAGGCTGTCTTCCATCCAGGCCAGCGCCACGGCGTGCGGGGTCTTATTGAAGCAACCCCACTCGCCGACGTGTATTTGAACGCCTTTCGCTACCAGTGGTTTGTACGGGTCGATGTCTTCCCTTTTCAGCCGGGCGCGGTCCCAGACCGTCCCTTTATCGTCCTTAAACGGCCAGGTGGGAAGATTGAAGCTCTCGAATTCATCTTTGGGAACCCAGGTGGCGGTGTAGTGACTCACTGCCTTTGGCAAATAGCCGCGCGTACTTTGGACCAGACCCAGATCAGCAATTCCCATGACCGGCGCCTGGCCTATATTGATGCCGTCGGCAACGATTAGCCGGTGCGGATCAACTTCACGGATACCTCTAACAAGGGCCTTTACTATTTCTACGTAACGCTCTTCCAGATAGCCTTCGTACGATCTCATTTTGGGCGGCTCGTTGATCAGATCGAAACTCAGCCGGCGATTGGGAATGCCTTTATAGCGTTTAGCGAAGGCTTTCCAATGGAAGATTGCGGCCTCCAGGGCCTTGTCCCGTTCGGCTTTGGCGCCCGAGAAAAGATCAGCCGGTTCCAACTCGCGATTGTTGATGCAGTATCCCGGTATGCGATGAAAATTGAGGTTGATATGAAGGCCATACTGCTTACCCAACTCAACCGCGCGATCGATCTCTTTCAGGGGCTCTTCATTGATCACGGACCAGTCATCTTTTCGACCCCACACCCAATATGAAAGAGGCAGTCGAGCAAAGTCGAATCCCCATTCGGCCATCGTGGCGAAGTCGAATTCGTCAAACGCCGGCCGCGATTGCGTCTGTCCCCGGGGTGGAAAGTTGCCCTGCAGATTGAAACCACGCCAGCGCGGAATGAGGCTGGCATTGATGTCGCCTTCGTCCGCCGGCAGAAACTTCTCAGCGCCGCGCGCCACGTTCGCGGCCACAGTGCCGGCGGCGCAGGAGATCGCCAGATCCTTTATGAAGTTCCTGCGGTCCATAGGCTCAAGTCGTTGCCATAAGTCGTTTAGCCCCGTAGGAGCCGAATGTTTACAGCAACAGCAAGCATCTCCTCATTCAACGGTGTGTATTAGATTTCAGCTTCGGCGGCTCGAAAAGTTTCAGCCCCGGAGCAACTGTTCGTTTAGAGAGCGGACTTGTCCGCCCGCGGTATCCGGGGCACAAGTGCCCTTTCTAAACAGCAACCGGTCTAATTGCATCCTTGTCTTCAAACAAGGATCTGCGAGCCAAAGTTCAGACCTGAAACCCTACCGCAGATCAAGTCCGTCTATCTTGAATGCAAACGCATGCGAGCCGGGCTTCTCATCTGGCAGTTGGATCTTCAGCCCTGATTCGTCCTGCGTCCACCGCAGGTTTTCCTGATAACCCAACAGCTCCACATTGCGCACCTTGCCTGCGACATGTTTGCCGTTTGTCGCGAGCGACGTAATCAGCGCCTGTTTTTGCGGCCAGCCCATGATGAACGCATAGAGCGTCTGCCCTTTGGTTGTGAACCTGACGTCCGCGGCAGTCAGTTCCGTGCGCTTATTCTCGTTGAACTTGGCGTCGGCGGTCGTTGCTTGCGTGCTCGAGCCCGCGCCGTAAATCTTCCACGGCCGCGTTGCGTAGATTGCCGCACCGTTCGTAGCCATCCATTTCGTAATCTCGGCCAGGATCTTCAGTTCCTCAGCATCCAACATGCCGTTGTTCGGTAGTGGAAAGTTGAGCAGCAGGTTCCCGTTGCGGCTGACGATGTCGACCAGCAGGTCGATAATGATCTTCGGCGACTTGTAAGTTGCCCCTTTCTGGTAGTGCCAGTTGCCGATGCAGGTATCTGTCTGCCAGGGGTTGGGCCAGATGTCCTCGACCACTCCTCTCTCAACATCGAGCGCGCAGGTGCCGACCGCACAATCCTCCGGATGTTTGCTCGTGTAAACGCCTTCTACTTTGCCGTGATGAAGCCGCGCGTTCTGATTGTAATAGTGCGTCACCATGTCCAGGCCCCACTGCTGGAACGGCAGTGAACCATCACTGTAGAGAAAGTCGGGTTGGTGCTGGTCTATCAGATCCTTGACGCGCAGAAACCAGGTGCGCTTCCACGATTCCGGGATGCCTTCTTCATCCCAGGGCAGCTCCTTGTAGATCCTGGGACAGTCGAGATAGAGGTCGGCATATTTCGGATCGGCACCGTCGTAGGGCACGCCGGCATACTCGCCCAACTTATCGGCGCCGTGACTGACGGAAAACCACTTGTAGGTGATCCAAAGATGTTCGGTCACTCCAAACTTTAATCCGTGTTTCAACGCTGCTTTCCGAAACAGGCCAACGATGTCTTTCTTCGGCCCCATCTGCACCGAGTTCCAACGCGTGTGTTTCGAGTTCCAGAGACAGAAGTTGTCGTGATGCACTCCCATGCTGACAAAGTATTTCGCGCCCGCCTGTTTGTAGAGTCCAACGAGATAGTCAGGGTCAAACTTGTCGGCCTTCCAGGTTTCGATCACGTCCTTGAAGCCAAACTTCGACGGATGGCCATAGGTTTGGACGTGGTGTTTGTATTGCCATTCCCCTTCGAGGTACATGCCGCGCGCGTACCAGTCACCGTATTCGGCGGCCGACTGCGGTCCCCAGTGCGCCCAGATACCGAACTTCGCGTCGCGGTACCATTCGGGTATGCGGTAAGCCTTGAGCGATTCGCGGGTCGGTTTGAACGGCCCGGACTCAATGCGCCGCTCGCTTTGCTGGCCGGCAAAGACTCGCGCCGCCTTCAAAGCGGGAACCGCTCCTGCCAATAGCTTGATTGCGTCTCGTCTGGTTATGGACATTGGGTCATCCTAGGGCCTGCGAAGGCTGATCACGGCTGTGCCGTCCGATGTGCGGAAGGTCTGTGACCTTCCGATAGGTGCCTGGAAGAAATGGGGCTACGCCCCCGGGGCTTAGCCCCAGGAATAAATAGGAATCGCTCCGGTGGGGCATAGCCGCCACCGCACATCGGGCGGCAGAGCCGCGACCACGCCGCCTGCCAGCATCTCGCGTTGGGTGCGAGATTCTATGCTACCACCAGCTTCGCAGGCTAGAACCAATAGAACACTACTTCGCGGGTGCGCGACTGATCTGCCACTTCACCTTCCCGGACAGCGGATCATTCTTGAGCGCAAAGCCACTCGGGGCGGAATCCAACCTCAGTGTCTTCAGATCTCCCTGAGGCAGCGCAAACAGTCCCGAGACAGGCGAACTGTCGGTGCTGAAAACTCGCAGCTCAACATTGTTCCAATCCATCTCCGCAGTGCTTTGGGCCACTTTGATATGCGGAAGCACGGAATGATCTTTCACCAGCAACACGACGGGTATCTGTCCCGGAGTAATCTGATGCCACTGCGCGCCCTGATATACCTTGCCGGTTTGATAATCGATCCACGCGCCGGGGGGCAGATAGACCTTACGGCTCACACCTTCGTCAAACATGGGAGCCACCAACAGGCTCGATCCGAACATGTACTCATCATCAATCGTCCATGACGTTTGATCATCCGGATACTCGAAGAAGAGCGTGCGCAGCATGGGGAAGCCGTGCGCCGAAGACTCCTTTGCCTGCGCAATGATGTAAGGCATAAGCGAGTACTTCAGCCCCAACGCCCGGCGAAAGTCCTCGGTTAAAGCCTCGTCGTATTCCCAGGGCTCACGTGGCGGCGCGCCGTGCGCTCGAGTGTGCGAAGTCAATACGCCCCAGGCCAGCCAGCGGCGATAAAGATCACGGGGCGCGCGCTCGACAAAGCCACCCACATCATGGCTCCAGAAGGTGAAGCCTGACATTCCGAACGACAATCCGCCTCTGAGTTCCGCGGCCATCGCTGAATTCGTATTCTCGGCATCACCACCCCAGTGCAGTGGATAGCGCTGGCTGCCGGCCCACGCGCTACGCGCCCAGATGACGTTCTCCCCATTTACAGCTCTGGTTATGTCGGCGACGGCCTTGTTGTAACGCAGCGGATAAAGATTGTGCTCGTACCAACCTGTGCGCCCCGAAGCGTATTGACCTGTCAGCGGCGACCCTTCACCAAAGTCCGCCTTGATCGCGCCCACCCCCATCTTGAGGAGGTTCGACAGTTTTGCCTGATACCACTTCACTGCTTCCGGATTACTCATGTCGACAACAGCATCTTCGAACGGCAGCGACCCGCCGTCATTCTTCACCTCATAGCCTTTGTCGACCAACTCTTTGAACAGTTCGTTCTTACTGGTGAAGTAAGTGTACTGCCAGAGGCTGACATGAAATCCCTGCTGCTTCAGGTCGGCGATCATTTTTGCCGGATCGCGGAATCGTGAAGTAGAAAACTGATAATTGCTACGCCAGTCAGTCTCGAACCAGCCAGTGTCCAGGTGAATTACATCCGCCGGCACCTTATGCGCCCTGAGCTTCGCCGCCACCTCGCGCACTTCGTCTTCCGATTTGTAGGTGATGCGGCTCATCCAAAAGCCAAACGACCAGAGCGGCGGTACCGGACTGCGACCAGTCACGGCCGTGTACTCAGAAAGAATATCTTTCGGCTCGCCGAGAAAGACAAAGATGTCCAGGTTTTCGTCACCGGAATAAATGACGTTGTGCGCGTCATAGTATTTGCCGAAATCAAACGTGACCGGCGCGCTGGTGTGCACGAACATGCCATAGCCGTTGTTGCTAAGAAAGAAAGGGATCGGCTTGTACATGTATTCGTTCTGCGTGCCCATGCCGTCGCGCGCAAACTCGACGACGTGCTGACCGCGTTTGTTCAAACCCGTGAAGGACTCGCCGCAGCCAAAAATCTTCTCGTCGTGCTGAAGCTGAAACGTGGCGGCAATACGACGGCTCAAGTCGCTCGCGCGACGGACGAAAGAAAAAGGAATCGGGGTGATGTACGTGTTGGGATCACCGATGTTCTGCGTGCGGGTCAGTAAATGGCCGGCCTTATCGTAAAACTCAATGTGCCAGGGCTGCTTGATAATGCGCACCTGTCCAAACGCACTGGTATAAATGATTGCTTGATCAGTCTGTTGCACTTTCCAGGAGTTGTCTTTCGCTACGGGGCCGGCAAGCATTAATGAAGATCCGTCGCTGAGTGGCACTTCGCGCGTGTTGAGTCGCAGCCTGATGGTGCGCGGGCTGACGAAGGTAATGGAAAAGGGCAACGTCGGATCCTGATCGTATTCGGTGCCGGGAAACTCGGTTGATTTGCCGCGCGCAAACGTGACATCCATCTTGTTGAATGAGAGCGTTGTGCTCCTAACATACCGGTTCCACTGCAGCGTGCCCTGACCGGTAGCCGGATCAAAATCCACCACCTTGCTGCCGACAAAGTAAACATTCTCCATCTTCTGGAAATCCTGGCTAACATCAACCGGATCGCCAAGGACTTGAGCCTTTGCAGTCGCAGCGAAAGTGACAAGGCAGGTTACGATCAAGGCGATAGTGGAAACTGTGCGAGAGAGCTGCACGTTTTCGATCAGTTGCGATGTCAAGTTTTCATCCTCCACTCGGAAACATTACCACGTCACTAAGAATCAATTGCGTTCCGCTCAGGTTGAGCACTCGTACCAAACATAAATCTCGCTCCGTTTAGATTGGGCACTTGTGCCCTGCGCGTGCGGCAGCGGACAAGTCCGCATTCTAAACGGCGCGTTAGTCTCTTTGTCTTAATCGCTTCGCGTTAATTCCTTCGCGTCAATTTCTTCTCCTCAATATTTATCCGGGCAGCTATGGGCG
>DASXQM010000318.1:0-4354 GCA_036507195.1 Pyrinomonadaceae bacterium | reverse complement strand
CGCCACTTTGCGACCTCTGTCCTCTGAATCGGAACGTTCGGGCGCGAATTCTCCTGTGCGTAAACGAGTTCGCCAGATACCCAAGAGAGTGTGATCAAAGAGTACAAGCCAGTGAACAGCAGCAAGGCGAGTGAAAGCAGTTTACGAATCGTTCCGGGAGATTTTCGGAGCGCCCGACGCATTGATTCGGACACGCGAGTCATTACTTGGCCCTCTGAAAGCGCACCGCGAGTTCCTGATCGCCGAGTTTCTCCACACGAAGAAGCCAAAGCGTGTTATCGCGGCCGATCACTCTCCAATCAAGTTTCCTGGGATCGATACGTTTCACATTCTTTTGTTGTTCCATGATCTCTGAGACACCCTCCGCCACTACCTGAAAGTTTGGCTCCTTAAGCCTCCAGGTGGAAGTCCAGGAGTCACGATCGCCGGAATAGTTCGTCAGCTCGGCCGCCGGCTCGATGGCCTCGTAAACAGCGTCCGGAATGCTCATGTCCGCCAGCGCGGCGCGCGCAAATGTCGATTCCGGAGCCCAGGCATACTCCAAACTCAATGCTGCCAATTGCGAGGCCGCTCTCCCGTGGAGCTTTGAATTCAAGTACAAGGCGCCATCGACTCCCGAGGTAATTCCTGCAGTTGAGATTACTCTGCCATTGTCTACGAAACGCTGGTCGTCAATCACTTTCACCTTGGGATAGGCCTGCTTGAGATCGTCGATCATGGTGTGAAAGGTCGTGGCTGTCATTCCATCCAGGAGTCCGGCCTCCGCGGCGATAAATGCGCCATTGCAAACTGTGAGCACGTAGTTCGATTTGGCGGCAGTCTCTTTGACCCATTTAATTACGGCTGGATTTTGCAGCTGGGTGCCAACTCCCCGCTTGCCCGGCTTGTCAGAGCCACCTCCGGGGATCACGAGCACGTCTGCTTTAGGCGCATTGGCAAAAGTGTACTGGGGAGTAATCTTCACTGACGGCATCGTGCCGCCGTAAGTTTCAATGACTGGCTTCTCGGCAACCAGATAGACGTCATTATCACGCCGCAAAACGTCATAGGGTCCCATGAAATCAAACAGTTGAATACTGTCGAAAACCAGTATGGCAATCTTAGGGCGTGCCGGTTTGTCTTGGGCATCTGCACCCGGGGCGAGAAGCAGCATCAGCACCGTGCAAGAAAAAAGTATGCTCACGGGAAGCACCCGTTTGAAATTCGGTCTTCGTGTTAACATTTCAACCTCCTGGAAATTAGTTTCGACTCTGGTCCACATACCCAAGGGTGGCCGACATTTTCAAACGCCCAAGTTTTGCGTCGTTCAGTCTTAACTTCCCCAGCTCAGATGCTGTATGAGCCTTTTTCCGGCCAGCCGCCTTTAAGAAAGATTTCAATGGCCGGGAAAATTATTTCGCCAGTCGTTATTGCGCCGACTTCAATGCGTCGGCGGCGCGCTTGTAGTCGGGATCTAATGCGAGGGCTTTGCGAAACTCCGCAACGGCTTCGGTCTCTCGGCCTGCCGCGCGATAGGCCCGACCCAAACCAAAGTGCGCGGCGGCAGATTTCGGATAATCGCGAACATTTGCTTCGAGCAAGAGCACGCCGGTGTCGATGGCGCCGTTTTTCAGACATTGATAGCCGACGGCTTCCATTCCGGCTTCGGTATTTATTCCGGCGGTGGCTGGATTGGCGCGAAAATCTTTGTACCAGCCGAGCGCATCGGTGGGAATGCCCCGAGCGGCGTATGCGCCATTAAGCATTCTCGCCAGAGGAGTCTTTGGTTCCGGCGGCGGCGAAAAATAATCGAGCGGCAACTGCACGTTGGCTTCGACTGTTGCCCAGCCGCCGCTTAAGTCGCTCAACGGCTTTCCGGTTGCGGTCACATATTCATCGAACCGCATCGGAAACAAAGCACCTTTGACATCTCGATAGTCACTGATACGCGTCTCAGTCTTGATACTCTCTCCGAACGCATGAATTGGCGCAGCTTTGCGATCGGCAATGATCAGCCAGGTCTCTTTATCCACGAATAAGTCTTTTTGAAAACCGTCAGGGCAAGTAGCGCGCAACCAGTACGCCGAACGGTCTCCAATCTTCTCGCTTCCGAGCAACTCAATCTTCCAGCCGGGTTCAAGTGAATTGACGAGAGGATCATCAAAGTATCCTGTGTGTTTGGACGCTGCGGCTGGCGCATCGCTAGTGCGAATAACCAAGCCGGGGGCGCCGTAGAATTCCCAAGCCGCTCCGTCATAGCCTTCCGCAAAGTCTCTGTCGGTTCCAGGCTCTCCGACCAGGAAGTAGAAAGGCCGCGCGCGGGCCATGAAACGTCCCGGCTTGCCGGCCGGGCGTTTCGGTCCTCTGAAGATCAGATTTCGGACCGCCCTGATCTTTTGCAGACCGCCGCGGGCCGCAATGTAACGCTGAACGATTTCATTGACCGTAACCTCTGGTGCTTGGCTCGAGTTAACGGTATGAAACGTAAACAGATTGACCAGCACAAGAGCCAACACAACTGAGAAACTTCCATTCACAATGAACATCTCTACTTTCCCTTGGGCCTTCTTAGAGCTTTAGTTGCGCTCTCGCAGTTTGGTCTATCTCCTAACTTTTTCTGCGCGAACTTACCCAGCGCAGCCGTTTCTAGTTCCGCATGAAACGTTCGGCAAACTTAGAAGCATCCTGCTCGGCGAATCGGGCAAACGTTAAGTTTGACAGCATGACCACCACGATCTTCTGTTCGGGATAGATGAGCATGAAGGCCCTCGCCCCTACAGAATCTCCGCCGTGATGCAGGATTCGCCGCCCCTTCTCATCCTTGCTGATTCGCCAGGCAAGGCCAACGCCTGTCTCTTTTCCGTCGGCGGTCCGCTGTGAAGTGAACATCAGATTTCGAGTTTCGGATTTTAGGAAGCCATCCTTCAAAAGCGCCGAACCGAAGCGCGCCAAATCTTCCACGGTTGAGAGAAAGCCGCCTGCGGGCAATCTGTCGCTGAGGTCGGTCTCGGGCGCAGCGACTATCTGACCAGTTGAATCACGTGAGTAGAAGCGAGTTCGATTGGGAACTTCCTTTTGCGCACTGTCTGCGATGGTGGATTTCATCTTCAACGGGCGGAATACCTGTTGTTGCACATAACTCAGAAAGTTCTGTTTTGTCGCGCCTTCGATAGCGGCACCGAGCAAATCGTAGCCGTATGATGAATAACCGTATTTCGTGCCCGGAGGAAATAGCAGGGGCGAATCCTGAAAGACGTTCAAACTCTTGAGCACGGTGCTGTAGCTCCGGCGGTTGATATACTCATCTCTCGAATATTGGCGAATTCCTGACAGATGCCCCGCGAGTTGGCGGATAGTTATTTCCTGTTCCTTCTTCGGAAACGTTGGCACGTACCGTTGCACGGGAGCATCCAGATCGATCAAACCTTTTTCATACGCTCGCGCGAGCGCTGCAGCAGTTAGAAGCTTCGAGAGACTACCGATCCGGAAGCGAGTCTTTGGCGACGCGAGTACCTTCTTATCCAGATCGGCAAAACCAAAGCCTTCGGACCATACAGTCTTACCATCAACAGCGACGGCTATCGACAAACCCGGCAAGCTCTCGCGCTTGATCAGTTCCGCTGCCAGTTTCCGGCCTTGTTCAATTTGAGTTCCTACGCCACGTTTGCCCGGTTTGTTCGAGCCACCGCCGGGAATCACGAGCACGTCCGGTCGCGGCGCATTGGCGAAAGTGTATTGGGGTGTGATCTTGACTGACGGTATTGTGCCGCCGTAGGTCTCGATCACCGGCTTCTCCGTCACCAGATAGACGTCATTATCCCGCCGCAGGACGTCATAGGGGCCCATGAAGTCAAACAGTTGAATACTGTCGAAAACCAATATTGCGATCTTTGGCCGCGCCGCTTTCTCCTGCGCTTCCGTACCAGGAGAAAGGAGCAGCAGCAAAACCGCGCAAGAAACCAGAATGCTCAACGGAAATAAGTGCTTGAAGTTTGGTGTTCGGGTTGCCATTTCAATCTCCTGAAAACAGTTTCGGCATTGCGTTGATTAACCTTCGTGCCCTTAAACATCCCTGTCTACTTCTTATTCGAATAAGAAGCAGCTTGTTCATCGAGCATTTTGCGAATGTCGGTTTGCGGGAGCCATCGCCCGCGCACCATCACGCCTGAAATGAGGGCGGAGTTTTCGATTCTCTTTAATGGGTTGTCATCGAGAAGAATCATGTCGGCGCGCTTGCCCACGCTGATCGTTCCGAACTCTTCAAGCCCGTTTAAGAATTCAGCGGCATCTTTGGTGCCTGCACGGAGCGCATCGTAAGGACTGAGCCCCGCTGCTACCAAGAGCTTCAATTCTTCGTGAGCAGAAATTCCCGGTA